>JAJXWZ010000111.1 GCA_021781345.1 Pseudomonadota bacterium
ATAGGTGCTCATGTCCGCTTCCGGCATCGCCAACTACAACCAATTGCGGCGCAAAACCACATTGGGCAACCCTTGGGTCGGCCGTGCGAACATTTGCACTCCATCACGGCGCCGATTTCGCCATCGATCTCGAAGGCGATCCGGCCACAACGGCAGCCACCGTGCCACGCCGTCATTCGCAGGATCCGAGCGTCGGGCTGGTTCGATTATCGCATGAACGCGGCTCTGCCGCACGTGTATCCCGTTGATCCCTCTCCCGAACCTCGACGGACGCGCGACTTCGACCACGATCAGGGCGGGCGTTGGCAAGCCACCGTGCGGGAGGCCTCATTCGGCGATGCCATGCAGGCCTTGCGACAGGCCAGGCGTTCACGGGGCGCGGCAAGCGGCACTCGAAAGCCGTGATTTAAACAGGCTGGACAACCACTTGCCCCGGCCGACCCATGTGACTGCGCAGGCTCCCGGCCCGCGTTACCCCCGTGGCAGCGAGCCGCGGACCGGCCCGTTTCAGCATCGCAGCCCGGCCGACTCGCGGATCCCCTCGGCGATGGCCGGATCCAGGCCGACGTTGTTGTGCTCCAGGACCCGCTCGGCACGATAGCTCGAACGCACCAGCGGTCCCGAGACCACCTCGAGGAAGCCCATGCCCAGCGCGATCTCCCGGTAAGCCATGAACTGCTCGGGCGTCACGAAGCGTTCGACCGGCAGGTGGTTGCGGGTGGGCCTCATGTATTGGCCCATGGTCACGACATCCACGTCTGCGGCTCGGATGTCCGCCAGCGTCCGCTCGATCTCCTCGTCGGTTTCGCCCAGGCCCAGCATCATGCTGGTCTTGGTGACGGTTTTCGGTGCGTAGGATTTGGCGAACTTGAGGATGTCCAGGGTCCGGCGGTAGCCAGCGCGTGCGTCGCGCACGGGATGCGTGAGCCGTTCGACGGTTTCGATGTTTTGCGCGTACGTGGCCAGGCCCGCATCGAGCACGCTGGCGACATGTTGATGGCGGCCGGCGAAATCCGGGGTCAAGGCCTCCACCGCGGTTTCAGGCATGCGCGCATGGATGGCGCGTATGCATGCCGCGTAATGGCTGGCACCGCCGTCGGGCAGGTCGTCGCGATCGACCGAGGTCAGCACCACGTATTTCAGATCCATCAGGGCGACCGCGTCGGCAACGCTGTCCGGCTCGCGCTGGTCCAGCCAGCCATGCGGGTTGCCGGTCGCCACCGAGCAGAACCTGCAGGCGCGCGTGCACACCGAACCCATCAGCATCAAGGTGGCGGTCCCGCGTCCCCAGCATTCGGCGATGTTCGGGCATTTCGATTCGGCGCACACGGTCGACAACCTGTGTGTGCGCACGATGTCGCGTATCTCCTCGAACTTGGCGCCCGCCGGCAATTTAACCCTCAGCCACGGCGGCTTGCGCCCAGCATCGGGGACCGTGCTCAGCGCGCTCGGGCGAATGCCGTCTTTCACCGCCCGGGTACCTTGCGGAGTGACGAACTTGCTGCCAGGCAACGGCCGGCTGTTGCCGATAGGTTCGCTCATGGAAATTCCGTTTGCGTGATGGGTGGGCGCTGCTGGCGCCTGCACCAACCATTGTAACGTTCACCGCCCGATTCCGCTGCCACGGAGCAGGAATCAACCGCCGAAGCCGGGGTGCATCAGTTGTTGCATGAAGACAACGGTGATGCGCGGATCCATCAACACGGTGAAAACGATGCCGTAGGCCGCGCCCCAGGAATGCGCGCTGTGGTTGACGTAACCGCCGCCGCGATGGTCCATGTAGATCGAATAAGCGAGAAATGCGATCGCATACAGGATCGCCGGCACCGGGATCACGAACACCAGGATCATCGACCATGGCCGCCACAGGATGAACGCGAACAGCACCGCCGACACCGCGCCGGAGGCGCCGAGGCTGTAGTAATTGGGGTTGTGCCGGTTCTTGATGTAGGTCGGGAGGATCGAGACCAGCAACCCGCCGAGGTAGAAACCCACGAACCCGAGCGGCCCGAGCGCAAAGTTGTAGAGTCCTTCCATCGCACGCCCGAAGAAGAACAACGTGATCATGTTGAACAGCAGGTGCTGGCCGTCCGCATGCACCAGGCCGTAACTCACAAGGCGCCAGTACTCGTGCTTCTTCTCGACCGCGGGTGGCCACAACAGCAGGCGCTGCATGAGCTTGCGGTCCTTGAAGGCGGCAAATGAAACGATGCAGGTGATGGCGAGGATGGCGAGAGTCGTAAGCATGTCGATTCAATTCCGGCAGAGTTCGTAAGACGGATTTCGTGGGCGGCGAGCAAGGATTCCGGTGTAACGATTGGTCACATTTGGTGCTAGGCTGCAGTGGCTATCCCGGGAGTCGAGCCAACCAGTCGGAGGAGGAACCCATGCACGCAGCATCGCGAGTCCGCGCACCGAGCAAAGTCGTCATACTAACCGCCAGCCTGCTTGCAGCCATCAGCGTCGCCGCCGCGATGGCGCCAGAACCCATCGTCGGGCCACCGATCGCGATCGGCGAAACCGGCGTGGCCGTGGCCGACCCGCTGGTGCCGGTTCCCGCCGAGACACCTTGCGTGGTGACGCTTTATACCGCCGACTCCCCGACCGGTACCTTCGACGATTACGCCAACCATCCGTTCGACTACACGCCGCCTGCGGGTTGCGCCGGCCCCTGGAACAAGGTCGTGTTCAAGGCCGACTACAACGTGACCACGGGACGGCAGTTCGATCGCACGGCCAGCGTCTGGATCGGTGGCGCCAACATTTACTTCGGTACCACCCAGGAGCCCTCCGCATCGCGCAGCCCGAGCTGGCATGTCGAACGAGACGTCACCGACCTCTCCGCTCTGCTGATGGCGCCGCAGGCCGGCAACACCTCGCTGTACAACATCTACAACAGCACCTACAACGGCTCGATCACTGGCAGCGCCGAACTCGATTTCTACCCTGCCACGCCGGAATACCCCGCGCCACGCGTGCCCGACCAGGTGCTGTCGTTGTCTTCCGATCCCGCCGGCACGTACGCGAACGTCTCCACCGACGGAACACCGCTGGCGCGTACGTTCACGTTGCCTTCGAACATCGACCGGGCCTATGTGGACGTGGTTGCCGAACCGCAGTCGGGCGACGAATTCTGGTACTCGTGTGGTCCGGACGGCTACATCGCCCTGACCGGCTGCGGCGGCACGGCATTCCGCGAAGCCGAAGTCACGATCGACGGCAAGCCCGCCGGCATCGTGCCGATCTCGGGCTGGGTGTACACGGGCGGCATCGATCCTTACCTGTGGCGGCCGATCCCCGGCGTGCAAACGCTGAACTTCGAACCCTACCGCGTCGACATCACGCCGTTCGCGGGCTTGCTGGACGACGGCCAGCCGCACACGATCAGTGTCGGCGTGGTCACCGGCGACCCGGCTTTCCAGAACAACAGCCAATACTTCGCGACCGCCGCGACGGTGTTGTTGTACCAGGACCAGGGGGTCTCGCAGCTTAGCGGCGCGTTGACCCAGGACGTCGACAGCGGCGTGCATCCGGTCCAGACCAACACCATCAACCCAGATGGCATCCATTTCGACTTCGACGTGACTTCGCATCACAGCCTGGTCACGCGCGGGTACCTCGATACGCCGCACGGCAGGGCGTCGTCGAGCGTGATCCAGGACGTTGATTTCGACAACAGCCAGCAGATCACGTCGAGCGCCACGCAATACGAGCAGGCCATCGAGCAGAGCAGTTCGGCCTCCCAGCGATCCTATGGACGACCGCTGGACGGCCCCGCGAACGCGACCACCCGGTGGTCGTTCCCGCTCGACATGGACATCAACGTGCAAGTTGCCAATGATGGGAGCGAGACCCAGTCCACGAATGTGCTGCAGCATTACGCGAAGGACTACAGCGAGGGCGGACCCGGCGGACATTTCGCCTTCGACCGCGCGCAGACGGACTCCGCGGCGGATACCTTGAACTTCGATCCGAACGGCAACTTCACCGGCCCGACCGGCCAGCAAGCATCGCAGGGCTACGTGTTCACCGACTCGCGCGGCGGCTGCTACAGCCGCACGGTGGATGCCGTGGCGGGGGCCGTCACGCAGGTCGACGACGGCACTGCCTGCCATCGGTCTGGAAGCGCCGGACGGGACCGCTGAGGCATCGTCATCACGTGGCGGTCGCCGTGCCAGCGGCGACCGCCCGGGCGTGCGGCGTTGTATGCTCGCGCATCGCGACAACCCGACCATGATGGTGCCCGTCGTTTGCCGCCCGCAAGGACACATCGATCCGAAAGCACGAGGATTCCCCATGTCATCGTTCCGTCTCGTACCTGCCGTCGCCATGTTCGTCGCGATCGGGGCCACCGGTGCAGGTCTGCCGCTGCCGGCGCTCGCCGATTCGACCGTCACCGTAACGTTCCAGCCGAACAATCCCTGGGTGCAGGAAGTCAACACCCTCAGCCGTTTCGATGACCAGCACGACTATTCGGTCGTGGTGGAAGGCGGCAAGACCCTCCAGATCAACCTGGTCACCCGCGACCCCAACGTGTTTTTCAAGGTCAGGAACGAAACGCAGCGCAAACAGCTCGTCGATACCTACCAGACGGGTGCGACGACCTGGTCCGCGCCGCCCGCCGCCGCAGGCGATACTTACCTGATCCATGTCTACGTGCAGCCCGATGCCATGCAGCGCGACGAGAAGGCCAAGTACGCGTTGCAGATCGGACAATACGGGGAATCGGACATGCAACCGGCCTCGACGCCGGTGACCTTCCAGCCCGGCAATCCATGGGCACAGGAAGCCGGAACGCTCGACGCGCAAGGTTCCGCGCACGATTACACGGTCGTGGTCGCGGCGGGCAAGACGCTCGCCGTCAACCTCGCGTCGAACAACCCGGTGGTGCATTTCAAGGTCATGGACACGGCCACCGGCCAGACACTCGTCGACAGTGCCACCACCCACGCCGCCTCCTGGTCCGCGCCGATCGCGGCTGCCGCGGAATTGACGGTGCGGGTGTATGCGGATCCCGCGGCTCTGCCGCCCGGCAGCCGTGCAGGCTACACCCTGCAGGTAGGGCAATACGCGCAGCCGCAAGCACAACCGGCGACCACAGGCTCCGCATCGGGCCCGGCCGCGGCGGGCAGCACCCAGCGTTGAACGCAGGCCGCGCCGCGATCGCGTTGGGGTCGTGCGGGCGACCGTGCCTTTCAGCACGGTCGCGCCCGCTCGCGGGTCGCTAAGCTCGCAAGTTTTCCACGGGGAACCCGCCGATGCAAAAGTCCTTCCTCACGACGGCGTTTTCCGTCGCCGGCCTGATCGCGTGTGCGGTCGCACCAGTCTCGCATGCCGATACTTCCGGGAAGCAGGCCACTGGCGCCTCCGCATTCCAGTTGCCACCGTTCCCGGCCGATGCGCACAAGCAACAGAGCGTCGTGGTCGATGGCCACACGTTGAACTACACCGTCACGGTCGGCTGGCTTCCGGTACGCGACGAGAAGGGCAAGACCATCGCGCAAGTCGTGTACACCGCCTACACGGTGCCCGGCAAGAACCGGCCGGTCACGTTCGCCTTCAACGGAGGGCCCGGCGCTTCCTCCGTGTTCCTCAACTTTGGTGCCATCGGACCGAAGGTCGTCGACTTCGGCGTCAATGGCGACACGCCTTCCGAGCCCGCGAGGTTGCAC
>JAJXWZ010000121.1 GCA_021781345.1 Pseudomonadota bacterium
ACGCGGCCCGCATCTCGCTGTCCGAACGCGGTCGCGAGCTGGCCAGCCTGCGCATCCTCGGATTCACGCGATTCGAAGTGAGCTACGTGCTGCTGGGCGAACTGGCCCTGCTGGTGCTGGCCGGATTGCCGATCGGGTGCGCGCTGGGCCGCGGACTCGCCTGGGCCACCGCCCGCGCCATGGAGACCAAGCTCTTCCGCATTCCCTTCGCCATGCAGCCGTCGACTTACGGAATCGCCATCGGCATCGTATTGGCCTCGGCCACGACCTCCGCCGCGATGATCGCATGGCGCATCCATCGACTCGACCTGGTCGCGGTCCTGAAAGCGAGGGAATGACCATGCACCCCGGCCACCGCCGCGCGGTTTTCATCGCCATGCTTGCGCTCGTCGTCGCGGGCGCCTTGGCATGGAGCTTCCTGCCGCGCGCGCTGCCGGTGGAAGTGGCCGGGGTCACGCGCGGGCCCATGGCGATCCAGGTATCCGACAACGGCCGTACCCGCATCCGCGAGATCTATCGGCTGTCCGCACCCGTCGGCGGCAGGCTCCTGCGCGTGGAGGTCCACCCCGGCGACGAAGTGGTCGGTGGCAAGACCCTGGTCGCGGAACTGCAGCCCATCCCGCCAAGCTTCCTGGACGTGCGCACGCGCGCCCAGGCAACGGCCGCGGTAGATGCCGCGCAGGCCGCGCAAGCGCTGGCCGCGGCCGAGGTTCGGCGGCAGCGGGCCCAACTCGCGTTCGCCACTTCGGAGTACGCACGCACCGAAGCGCTGATGAAACTCGACGCGACCAGCCGTGCGAACCTGGAACGCGCCAGGCTCGAACGAGATTCGGCCACTGCCGCGCTGGCCTCCGCGGAGGCTGCGCTGAAAGTAAAGGGCTCCGATCTCGTTGCCGCGCGCGCACTGCTGATCGATCCCGGCAACGCCACCGGGCAGTCGGCGCGGGACAGCATTCCGCTGGTTGCGCCCGTGTCCGGGTCGGTGCTGCGGGTCGCGAGCGAGAGCGAAACGGCACTGCCGGCGGGCGCACCGATCCTGGAAGTCGGCGATCCTCGCAAGATCGAAGTGGTGGCCGAGTTGATTTCCGAAGATGCCGTGAAGGTGCGGGCGGGCGATGCCGCGAGCATCACGGATTGGGGTGGACCGGTGCCGCTGGATGCGCGCGTCCGGCGGGTTGAACCCGCCGGCTTCACGAAGGTATCGGCGCTGGGCGTGGAGGAGCAACGCGTCAACGTGCTGCTCGATCCCGCCGGGTCATCTGCGCCGTGGTCGACGCTTGCCGACGGCTTCAGGGTGATCGTGCACATCACGGTCTGGAGCAAGCCGGATGTGGTTCGGGTACCGGTGTCCGCGCTGTTCAGGCAGGGCGGTGGCTGGGCGGCATTCGTGCTGCGCAAAGGGCGCGCCGTGCGCGCGGCGATCTCCATCGGGCATGCCAGCGACGAGTTCGCGGAGGTGCTGGCCGGGCTGCGTCCAGGCGATCGCGTCATCGTCCATCCCAGCGATCGCATACGTGACGGCGTGCGCGTGCGGCAGGAAGCGACACCGTCCGAATAGCGGCGCCAGCCGCAGCCATGCCCTGTGCGCGCTATCTTGGTGTGCCCGGACGTCTCCGGCACGGACGACCTCGTGGACGGACATCGACTGCAACCGAAGCCATTCGCTCATGCAGTGGCTGCCGCGGTACTGGCGTCACTGCTGGCCGGCTGTTCCACTCTCGCCTATTACGCGCACCTCGCGGGCGGTGAGATGGCGGTGCTCGGCGCACGCAAGCCCATCCCGCAAGTCATCGACGATCCGGCGACCTCGCCGCGGTTGCGTGCCCGGCTGCGGCTCGCCCTGCGCGCCCGCGCCTTTGCTTCCGACACCCTGGGCTTGCCACGCAACAAGAGTTACATGACCTATGCCGATATCCACCGCCCGTTCGTGATGTGGAACGTGTTCGCGACGCCGGAGCTCTCGTTGCGGCCGATCGAACATTGCTTCCCCATCGCCGGTTGCGTGGCCTACCAAGGCTTCTACCGGAGGGATCGCGCGCAGGCGCTGGCGGACAAGCTGGCGAAACGAGGCGACGACGTCTGGATCGGCGGCGTCCCAGCGTATTCCACGCTGGGCCACTTCGCCGATCCGTTGCTCAGCAGCATGGACCGCTGGAGCGACGACGAGCTGGTCGGCACGATCTTCCATGAGCTCGCGCACCAGGAGTACTACGTCAGGAACGATACCGCCTTCAACGAATCCTTCGCGACCTTCGTGCAACGCGAAGGACTGCGCCAATGGCTTGCGTACAACCACCTGCCGCCGCCCGACCCCGCGGCGGCCGTGCGCAAACGGCAATTCACGGAGCTGGTAATGGCCACGCGCGAAAAGCTGAAGTCGCTGTATGCAAGCGACCTCCCCGGTGCGATCAAGCGCTCGCGCAAGGCCCGGGTCTTCGTCGCCATGCGCAGCGAGTACGAACACATGCGCGACACCACATGGCACGGCAACCACGATTACGACCGCTGGTTCGATACGCCGATCAACAACGCCAGGTTGCTGCCGTTCGGGCTCTACGACCGCGGCGTGCCGGCCTTCGCGGCCCTGTTCAAGCGCTGCGGCGACGACTGGAGGCGCTTCTACGCGGCGGTCCGACGGATTGGCGGTGAGCCCGCCAAGCAGCGAGATGCGTTTCTGGCCACGGGCACGACCGCGCACGCCGATCAGGTAGTGCCCTGACGGACGTGCATTTATTGCCACGCAACTCTAGAAATGAGCTTTCACCCGCGGGCGACTTTGCTTGCGGGCGAAGCAATCCGCACACTGGTACGACGCGGCAAATACATGGATGCAGAGTCATCGACGGTGCGCAAGCGCGGACCCTGACCCGATGCAAGCGCCATCCTATGCCGAGGTGGGAGGAAAACCGCTGGATCCCGGCCTGCGCCGGCATGCCAGCGGGTCCACCAGCAAAGCAATTCAAAGTCCCCTGACCGCCTGCGCCACGGCACGAAACAACGCGCGGCCCTTGCTCATGGTCTCTTCCCATTCGGCCGCGGGATCGGAGTCGTGGACGATGCCGGCGCCAGCCTGCACGTGCAGACGGCCATCCTGGATCACGGCGGTGCGGATGGCGATGGCGGTGTCGGCGTCGCCCCACCAGCCGATCCAGCCGATCGCGCCGGCGTAGATGTTGCGCTTGAAGGGTTCCAGTTCCTGGATGATCTCGATCGCGCGGATCTTGGGCGCACCCGACAGCGTGCCAGCGGGGAATGTCGCGCGCAAGGCGTCCATGTAGGCAGTCCCGGGCTTCACGTTGCCTTCGACCTGCGAGACGATGTGCATCACGTGCGAGTAACGCTCGATCGCGAACGAATCGCTGACCTTGACCGTGCCGGTTTCGCTGATGCGGCCGACGTCGTTGCGGCCGAGGTCGATCAGCATCAGGTGTTCGGCGCGCTCCTTGGGATCGGCCAGCAATTCCCTTTCCAACGCCGCGTCCTCTTCCGGCGTCGCGCCACGCTTGCGGGTACCAGCCAGCGGCCTCACGACGACCTTGCCGTCCTTCAGTCGCGCCAGGATTTCCGGCGACGATCCGACGACCTGAGTTTCGCCGAGGTCGAAGAAATACATGTAGGGCGACGGATTTAACGCGCGCAGCGCGCGGTAGACGTCGATGGGCCTTGCATTGAAGCCGATGCTCAGGCGTTGCGAAGGCACCACCTGGAACACGTCGCCGGCGCGGATGTATTCCTTGCAGCGCTCCACCATCGCCTCGAACCCTTCCCTAGTGAAAGACGACTTGAAGTCGCGTTCGTCCAGCACCGCCGCGTGGGTCGCCTGCGGGTACGCCGCGCCTCCCTGGCGCAGGTGATGCGCCAGCGCATCCAGCCGGCGCTGCGCCCGCGCGTAGGCGTGGGGTCGCCCGGGGTCGGCGTGCACGATCAGGTAAAGCCGGCCCTTGAGGTTGTCGAACACGGCGACTTCCTCGGCCAGCAACAGCAGGATGTCGGGCGTGCCGATTTCATCGGGGCGATCCCAGCGCGCGAGACGTGGCTCGACGTAGCCGACGGTTTCGAAGCCGAAATAACCCACCAGTCCGCCGGTGAATGCCGGCAGGTCCGGCAGGTGAGGCACGCGATATTCCGCGCGCAGGCGCTCGACCTCGGCAAGCGGATCGGACACCTCGCGGGATTCGACGACCGCCCCGTCCTCGATCACGCTAAGCGTGTGCGCGCGGAAGCTGAAGGCGCGCCGGGCGGGCAGGCCGATGATCGAGTAGCGGCCCCAATTCGCGCCGCCCTCGACCGATTCCAGCAGGAAGGTGAAAGGCCCGTCGGCGAGCTTAAGGTACACCGACAATGGCGTGTCGAGGTCGGACAACACCTCGCGTACCAGCGGGATGCGGTTGTGTCCCTCGCGGGCCAGTGCATCGAATCGGGCTTGGTCGATCACGGATGGTTCCTTTGCAGACGCCTAATTCTAGAGAACCATCGCGAACAATGCCTCACGCGCCACCATTCTTGGAGTCTGGAATGACCGTCCTGGTGTCGCCTGCAGCGACGATGCCCGCTCGACGCAACGCATCCGTGATCGAGCATCACTGCATGGATCCAGGCGCATGCCCGTCTATTCGCCCTCCGCGCGCCGCATGCCGCGCAGGCTCATCTCGAACGCCACGCCGTCCTCGGTGTTGCGTCCGGACGCACGGCCTTGGTGCAACTCCGCGACCAGACGCACCACGTACAAACCGAGGCCGAGGTGGGGCGTACCTGCACGCGCGCCGGTGCCGCGCACGCTGACCAGGGAATCGAACAGTTGCCCCTGCATGGAGTCGGGCAGGTGCGATCCCTTGTTGGCCACCACGATGCGCGCCTCGCCGTCGTCGCCCTGTTCCAGCGCGATGCGGATCCAGCCATCGGCGGGCGTGAACGAAAGCGCGTTGTCGAACAGCTTGTCCAGCGCCTGCGCGATCAGTTCCGGAGCGCCGTACAGGGGCACCGTGCGGTCCGGGATCTTGCATTCCAGCTCGCGCGGCACGGCTAGGGGTCGGTACGCTTCCGCGCACCCGCGCACGACCTGCGCAAGGTCCATGTCCTCGCCGTCGGCAGAGGCCATCGCGCGTTCCATGCGGCTGGCTTCGCTCATCGCGCGCACGATGGTGCCGATGCGCGCGGTGCCGTCGCGCGCGCGTGCAAGGTAAGGTACCGCTTCGGGCGGCAGTTCCGCGTGTTCGAGGTTTTCCAGCGACGAGCGCACGATCGCCAGTGGGGTATTGAGTTCGTGCGACAGGTTGGACGCGAGCTTGCGCAGGTATTCGGTATAGGTGCCGACCGACTCCAGCAGGCGTGACAGGCTGCGCGCCAGATCGCCGAGTTCGTCGCGATCCTCCACCAGCGGAAGCCTGGCCGATTCGAGGCCTTCGTGCCGCTGGGCGTGCTCGGCGGCATCGCGCAGCCGGCCGATGCGCACCGACAGCCAGGTCGCGAACGCAAACAACACGGCCCCCGCAATCAGCAGTACCGCGATGCTGGCCAGCATCAGGCCGAGCAACGCGCGGTTGGTCAGCAACGGCAGCGCCTGGCTGGACTGTTCCAGCACCAGCGCGCCGCGGTTCTGCCCGCGCACGTCCAGATCGGA
>JAJXWZ010000173.1 GCA_021781345.1 Pseudomonadota bacterium
GAGCCGGGCAGGGCGAACACGAAGGTCTGGTTGGACAGGCCCGCGAACGCGCGTGACTGCAATGATGACGTGCCGATCTCCTCGAAGCTGATCGCGCGGAACAGCTCGCCGAAACCCGGCATCTCCGTGTCCAGCAGCGGCAATACCGCCTCCGGGGTCGAATCGCGTCCCGTGAAACCGGTGCCGCCGGTGATCAGCACACCGTGCACCGCGGCATCGGCGATCCACGTCGCCACCTGCGCGCGGATCGCGTAACGGTCGTCGCGCAGCAGCTTGCGCTCGTGCAGTGTGTGCCCCGCTTCAATCAGTGCGTCGACGAGGAATTGGCCCGACGTGTCCTCGGCCAGCGTGCGCGAGTCCGATACCGTCAGCACGCACAAGGTCAGCGAAACAAACCGGTCTGTAGACGTCATCCGACAAGTATAGACTTGGTCGCTGCCGGTAGAGCTTGGCCTCAACCCTAGTTCGTCATCGTGGTCATCAGCAATCGGCAGGCGCGCACCCCTGCAGCAAGACCAAGACTAAGGTTCAACCGGCGCGGCCCGTTACGCAGCCGTCCGGACATCGTTTTCGTACGGTGCGGGATGAAAGAGAACGGTCATGTCCGTTTCGAACAAAAAATCATAGAAGCGATTTGCCGCAAACAAAGCCGACTGCGCCTGATCTTACCGACACACACGTCAATCCTCCCACTCCAGCGCCGGCATCACGATATGCTCGGGGCGCAAGCCCTTGAGCTGGCGCTCGTGCATCGCGTGCAGCAGCGCGGCGAAGTCGTCGGCGTAGCCGCGCATGTCGAACAGGCCCGATTCCTGGCGTTGTTTCACGAGGCGCTGGTGCAGCGCAGTTAGCACCGACAGGTCGCTGCCATACCGGATCGCGATTTCGATGAAGGCCTTGTCGTCGCGGGCGATCAGCTCCGGCATGCCCAGGTGATGGTTGAGGCTGCCGGCGACGCGCGAGGCGAAGGTTTCGCCGGGACGCGTCAGCACCGGGCAGCCGGCCCAGATCGCGTCGGACGCGGTGGTGTGCGCATTGTACGGATTGGTGTCGAGGAGCAGGTCGGCCAGCTTGTAGCGCGCGAGGTGTTGCAGGTGCGGCAGTGACGGCGAGAACACCAGCCGGTGCGGGTCGAGTCCGCGCAGGCGCGCCGCGTCACGCAGGCGGGCGTCGGCTTCGCGGCTGGTCGCCAGCAGCCACAGCACGCTGTCCTTGGCTTCGCGCAGCACCGCGCACATGCGGTTGAAACTAGCCGCGTTGAGCTTCCACGCGTTGTTGAAGCTGGCGAACACCACGGTGTCGCCGGGCAGGCCGAATGCCGAGCGCGGCGGCGAGGCGTTGACCGGGCGCGCAGGATCGGAGGGCTGGTAGCAGCGCGGCAGGTACGCGATGGATTCCGAGTAGAAGCGCTGCAGCGGCTCGGGGACCAGGAAGCGGTCGGCGATCAGGTAGTCGATGAAACTTGCGCCGGAGGTGCCGGGATAGGCCAGCCAGCTTGCCTGCACCGGCGCGGGTCGCTGCGCGAACACGCCGGGCACGCCGCCCGCGCACCAGCCGTCGACGTCGATCAGCACGTCGATACCGGTGGCGTGCACGCGTTGCGCGATCGCGGCGGCGGGTTGCAACGCGACTTCGTGCAGGGCATGCACCGCTGCGCGCAGGCGCCGGCGCGCGTCGCTGCCGTCGTCGGGGGTGGTCGCGAACAGGTGGACTTCCAGGTCGTCGCGCCGTCCCAGGTGTTCGAACATGGACACGGCCAGCAGCGCGGTCGCGTGGGCGTGGAAGCCGGCCGACACGAAGCCGACCTTGAGGCGCCCGCCGGATTCGCGTGGTCTGTGTTTGAAACGGAAGTGTTGCCGCAGCGGTCGGGCGTCGCGCTCGATGCGCGCGGCGCGGGCGCGGGCGCAGGCGAGCTGCTCGGCGGCCGTGGCATCCTCGGCCAGGAATGCGAACGGATCGATTTCCCCGGAGCCGTCCAGCGCGCGGGTGCGGACGCGCTTGGCCAGTGGTTCTGCGGCGTCCCAGTCGTACACGCGCCGCAGCACGAACAGCAGCTGGCCTTCGGCGAGGCGCAGGTCGGGATCGAGTTGCAGCGCGCGCCGATACAGCCGCGCGGCTTCGGCGTAATGGTGCTGCTCGTCGGCCATCAGGCCGGCGTGGTACGGGAACTGCGCGGCGTTCGGCGCGGCCTGCGCGGCGCGTTCGTAGACCGCCTGCGCCTCGGCGTAGTGCAGTTGGCGGTGCAGGACGTGTCCGAGCAGCAGCAGCGCCTGCGGGTGTGGCTGTTGTTCGAGCAACTTGCGCAATCGCGTTTCGGCTTCCGCGGCCATGCCCAGCGACAGTTCGGTCGCGGCCAGGTTGACGATGGCGTTGAAATGATCCGGTTCGATCGCGAGCGCGGCGAGGTAAGCTTCGCGCGCGGCGGCATCGTCGCCGGCGGCGCGCAGGGCGTTCGCGAGATTGTTGCGCAGCGCGGCGTCGGCGGGGCGCGTCGCGACCGCGCGTTCGAGCAGGTCGATGGCTTCGCCGGACTTGCCGGCCGCCAGCAGGGCGCTGGCGAGATTGCTCTGCGCCTCGATGTTGGCCGGCGCGATGCGCAGGGCCTCCTGCATGGCATCCGCGGCCTCGGCGGTGCGGCCCAGCATCAACAGGGCCACGCCGTGCAGGCGCGCCAGCTCGGTGTCGTCGGGATGCTCGCCGCGCAGCGCGCGTGCCAGGGCCTGCGCGCTTTCGGCGTCGCCACGTTGCAGCAGTTCGACGACGCGCGCGACGGGCGTGGTGTCGGCCTCGTCGCTCATGCCGGCTCCGCGAGTTGTGCCAGCGCTTCGGCGTGGGCCTCGCGCGCCAGCGCGCCGACCATCTCGTCGAGGTCGCCTTCGAGGATCTGCGGCAACTGGTGCAGGGTCAGGTTGATGCGGTGGTCGGTGACGCGACCCTGCGGGAAGTTGTAGGTGCGGATGCGCTGGCTGCGGTCGCCCGACCCGACCTGCAGCTTGCGCGTAGCGGCTTGTTTGGCCGTCTGTTCGGCGCGTTGCGCGTCGAGCAGCCGCGCCTTCAGCAACGACATGGCACGCGCCCGGTTCTTGTGCTGGCTGCGCTCGTCCTGGCACTCGACCACGATGCCGGTCGGCAGGTGGGTGATGCGGATCGCCGAGTCGGTCTTGTTGACGTGCTGGCCGCCGGCGCCGGACGCGCGGAAGGTGTCGACCTTGAGGTCGGCGTCGCGCAGTTCGATGTCTTCGATTTCCTCCATTTCCGGAAGGATCGCCACCGTCGCGGCGGAGGTGTGGATGCGCCCCGAGGCTTCGGTCACCGGCACGCGCTGCACGCGGTGCGTGCCCGATTCGAACTTGAGCGCGGCATAGGCACCGGCGCCCTCGATGCGCGCCACCGCCTCCTTGTACCCGCCGTGTTCGCCCGGGTGCGCGGACAGCAGCTCGGTGCGCCAGCCGCGGCGTTCGGCGTAGCGCAGGTACATGCGCAGCAGGTCGCCGGCGAACAGCGCGGCTTCGTCGCCGCCGGTGCCGGCGCGCACTTCCAGGTACAGGTTGGCATCGTCCAGCGGGTCGCGCGGAATCAGCAGTTCCTGCAGGCGGGCATCGAGTCCGGCGGCGTTGGCTTCCAGCCGGTCGATCTCCTCGCGTGCGAGATCGCGCATGTCCGGGTCGGCCAGCATCGCGCGTGCGTGCTCGAGTTCGGCCGCGGCCCCCTCGGACGCCGCGAAGACTTCGGCCAGTTCGTGTGCCTGCGCGTACTCGCGCGACAATTCGCGGAAGCGCGCGGGATCGTCGGCCGCGCCGGGTTCGGCCAGCAGCAGGCCGACCTCGTGGTGGCGCTCCAGCAGGTGTTCAAGCCGGCGCCTCAATTGCGGTTTCACGTGTCTTGCCCGCGCGCGTCGAACAAGCGGTTGGCGGCATCCAGCAAGGCCCGGTCGCCGTGTTCGGCGGCCTCGTGCAGGCGCACGCTGGGCGTGTGCAGCAACTTGCCGGTCAGGGTGTTGGCCAGGAACTCCAGTGCCTCGCCCGGATCCCGGCCATTGGCCAGCATCTCGCGGGCACGCGCCAGCAAGGCGTCGCGCTGGGCCTCGGCGCTGGCGCGATAGGCGCGCAACGGCTGGTTGAGTTCCGCGGCGCGCCGCCAGGCGAGGTAACGCTCGACCTGCAAGTCGATGATGGCTTCGGCTTCGCGCACCGACGCCTCGCGCGAGCGGCGGCCGCCCTCGATGGCCTGCTGCAGGTCGTCGATGGTGTACAGGAACACGTCCGGCAGTTCGGCCACGGCAGGAGCGATGTCGCGCGGCACCGCGAGGTCGATCAGCAGCATCGGCCGCCGGCGTCGCTGCTGCAGCGCGTCCTGGAGCATCGGCGCATCCAGGATCGGTTCGCGGCTGGCAGTGGCCGAGATCACGATGTCGGCTTCGCCAAGGTGCCTTGGCATGTCGGCCAGCGCGATCGCGTAGCCGCCGACCGGATTGACCAGCGCCTGCGCGGTCTCGATGGTGCGGTTGGCGACGATCAGGCGCTTGACGCCGCGATCCATCAGGTGACGTACCGCCAGTTCGATGGTGTCGCCCGCGCCGATCAGCAGCACGCAGGATTCGCGCAGGTCGGCGAAGGCCTGTTCCACCAGCCGCACCGCGGTGAACGCGACCGATACCGGGCCGGTACCGATGCGGGTCTCGGTACGCACCCGCTTGGCCACGGCGAACGCGTTCTGCAGCAGGCGGTCCATCGGCGCATGCAGGGTCCGCGCCGAACGCGCCGCCCGCCAGGCGTCCTTGACCTGGCCCAGGATCTGCGGTTCGCCCAGCACCATCGATTCGAGCCCGGTCGCGACGCGGAACACGTGGCGTACGGCATCGTCATCGGTGTGGCGGTACAGGAACTCGTCGAGCCGCCCCGGGGTCATTCGGTTGCGGGAGTGCAACCAGGCCGCCGGCGCATGCTCGGCGCCGTCGCTGACGCTGCAATACAGCTCGGTGCGATTGCAGGTCGACAGGATCATGGCTTCCTCGACGCCCGGCTGCTCCGCAAGATCCGCCAGCGCGGGCGGCGTGCCGTCCGCGTCGATCGCCACTTGCTCGCGCAGGTCGACCGGTGCGGTGAGATGGTTGAGCCCGAGTGCGATCAGCGGCATGGGAACTTAAGCTGGCACAAGCTAAGCTGCCGTGCGGCAGCAGGACGAGTGAGGACCGGTTTCCCGGTGCGAAGTGTGCGTATCCACCCCGACAACTTCCCGGAATGGCGCGAATCGTGCGGCCATTTTAGCGCGTTTGCCCTGGTTCTCGCGGCGGCGGCGTTGGTGGCCGGGTGTGTCCGGGCGCCGGTGCATGGCGCCGTGCGGACAGCCAGCGAACAGCCGCTGGCCCGGCTTGCGCTTCCGGCCGAAGACGCCGGCAGCCGGGCATCCGCATTGCTGATCGCCGCCGAATTCGCGCTGCAGCACAACGACGTCGCAGACGCGGCAGCGGATTACGCCCGGGCCGCGCGGCTTTCAAACGAGCCGGCTGTCGCCGGACGCGCCGTCCAGCTCGCGTTGATGGCCAACGATGTCGATCAGGCGCGGCATTTGCTGGATCGCTGGCAGGCCTTGGGGGCGGGTCCGCGGGA
>JAJXWZ010000125.1 GCA_021781345.1 Pseudomonadota bacterium
GGTCGACCTTGTCGCCCAGCATCGAGGCGGCCTCGAACGAGAAGATCACCCCGAACTTGTTTTCGGGCTTGCAGCGCTCCAGGTCGGCGTGGTTCTTCACCTTCAGGAAGAAATCGGGGTGCGCTTCGACCATCGCCTGCGCGGCGGCGATATCGGCCACGGTTTCCTCGAAACTGCCGTTGGCGCCACCCAGTGTGGACTTGACCGCATCGATGCCGGACCCGCGGATGGCGTCCAGTTCGTCCCTGAAGTCGCTGTCCTTCGCCAGCGAGCCGATCGAGGCGAGGGTGTTGCAGTCGAGGACGAAGGCGTTGCGGTAGAGGTCGGCGGCGTTCACGGTGGTGTCTCCCTGCGGGATTGGCGATACCCGTGCGATCGCGGACGGCAGCACGGCGGCGAGCAGCGCGCCGCCCGACGTCCTGAGGAACTCCCTGCGGTTCCGTTGCATGATCGTTTCCGGGTGTCGGGGCGCCAGGCGGCAAGTTAGCACGATGCCGAACCCGGTGATCCATGCCTTTCGTCACGCCGCGCCCGTGGCGGACGCGCACGCTAACATCGCGGCATGTCCGGCCTCGACAATCCATTCTGGTCATCCCTGAACACCCGGCACGCCGCGCTCGCGATCCGCAGCGGCGACACGGCCGCGCGCTATCCACCGGAGTTCGCGCCGTTCCTCGGCGTGGCCGATGCCGAGGTCGGCGCCGACGAG
This sequence comes from Pseudomonadota bacterium, assembly GCA_021781345.1. Lineage (GTDB taxonomy): Bacteria > Pseudomonadota > Gammaproteobacteria > Xanthomonadales > Rhodanobacteraceae > 66-474. The sequence goes on from JAJXWZ010000125.1 coordinate 710, forward strand.
GCGGTCACGCCGTTGCTGGCTTCCGGCGACAGCGTAGTGTTGCTGGGCGTCGCACCGAAGCTGTCGTCCGCCTGGCACCTCGAAACCTTCCGCCCGTTGGCACAAATGGTCCGCGAGCAACCGCTGGATGTCGTCGACGGGCCGCCGGTCATCGAGCTCGACAAATCGCATCGCGCGGACGTGCTGGCCCTGGTTGCGCTGGTCTACCCGCATTATTTCCGTCCGCGCACGATGGCGCTGGGACGCTATTTCGGCATTTACGTCGGCGGCAGGCTGGCGGCGATGATCGGCGAACGCCTCGGTACCGACACCCACACCGAAATAAGCGCGATCTGCACCCATCCTGATTTCACCGGACGCGGTTACGCGCGCCGGCTGACCGCGCTGCTGACCAACCGTACCCTGACGGGGGGACGCACGCCGTTCCTGCACGTGAGCTACGAGAACGTGCGCGCCAAGTCGATCTACGAACACATGGGTTACCGGCTGCGTGCCGACATCCCGTTCTGGTCGCTGCGGCGCGCTTGAATCCCGTTGCCTTGTCGGCAAGTCGCCGGGCGCATGGTTGAACCGGCGCGCGATGCCCATACTTCCGCTACTTCGAATCCAGGGAACCACGCCCATGCTCCTGCAGCCCATCGAGATTGGCGGTCTTTCGTTGCGCAACCGCATCGTGGTGTCGCCGATGTGTGAATACTCCGCGGAGGATGGCGTGCCGAACGACTGGCACCTCGTGCACCTGGGGAGTCGCGCGGTCGGCGGGGCGGGGCTGGTGTTCACCGAGGCCACGGCCGTGTCCCCGGAAGGGCGCATCTCGGCCGCGGACACCGGTATCTGGACTGACACGCAAGCGCAGGCGTGGCAGCGCATCGTCGCGTTCATGCACGGCCAGGGTGCGAAGGCGGGCATCCAGCTTGCGCACGCTGGTCGCAAGGCCAGCACTGCGGCACCGTGGCTCGGTGGCAAGCCGGTCGCAACCGAGTGCGGCGGCTGGACGCCGGTCGCGCCCAGTGCGATTCGCTTCGACCAGGGTCATCCGGTTCCGGTGGCGCTGGACGAGGCGGCGATCGCGAAGGTGATCGCCGATTTCCGCGACGCCGCGCGGCGCACCCGCACTGCCGGCTTCGACGTGATCGAGTTGCACGCGGCACACGGCTACCTGTTGCACGAGTTCCTTTCGCCGCTTTCGAACACCCGGTCGGATCGCTACGGTGGTCCGCTGCAGAACCGCGCGCGGCTGTTGCGCGAGATCATCGCGGCGGTGCGCGAAGCCTGGCCGGCACCGCTGCCGCTGTGGGTGCGCGTGTCCGCCACCGACTGGACCGAAGGCGGCTGGGGCATCGACGAATGCGTCGAGCTGGCGCGCGTGTTGCGCGAGGACGGCGTCGACCTGGTTGATTGCTCCTCGGGCGGCAACGTCCCTCACGCACGGATTCCGCTCGGGCCGGGTTACCAGGTGCCGTTCGCTGCACGCATCCGGCGCGAGGCCGGGATCGCCACCGGCGCGGTCGGCATGATCACCGATGCGCGCCAGGCCGAGGCGATCCTCGAAGGCGGCGAGGCCGACGTGATCATCATGGCGCGCGAGTTTCTGCGCGATCCGTACTTCCCGCGTCGCGCCGCGCAGGAACTCGGCGAGAAGATCGAACCACCGAAGCAATACCTGCGTGCGTGGTGACAGCGTCTATTGGCCGGGGTGATACACGCGCTCGGTGTGCCCCTTAAGCTGGTCGGGCCAGAAGTACACGGTGCGCAGGTCGCCGGTGACATAGCGGCCGGCCTGGTCGGTGAAGTGCGGCGATTGCGGATCCCCGCTCTGGCCGCCCACGTGGATCGCGCGCGCACTCACCCTCGAGCCGAAATCGATCACCGCGACGAAGCTGTTGCCGCTGTTGCCGTAGTACTTTTTCGTGCCCGGCCACGGGTGCGCGCCGAACGAGGCCAGCGAACCCCAGCGCGATGAAGTGAACGGCACTGCGACGCTGGGCTTGCCGTCGTCGAAATGCGGGTGCACCGAGGCATCGAGGCGCTGGTAGCGGTTGACCTCGCCCCACGGGACGCCCCAGTAGCCGAAGTCGTTGGTCAATCTGTCAACGGCCTTGGCGAGCGCGTCTAGGCGCGTCCTGGCGTCGGTTTTCTCCGCGATGTAATCCAGCACCTGCATGTCGGTGGTGTGCGCGTCGAGGCCGCTGGCTTCGGCTTGCCTGGCGACTTCGTTCCAGAGCGTGTCGCCCCAGAACACCGCGACGGTGGTCGGGATCGAGGCCAGGCCCCAGCGAGCGTTCCAGTGCCGCAGCACGCCGATCGGGCCGGCCAGCTTGACCTTTAGCGGATCGCTCGCGGGTAGCGCATCGTAATCCCTGGTCAGGATCGGGATCAGCCGCGCGAACGCGGGCAGCCAGGAATCGAACGCATCGCTGATGAGTTTGGCGCTGGTGAAATCGCTCGCGCCGGTCAGCATCCGCGTGGCGTGCAGTCCGCGCACGTTCTCGCCGAACGAGTCCATGTACTGTGGGTAATCCGCGCGCTTCGGGCTGTACTTGCCGGCGGCGGAGTAGGGCCAGTCGTTGGTGTTGAATACCCAGCCGTTGGGCGGATCGATCACGTTGGGCATGTTCCTGATCGGCGTCAGGCCCTGCCAAGCGGTGGCGGGATTGCTACCGTCGACCGGCTTGAGGTAGTCGAAGGCATTGTCGCGCCTTGGAATGAACTGCGGCGCGAGGAACGCGATCTCGCCCTTGTCGTCGGCGAACACGGTATTGTTGGACGAGTTGGCCTTGAGCTCCGCAATTTTCATGTAGCTGGCGAGGTCGGTGGCCTTGGTGCGCAGCCAGCTCTGTTCCAGCGCCGGGATCGGCTTGTTCATCAGCGCCTCGGCGATCCACTTGCCGTGCTCGTCGGCGACGATCGGGCCGTGCTGGGTGAAATAGGCGGTGAAGGTGCGCGCCTTGATCGAACCGTCTTCGGCGCGGTACCGGATGGTGATCACGCGCGTCTTCACCGGCAGCCATTGCTTGCCGAACTTGTAGAAGAACCTGCCCCCGCGCTTCCGGATGGTTTCGGCGAACTGGTCGACGGAATCTACGCCGGTCGAGGTGTGCATCCAGCCGATGTGCTTGTTGAACCCCTGGTAGATGAAGAACTGGCCCCAGGTGGAGGCGCCGTAGGCATCCAGTCCTTCGTCGCTCGACATCTGCGCTTCGCTGCGGAAATAAAAGGTGACGTGCGGATTGATCAGCAGCAACGCGTGGCCATCGGCGGACAGCTTCGGCGCGATCGCGATGCCGTTGGAGCCGGTCGGTTCGGCCCAGGTCGCGGGCTCGGCATGGGTCAGTGCCACGCGGGTTTGCGGATTTGCACCATAAAACTTCGCGAGTTGCGCAAGATCCACGCGCTCGATGTCGCCGCCGATGCTGCCCTCGGTGAACGACAGCGCCATCCAGGGCTGGTAGTGCTTGATGACTTGCGGGTGTACGCCGGGATGGGTGGCGAGATACCAGTTCATCCCGTCGGCCCAGGCATTCATGAGGCGCTTGAGCCACCCGGGACTTTTCGCATAATCCTGCTTGAGCACCACCGGATCGATGAAAAGCTGGTAGCGCAGGTCGGCCCAGATCGCGGACTTGCCCTTGGCCCGGGCGGTCCAGCCCAGTGCGGTGAGGTAGTTGTCCTCGACGCGCACGAAGCTGTCCTCGCATTGCGCGTAGATCATGCCGAACACGGCGTCGGCATCGGTCTTGCCGTGCACGTGCGGGATGCCCCAGTCGTCGCGGGTGATCGTGACGTTTTGCGCTTCCTTCTTGAGTCGTGAGTGACCGGAGTCATGTAGTGTCGATACGATTTCAGCTCGAGCGAAGATGCTGGGCACCAGCAGGAAGACGGCGGCGCAAAACAGCCTTGTTGTCCTGCACGTGAGGTGTAGAGCCAGATTCGACATGGGCATCCCCGTATTATTATTGACCACTCGAAATTGATGGTGCCTAAAATAACTGACCTATGGTGACGAACGCACAGCCTGACACGATTATGCCGCGCTTTGCGAGTAAGTGCTGGAACGCCAGGTCCAGGGTCATCGGCTAGGCAGGTGGTTGAGGAAGGCAAAAAAATATCCAGTAGCACTTCGACCAAGCCGTGGATTAATTTCGAGGACTACAGGTTCGCCGTCGCGCATCTTGTAATCCACGCAGCACAGACCTTCGTAGCCTATGGACGCCAGCATGTCCGAGAAGAGAGAAGTCCACGAACAAGGACGGATCATCATCAAGGCGGGTTCGGTCTTGCTATTGATCGGAAAATCCGTGTTGTAGCTGTACTCCACGTCCAAGGCGTACACGATGCGGCCTCCCAAGTACAGGATGTGACTTGCAAACACATATCGGCCGGGGATGTATTCTTGCTGAAAGTAATCTTTTTTCGAAAGTTGCGTTGCTAACGCCAGTTCTTGGTGTGTCGTGGTCACGATGTGGCAATGCTCGCCAGCTTCATCTATGCGTTTCTTCAGGACGTAGGGATGGGCAGTTGTGGCGCCAGTGCGTGGCAACCATTTGCCGAACCCGCGATCGCCTAGATGTTCGTGGAATTTTAGTTTGTCATCGCAAAGGTCGATGGCTTCAAGCCTAGGTATGGGGATTAGATTCCGCATTCTTGAACGTCGCGCGCTCAGAAACCGGACGTCCTTCATGTCTAAAGGAATTACGAGGTCGTAATGATCGAGGGGTGAATTCTGGATGTCGCCAAAGGTAACTTGATGGCGAGTCAGGCTGAACTTCCTTGCGAGAGGTTCTACCCAGCCATCGCGGGCGCTGAAAAGTATTTTGAGTGGTGTGCTTGTTGTGAAGCG
>JAJXWZ010000240.1 GCA_021781345.1 Pseudomonadota bacterium
GTGCAGGTAGCGAGCCTGGTTGGGGCCGCGTCCGCGGATGGTGCCGCGCTTGACCTTGATCGCGACCTCCTGCGTGCCTTCGGCCTGCTTTTCCGCCAGTGCATCGACGCCTGCCTCGGATAGCCGCAGGTTGAGCACGCGGCTGTTGAGGGTCTCGTGCTCGGTCGCCGCGTACAGGTTGCGCAACACGCGTTCGCCGGATTGCACCGCGGGTTCCTCGCCGATCACACGGAACACATTGCCGCGATTGCTGATCTCGACGCCGAGGCGCAACTCGATCTGGCGCAGGTGTTCGTCGAACGAACCGCACAGGTTGGCGAGCCTGTGCGTGTCGTCGGGTTCTAGCGTGAAATCGCGCTGGACCAGTCCGTCGGTCATGGGCACCCGGCGATGCGCCCGCGCAGCGAGTTGGTCAGGGCGGCGGTAATCGTCACGTCCACGAATTGCCCGAGCATGCGCGCGTCGCCGGGGAAGTTCACCGACCGCATGTTCTCGGTCTTGCCGGTCAGCTCGTTGGGGTCCCTCCTCGACGGCCCGGTGACCAGGATGCGCTGCACGCTGCCGACCATCGCTTCGCTGATCTTCGCGGCGCGTGCGTTGATCGTGGCCTGCAAGCGCGCCAGGCGCTCGTGCTTGACCTCGTCCGGGGTATCGTCGGGCAGGTTGGATGCCGGCGTGCCGGGGCGCTTCGAGTAGATGAACGAGAACGACTGGTCGAAGCCTACGGCCTCGATCAGTTGCATGGTCTTGTCGAAGTCGGCATCGGTCTCGCCGGGGAAGCCGACGATGAAATCGCTGGAGATGCAGATGTCCGGGCGCACCGCGCGCAGTTTCCGGATCTTCGACTTGAACTCCAGCGCGGTGTAGCCGCGCTTCATCGCGGCGAGGATGCGGTCGGAACCGGATTGCACCGGCAGGTGCAGGAAGTTCGCGAGCTTGGGCACGTCGCGGTAGGCGGCCACCAGCGAGTCGGAAAACTCAAGCGGATGCGAGGTGGTGAAACGGATGCGCCCGATGCCGTCGATCTCGGCAATCGCGCGGATCAGCAAGGCCAGGTCGGCAACGCCGCCGTCGAACATCGGCCCGCGGTAGGCGTTCACGTTCTGGCCCAGCAGGTTGACTTCCTTGACGCCTTGTTCGGCCAGCATCGCGACTTCCGCCAGCACGTCGTCGAACGGACGTGAAATCTCGGTGCCGCGGGTGTAAGGCACTACGCAGAACGAGCAGTATTTGCTGCAGCCTTCCATGATCGAGACGAACGCGCTGGGGCCTTCGGCGCGCGGTTCCGGCAATGCGTCGAACTTCTCGATCTCGGGGAACGAGATGTCGACCTGCGGCTTGCCACTGGCGCGGCGCGCGTCGATCAGGTCGGGCAGGCGGTGCAGGGTCTGCGGGCCGAACACCAGGTCGACATAGGGCGCGCGTTCGACGATCGCGGCGCCTTCCTGCGAAGCCACGCAGCCGCCCACGCCGATCAACACGTCGGGATTCGCCTGCTTGAATGCCTTCCAGCGGCCGAGCTGGCTGAACACCTTTTCCTGAGCCTTCTCGCGGATCGAGCAGGTATTCACCAGGATCACGTCGGCATCGGCCACGTTGTCGGTGCGTTGCATCCCTCGCGCAGCGCCGAGTACCTCCTCCATCTTGCGGGAGTCATACTCGTTCATCTGGCAGCCATGGGTCTGGATGAAGAGTTTCTTCGGTCCAGGCTTGGCGGGGGCGGGTGTATCGGCCACGTGCGTGAGAATCAGTCTGAAACCCGCATTGTAGCGGGGTCCGGCAGCGGGCGCCGGGCATGAAGGGCGGGCGGACCTGGGCGTGAACCTTGCCGCATTCCACGCAGGGGCGCTTGGCATTCGCGGGTGGCCGGAGCACACTGGATGCCATGAACGCCGTGTCCCGCCGAGGGGCCCGTGGCAACCGGCGCCGGGGGCCCGACCTGGAACCACGCATGCGCATCGTGCTGGCGTGCGCGTTGCTGCTCGCGTCGGCGTGGGCCGGCCCGGCGGCGGCAAGCGTGCTGTACCGCTGCGTTGGCCGCCAGGGCGAAATGGCCTACGTCAGCCACGCGGCGGGTTACAGGCATTGCGTGAAGGTCGGCGAGTGGCGGACACGCGTGACGCATCCGGCCGAAACCAGCCTCCATGTCGTGGCAAGTCGTGGCGCGTCCCGCGCGACCGTCTTGCCGGGCAAGCCACCGAAGCCGGTCCAGGCCAATCCCGCGATCCTGAAGGTGACGCCGCTGGGTGATGACGAGTCGGCACCACTGCCCGCAGCGCATGCCCGGCGGCCCTGGCAACCCCTGCCCGTGGTGGCGCTCAATGAACTGGGAAGCTGGATCCTGCCGCGGATGCTGGGTGTCGAGTTGGCGCCGGTGCGACAGACGCCGCCGGCGTCCGATTCCAGCACGGCAGCGCCCGCACCGACAACGACCGCCGCGATTCCGCTGAAACTGGATACCACTGCAGCACCAAAACCGCCGCGCACGGGTGCGGTGTACAAGGTGGTGCAGAAGAACGGCGCGGTGCTGTACACCAACATTGCATCGTTGGCGCAGGGCAGGAATGCCGAGCGGTTGTTCACCTACATCATCGAGTGCTACGCCTGCGACGTGAACTCGAAGATCGACTGGAACACCGTGCCGCTGCATTTGGCGGCCTACGGGAGGGACATCCGCGATGCGGCGAGCCTGACCGGTGTCAACGCCGCGCTGCTGCGCGCAATCATCCACGCCGAGTCCGGCTTCAACCCGCGCGCGCTCTCCTACAAGGGCGCGCAGGGCCTGATGCAGCTGATGCCGGGCACCGCGTTCGAACTGGGCGTGGGCGATGCGTTCGATCCGGCCCAGAACATCTCGGGCGGTGCGCGCTATCTCGCCACGCTGCTGCGCGATTACCACGGCGACGTGAAGCTGGCCGCAGCGGCCTACAACGCGGGTGCCGGCGCGGTCGCCAAGTACGGCGGGGTGCCGCCGTACGCGCAGACGCAGGTGTACGTGAAGCGCGTGGCGGTATTGTTCCGGCGTTACCGCAAGGCTCTGGCGCAGCGGGGCTCGCCGTCGCTGGCGGCCGCAGCAGCGGCTGCCGAGTAAGGCTCAGCGCCTCAGTTCGGACGTGAGTGCCGGCGCGATCGCCTCGACGATCTGCCCGGCCAGCATGTGGTTGGCGGCGACGACGTTGCCCGATTCGGGCAGGCCCTCGCGTCCGGAAAAATCGCAGTAGAGGCCGCCGGCCTCGCGCACCAGCAGGCAGCCAGCGGCCATGTCCCAGATCTTCAGGCCGGTTTCGAAATAGCCGTCCAGGCGGCCGGCCGCGGTCCAGGCGAGGTCAAGCGCCGCAGATCCTGTGCGGCGGATGTCCTCGGCGCGCTTCAGCAATTCGCGGGTCATGCCGAGCTGGGCATCGAGGTGGCGACGTTCGCGATACGGGAAGCCGGTCGCCAGCATCGCGCCGTCCAGCGACTCGCGCTTGCTCACGCGCATGCGGCGGTCGTTGAGGAACGCGCCATCGCCCTTGCTGGCCGTGTAGATCTCGTTGCGCAGCGGGTCGAGGATCACCGCATGGACAGGTTCGCCGCGGTCGAGCTGCGCGATCGAGACTCCGAAATGCGGGATGCCACGCAGGTAATTGTGGGTGCCGTCCAGCGGATCGACGGCCCAGGTGTAACGCGCGCCGGCCCTGCCGGAGGCGCCGGTTTCCTCGCCCAGGATCGCGTGGTCGGGATAAGCGCGCTTCAGCTCGCGCACGATCTCGCGCTCGGCCTGGCGATCGACCTCGGACACGAAATCGAGGTGGTGCTTCTCGATCACGGCCAGGCTGTCGAGGCGGTTCATGTAACGCAGGATCACGTTGCCCGCGGCGCGCGCGGCACGGATCGCTACGGTGACGGCGGGTCGGGCCATGGCGAGGGATATCCGGATGCTTGAAAAAGAACGCGCCGCACGGGGCGGCGCGGAGCTATTTTAACAGTGCTTCGGCACATGGCGGTAACCTTGCATGATGAACCAGTCCACCGCCTCGATCCCGCCCGCGCCGCAGACCATCCGCTTCGTGATGGCGCGCACCCAGCACCCCGGCAACATCGGCGCGGCCGCGCGCGCAATCCGCACCATGGGCTTCTGGCGGCTGGCGCTGGTCGCGCCGCAGCGCTATCCCGATCCGCAGGTCACCGCGATGGCCGCGGGTGCGGACGACGTGCTGGCCAACCTCGTGCTCGCCGACAGCGTGACGGAGGCCGTGGCCGACTGCACCCGCGTGTACGGGCTGTCCGCGCGCCGCCGCGGCGTGAGCCTGCCCGAACTCGATCCGCGCGGCGCCGCCGCGGAAATCGCGCCGCTGCTGGAAGAAGGTCGCGAAGTCGCGCTGCTGTTCGGCAACGAACGTTCCGGTCTCGACAACGACGAGCTGTCGCTGTGCCACGCGATGATCCGCATTCCCAGCGACGAAGCCTTCTCGTCGCTCAACCTCGCTCAGGCCGTGCAGGTGATGGCTTGGGAAATGAGGATGGCGACGCTGGGCGAAGTCGCGGTGCCGGAGGCGCACGACGCACCGGCTTCGGCCGACCAGATGGAGCGCTTCTTCGCGCACCTGTTCGAAACCCTGCATGCGATCGACTTCCACAAGGGCCGCTCGGCCAGGACCATCGAGCAACGCCTGCGCCGCCTGTTCCAGCGCGCCACACCCGATGCGCGCGAACTGCGCATCCTGCATGGCATCCTGGCCGACGCCGAACGCATGGCACGGCTGGCGCGGGAGGGGAAGGCCAGCGGTTGAGTTTGTCTTGATCGCGACAGGCACGTCTTGCACGACTGGAAAGCCGCGTGGCTGGGGGTCGCCGATCCCATTGGCGGCACCCGAAAAACAATGCGGCTTGCCCGGGCGTTGACGCGGCTTTCATGTTTGCGGGATTAAGTTCGCGAAACCGTCGACTTCGAGCCATGGGCAGGGGTGTTGCCATGTTGAACCGGGCTTGCGTGGTCGTGTCGTTCGTGTTGCTAACGGGCGTCGGTTCGGCTTGGGGTCGGTCGCCTCAAGGGCTGCCGGCGGTTGTACGCGCAAAGGTCGCCGAAATGGACAAGACCTGTCGCCAGGTAGGCGCCAAACCCGAGCCCTCGCCACATCTCGTGATCGTTGCGGATCTTACGGGCGATGGGGTACCCGACTTCGTGATTGACGAGGGCGCTTACCAATGCCGCGGTGCGGCATCGCTGTTCTCTGGCTCGGCCGGCAGCCAGATGTCCGTTTACGTCGGGACGCGCGACGGGCAGGCATTCAAGGCGTTCTCGAGGGATGATTTCGGTGTCAAGATCGACAGGAGTGCCAATCCGGCCAGATTGTATGTCGGCGTCGGCGGCCGCTTGTGTGGCCAGCAGGTGACGCCGGACATGTCGCTTGCCGATTACACCACCTGTTGGAGACCGTTAGTGTGGGATGCCAAACATCGCAATATGGCATTTGCCCCGATTTCCATGATCAAGCCGTACCATTGACCCCGCTTGTGGGTGGCTGCGACGTCGGGCTGGATTTTTTCGGGAAAGTAAGGCGCGA
>JAJXWZ010000108.1 GCA_021781345.1 Pseudomonadota bacterium
TCGCCGGGGATCGTGACCTGGGCCATGTCATAAAGGAAATTGTTGAGCAGGATCTGGGTGGGCAGCATCGGCAGGAACGGCAGGAACAACGCTGCCGCGGCCATGCTGAACACGTTGCCGAAGTTCGAGCTGGTCCCCATCAACAGGTACTTGGTGACGTTGGCGAAGGCCTTGCGGCCCTCGATCACGCCGGCGTGCAGCACGCCGAGATCGCGCTCGCCCAGCACGATGTCGGCGGCGTCGCGCGCGACATCCACCGCGTTGACCACCGAGATGCCGACGTCGGCGGCATGCAGCGAAGGTGCATCGTTGATGCCGTCGCCGAGGAAGCCGACCACCGCGCGACGGGATTTCAGGGCCAGCACGATGCGGTGCTTCTGGGCCGGACTGATGCGCGCGAACACGCTGACGCGTTCGGCCACCACGCCCAGCGCATCCTGGTCCAGCTTGTCCAGCGCGGCGCCGGTCACCACTTCGCGCGCGTCGAGGCCGACCTGTTCGCAGACGTGCCGGACCACCAGTTCGTTGTCGCCGGAAAGGATCTTCACTGCCACGCCGTCGCGCGCCAATGCGCGCAGGCTCGCCGCCGCATCCGGCAGCACCGGGTCGGCGAACGAGACGAACCCGGCCAGCGTCAAACCGTCTTCGTCGGCGACCGTGTAACGCGGCTTTCGTTCGACGCCGCGGTACGCGATCGCCAGCGTGCGCAGGCCTTGGCGGGCGCAGGCATCGCATACACGGCCGACGCGGTCGCGCACGCCCGCATCGAGCGGACGGATGCCGCCGTCCACCTGGTAGCCGGTGCATCGATCGATCACGAACTCGGGCGCGCCCTTGGTCACCAGCAGGATTTCCGCGCCGGTGTCGGCGACCACGCTCAGGCGGCGCCGGTCGAAGTCGAACGGAATCTCGTCGAGCTTGCGCGAGTCGATGCGCGCGGCGGCGCAGCCTCGCAGGATGGCATCGTCGAGCGGACTGCGGATCCCGGTCTGCAGCGAACTGTTCAGGTACGCGAGCGCGGCGGTATGGACCGAGGGATCGCCGAACGGATCCACCGCCGCGAACACGTCGGTTTCGTTGCGCGTGAGGGTGCCGGTCTTGTCGCTCAGCAGCACCGTCATGCTGCCGAAGTCCTCGATGGCGGCGAGGTGCTTGACCACTACCCGGTCGCGCGCCATCCGCAGCGCGCCGCGCGCCAGCGTCACGGTCGTGATCATCGGCATGAACTCGGGCGTCAATCCCACCGCCAGCGCCAACGCGAACAGCAGCGTTTCCAGCAAGGGGCGGTGGAAGGCGATGCCCGCCAGCAGCACCAGCAGCACCAGCCCGATCACCGTGCGCATGATCAGGCGCGAGAAATCCGCCAGCCCACGCTCGAACTCGGTCGGCGGCGGCCGCTCCGACAGGCGCTCGGCGACGTCGCCGAAGGCGGTGTCGCCACCGGTCGCGATCACGATGGCGGTCGCGGTACCGGCGATCACGGAGGTGCCGAGAAACACGAGGTGCCTGGCATCGGCACCGGCCGCATCCACGGGGTACGCGCACGCATCCTTCTCGACAGGTGCGGACTCGCCCGTCAGCGCCGATTGCTGCACGTGCAATTCCCGCGCTTCCAGCAGACGCGCGTCCGCGGGCACGCGGTCGCCCGCGGCAAGCCGGATCAGGTCGCCCGGCACCAGCGTACGCCGCGGGACTTCGCGCCACTCGCCGTCGCGCAGCACGCAGGCGGTGGGCGCCACTTCCTCGCGCAGGCGTTCGGCCGCGCGCCGCGAGCGGTCGCTCAGCACGTAGTTGAGCGCCACGCTCAGCAGCACCATGGCCACGATGATTCCCGCGCCGACCTGGTCGCCCAGGAAACCCGATACCACCGCCGCCACCAGCAACATCAGCACCAACGGGTTGCCGAACAGCCCCAGCAGCAACGCCAGGGGTCCGCTCCGCTTGCCGCCTTGCACCTGGTTGGGACCGTGCGCGGCCAGGCGTTGCGCGGCCTCGGTTTCGGTCAATCCCGCGGTGCTGCTGCCGAGCAGCTCGAACACGCGCGCTTGTGGTGCTTGCGCGGGTTCGCGGGCGGCTCGAGCGGGCGGCGCATCGTTCATGTCACCGCGACCTTGCCATGGCGCCGCCGAGCGGTATTGATGCCCGTCAAGTGCACGGGAAAGTTGCCGGCGCGGCGGAGTTGACGTGCGTCAACACGCCCGGCCCCACGCTGCGTAGCGTGTTGCGGTGCGCGTCCGCACGCGCATCTGACAATCGAGGAATCCGCCATGACAGCACTGACACGCTTCAACCCCATCCGGAGTGCCGCGCGACTCGGGACCCCCACCGTATTCGACGACCTGTTCCGCGATTTCGGCCTCGGCCCGGTCTGGAACCCGCCCGAATTCGTCTCCGACATGCGCGTGGACATCAGCGAGGACGACAAGGCCTTCCACGTCAACGCAGAGATCCCCGGCGTGGACAAGAAGGACATCGATGTTTCGGTGGAAGGCAACCGCGTTTCGATCACGGCCGAGGCGAAACGGGAAAACCAGAAGAAAGACGAGAAGGAGCTCATCGTCGAAAGATCGTGGGGCAAGGCCTATCGGGCCTTCGCACTGCCGGCCGACATCGACGGCGATCGCACGGAAGCACGCTACGACAAGGGCGTACTGTCGCTGACGCTTCCCAAGAAGGCGAACGGCAACGCACGCAGGATCGCCGTGGGCTGATTCCTGCGACCCTGTCGGAGGCCGCCATCGCGAAGGGATGGCGGCCTTTTTTGCGGCCGCTCGCAGGACGGCCTCACTTGCCGGCCGTATGCGCCTTGACATCGCCGCGCCGGCGTCGCACGTGCTCCTCGATCCGGCGGCGCAGGATGTCGAAGGTGCGCGCCATCGCCACGTAGGGATCTTCATGGCTGGCATCGGGCTGCCTGGCACGCCCGGCCTCGATGTCGCGGTCGCGCAGGCGAACCCGTGCATGCACGTTGTAGCGATTGCCCTGGTGGTGGCGGCGCTCGGACGCGCTGACCACGATGTCACACGCGAGGATGTCCGCCGCGAAACGGCCGAGCCGCTGGATGCGCGCATCGATCTGCGTGCGCAATGCATCGGAGGCATCCATGCCGTGGAAAGTGATCGAAACAGGGAAGTTCATACACACCTCATAGACGAGCGGCGTGCCAACCTGCCGCGGGTGCATCGATGCTGACCGGTCGACGCCCGGCGTGGCTGAGCTGGATCAATCGAAGCCGGGAAAACCGCTTGGACGCGCCAGTTGACGCGCATCAATAACAGTCCGGCCGTTTGCGCCACCGTGTTCCGGAACCGATCGCGGAGCAGATCCATGAAAGACATCCTCATCCACGTCAGGAACTTGGAAAAGCGCGGCCCGTCCGCCGACTTCGGCGCACGGCTGGCAGCCGCGTTCGGGGCGGCCGCGACCGGCCTGTACGTGTGCCCGCGCGCCCTGGACATCGCGCCCGCGTTCGAGCCCGAGGTGCTGACGGCGGCGATCGGAAAAGTCCGTCAGCTGGTCGAGGACGCGGTGCGCGCACGGCAGTCGTTCCTGGATTGGGCGGCTTCGCTGGGTGCCGCGCAGGCCGACTGGATCGTGGCCGAAGGGCCGGTGTCCGACGCGCTGGCGCAAGCCGCGACGCGGCACGACCTGCTGGTACTCGATCACGTGGACGACGACTTCGGTTCGGCGTGGGTGATGCCGGGCGTGATCCTCGCGACCGGCATCCCCTGCATCGTGATGCCGCGCAGGACGTTCCATTACGTGAATCCGGGACGCATCGCGGTCGGCTGGAACGGGTCGCCGGAAGCCATGCGCGCCGTGCACGCGGCGCTGCCCTTCCTGCAGGGCAGGCAGGTGCTGCTGTTGCGCGGCGAGGAGCGAGCCCGCTACGCCGGGGTGGAATGGAACCCACCTTTCGACATCGAGGCCTACCTGCGCCTGCGTGGCGTGGGCGTGGAGGCGCGCGCGATCACCGCCAGGCCGGACGACGCCGGTGCCGCCCTGCTCGAGGAAGCCGTGAGGTTCCGCGCCGACCTGCTGGTGATGGGCGCCTACGGAAGAAGCCGGTTCAGCGAATGGATGCTGGGCGGCGCCACGCGCCATGTGCTGACCTGGGCGGACATCCCGGTCCTGCTGCGGCATTGACGGCGAGGATCGACGAGCGGGAAGCCGTCATGCGCGCGATGGTGCTGGAAACGGTCGCATTGCCGCTGGTCCTTAAAGAGGTGGCGACGCCTTCGCTGTTGCCCGACGAAGTGCTCGTCCGCGTCGAGGCCTGCGGGGTCTGCCGCACCGACCTGCACGTGGTCGATGGCGAATTGCCGCACGTCAATCCCCCGTTGATCCCCGGACATGAGATCGTCGGCACGGTGGAAGCCATCGGCGGCCGCGACGTGAAACACGCGCTTGGGGCCCGCGTCGGCGTGCCCTGGCTCGGCGGGACCTGCGGCGGGTGCCGGTATTGCAGGGCCGGCCGGGAAAATCTCTGCGACGATCCCGAATTCACCGGTTACACGCGGCCCGGCGGGTATGCCAGCCACGTGGTTGCGCGCGCCGACTATTGCGTACGCCTGCGCCGCGACGCGGATCCCGTGGCCACTGCCCCGTTGCTGTGTGCGGGCCTGATCGGCTGGCGTTGCCTCGAACGCGCCGGGGACGCGCGCCGCATCGGCCTGTATGGATTCGGCGCCGCCGCGCACATCATCACGCAAGTCGCCAACCGGCGGCAGCGGGAAGTGTTCGCATTCACGCGCCCCGGCGATGCGCGCGCGCAATCGTTCGCGTTGTCGCTGGGTGCGGCGTGGGCCGGTGGTTCGGACATGGATCCGCCCGAACCGCTCGACGCGGCCATCATTTTCGCGCCCGTCGGCGCCTTGGTCCCCGCCGCGCTGAAGGCCGTGCACAAGGGCGGACGCGTGGTTTGTGGCGGGATCCACATGTCCGACGTGCCGGCTTTCCCCTACCGGCTGTTGTGGGAAGAGCGCGAAATCGTGTCCGTGGCCAACCTGACCCGCGCAGACGCGCGTGCCTTTTTTGCCGACGAGTCGTTCCCGGATATCAGGGCCACGACGACGCGCTACCCCCTGGAACGCGCCAACGATGCCCTGGCGGACTTGCGCGAAGGCAGGCTCCAGGGCACGGCGGTGCTGGTGCCGTGATCGCGCGGCCAAAGCTCGCCTGCGATAAGTACCATCGAGGCGCTCACTCGTGCGCCAGGCCCGCGTAGATCTCTTCTTCCTGCGCGAAATGCAGTCGCAGGATCGCGTCCAGCGCATGCAACGTGCGCTGCAGGTCCTGCAACGCTTGCGGATCGGGCTCCTGCACCGGCAGGCGCCGGACGCCGGCAGCGAAGCGCCGGTACAGCCTGAAGATTTCCCGGTGCGTCCGGCTCATCGCCGCCATCGGATCGTCGCCGCCGAGCAGGACGGCGATGGCGGGATACACCTCGTGGTCGTCGATGCGCTCGTGTGGCAGCAAGCGCTCGCGCAGCATCGCGTCGAGGTCCTTGAGCGTGCCGGT
>JAJXWZ010000003.1 GCA_021781345.1 Pseudomonadota bacterium
TTCGGCTTCCACTCCCTGGAGCTGGTGTCCCCCCAGTGCTGTCGCCCCTTCGATACCCGGCGCGACGGCATATCCATCGGCGAAGCGGCTGCATTCGCGCTGCTGGAGCGGAACGACGCGGCGCCACGGGCACCGCGGCTGGTGGGCTACGGTGAATCCTCGGACGCCCACCACATGTCGACGCCCCATCCCGACGCACGTGGTGCCGCCTCGGCCCTGGACGACGCCCTCGGCCGCGCGGGCTTCGACGCGACGCGAGTGGACTACGTCAACCTGCACGGCACCGCGACCCCGAAGAACGACGAAGTCGAGGCCAGGCTGCTGCCACGCTTCCCAGCACGCACCCGGGCCAGTTCCACCAAGGGATTTACCGGACACACTCTGGGTGCGGCCGGCGCACTGGAGGCGGTCATCGCGCTGCAGGCCATCGAGCACGGCTTCGTGCCACCCAATCTCGGTTGCAGCGAGCCGATGCCCGAGGCCGCCGCATGGCTGGCGCTGGAGGCGACCGAACAACGCATCGACGTCGCCGTGAGCCATTCTTTCGGATTCGGCGGCAACAACGCCTGCCTCGCGTTCGCGAGGGCGGACGTCCGATGAGCGCACTGCCGCATTTGCGCGTCACCGGCATCGGAGCCTGGCTGCACGGCGCGCCCGACTGGTCGACGCTGCGCGCCGTGCTGCGTGGCGAACGCCAGCTCGCCGCCGATGCCCCCCTCAAACCCGCGGCCAGCGCGTTGCCCGCGGCTGAACGCCGGCGCGCCCCCGACGGCGTGCGACTTGCCGCCGAAGTCGCGGCGCAGGCCGCGGCCATGGCCGAAATGGACGCCGCTACACTGCCGTGCATCTTCGCCTCCTGCTACGGCGAACTCGCGATCACCGACTACGTGTGCGAGACGCTCGCGCGCGCGCCACTGGAATTGTCGCCGACCAAATTCCACAACTCGGTGCTAAATGCGCCCGCGGGCTACTGGACCATCGCGACGGGCTGTACCGCCGCGTCCAGCGCCACCACGGCACAGCACGCAAGCTTCGCGACCGGCCTGCTGGAGGCGGCGAGCCTGGCCCTGGCGGAGGCCACGCCGGTACTGTTCGCATCCTGCGACGTGGCCTCTTCCGGACCGCTCGCCGAGATGACGCGCACATCGCTCGCTTTCGGCGCGGCGCTGGTGTTGGCACCATCCGCTGCGACCGGCGCGGACTTGGCATTGGGTCTGTGTTCCACGGCGGCAGGCGCACCGGCCGCGGCCGCGTTGCCATTGCCGGACGTGGCCGGCGACAATCCGTCCAACGCGCATGCACTGGTGTTGCTGGCCGCCCTCGCAAGCGACAGGCCCGCCCGCTTCGCATTGCCGTTGTCGACCGGATTGTCACTGCAGTTGGAGATCACGCCTTGAACGATGCCGCCGACCGCCCCTTCGTGCTGATTCCGTGCCTCAATGAGGAACGCGCGATCGAAGGCCTGCTGCATGGGGTGCTGGCGCATTGCCGCGACGTCATCGTGATCGACGATGGCTCGACAGACCGCACCGCGGACATCGTCGCGCGGATGCCGGTCACATTGATCCGCCACCCCCGACGGCGCGGCAAGGGTGAAGCCTTGCGAACGGGCTTCAGGGAGGCCCTGGAACGCGGAGCCGGCGGGGTGTTGACGATGGACGGCGACGGCCAGCACGATCCCGCGGACATCCCGCGCATCCTCGCGGCCGCGCGCGTGTTTCCCGACGCAATGATCATCGGCGCCCGCCTGCTCGAGCGTGAACACCAACCCGAGTCGCGCCGGCGCGCCAACGACTTCGCCGATTGGGGCATCAGCTGGGGTTGCGGCCGGCCGGTCGCGGATACCCAGAGCGGCCAGCGCTGGTATCCGCGCGCCGCAGTGCAATTGGTCGAGCTGCCGGCACAGGACTTCGTGTTCGAAGCCGCCGTCCTGATTGCCGCCTCGCGCGACCTCGAGATGCCCATTGTGTCGGTACCCATCGCGTCCCGCTACGCAAGCGACGCGCGCCGCAGCCATTTCCGCCCGGTGCGCGACGTGCTGCGGATCACCTGGTACACGTGCCGTCGCATCGCACATTACGGGCACGTGCTGCAAAGCTACCGCGCATCGCACGGCAGCCCGCCCTTGATCCACGATCCCGGACACCTGCTCGACGCCGCGCCGCCCACCCCGTTGGCCGACGCCGGTCGCTGGCCGGGGCCCTGAACCCGATGTCCGGACCGGCGCCAGTGGATGTCTTGATCCTCGGTGGCGGCCTGGCTGGACTCACCCTCGCGCTGCAGCTCCACGATCGTTGTCCCGGGCTAGCGATTCGCATACTGGAACGACGCCGTCATCCGGCGCCGGCCGCCGCCTACAAGGTAGGCGAATCGATGGTCGAGATCGGTGCGCATTACTTTGCCGATACGCTGGGCCTGCGCGCGCACCTCGACGCCGGCCAAATCCGCAAGTTCGGCTTCAGATTCTTTTTCAGCGACGGCTGCACCGCGCTGGACTGCGCGCCCGAACTCGGCATCAGCCGCGTGTTCCCGACGCCCACGTGGCAGGTCGAGCGCGGCACCTTCGAGAACTTCCTCGGCCGCGAAGTCGAATGCCGCGGGATCGAGTTCCTGCAGGGGGTCACGGTACGTACCGTCGAAACCGGCGCGCCGCACACCGTGCATGCCACGCACGGCGGCGAGCCACGCGTCCATCGCGCGCGCTGGCTGGTCGATGCCTCGGGCCGCGCCGGATTGCTGCGCAGGCAATTGGGGCTGGATGAAGACAACGGCCACCATGTCGGCGCCGCATGGATGCGCATCGACGCCCGGCTGGACGTGGACCGCTGGTGCGACAACCCCGCATGGCGCGGACTTTGCGACCCACCCGAACGTTGGCGTTCGACCAATCACCTGTGCGGTCCCGGCTACTGGGTGTGGCTGATTCCATTGGCTTCCGGGGCACACTCGATCGGCATCGTCGCCGACGCGGCCATCCACCCCGTGGAATCCTTCAACAGTTCCGAGCGCATGCTGGCCTGGTTGAAAGTTCACCAGCCTGCGCTGGCACGCGAACTCGGCAAGCAGAGTAACGCCCTGCTCGACTTCGGCTTCCTGCGCAACGTTTCGCACGGCTGCAAGCAGGTGTTCAGCCACGATCGCTGGGCGCTGACCGGCGAGGCCGGATTGTTCCTCGATCCGTTCTACTCGCCCGGCTCGGACTTCATCGCGATCGCCAACACCTACATCACCGAACTCGTCGCGCGCGATTCCGCGGGCCGCATGGACGCGCGCAGCGTGCGCCATTTCCAGCAGCTGTTCTTCTCCTTCTATCGCAGCACCCTCGCGCTCTACCGCGGCCAGTATCCGCTTTTCGGCGATGCCAGGGTTATGACCGCGAAGGTTCTGTGGGACTATGCCTACTACTGGGGCGTGCTGGCACCGCTCGCGATCGGCGGATGGCTGGCCGATGTCGCGCTGTTCGCGGACCTTTCGCGCGAACTCGCGCAGGCCCAGGCCCTGAACGAACGAATGCAGGATTTCTTCCGAGCATGGCACGAAGCCGGCCCGAACCGGCAGGCCTCGCGCTGGATGGACCAGCAGGACCTCGACTGGTTCGCGCGCCTGAACGCGCGACTGCACGACCGGCTGGACGACGACGCAATCCGCGCCCGCCTGCGCGAGCATGTCGGATTGCTGCACGCGCTCGCCGGGGAGGTGTCCGCTGCCGCGCGGCGCACCCGGCCGGGACTGCATGCCGATCCGTTGTTCGAGCAGGCGCGCGAAGGCACGCGCCCTGCCCTTTTCGACGACCTGGCCGGACGGCCGGCAGCCGTGGCGACCACTTGACCAGCCGCATCGATCACGGCAGGCGTGCGCTCGCCCCGGCGGATACGGCGATGCCCGGTAACGACGCGGCTGACGGATGCGCCGCTCAGGGCGGCGCGCGTCCGCATCCCCTGCCTGGAATCGACGATGGTCAGTGCGCCAGTTCGAGCTTGCTCGAAACGACCCAGCCGAGGTTGCCCAATTCGTCCGAGACCTTCCACCAGATCCCGACCTTGTCGCCCGTGGGATAAAGCATCATTCCGGGCCTGAGGGTGCGCACGATCGACGAATGCAGGTTTGCCTGCGAATACAGCTTGGTCTCCCCTTCCACCCGCACCGCCTGCTGGACGTTGTCGGCCTGCGCATTGGGGGCATTCTTCTGCAGGTCCGCAACCATCTTGCTGTAGGCATTCAGGTACGCCAACGCGATGACCTGGCCGATCTCGGTGTTGGCGTAACCGCTGGCACCGCCCGCCGCGAAGCCGCCCCAGAACCCTGCGCCACCGCCACCCGACCAGCCCACGTCGGTCTTGTCCGCATGGCCCTGCTCCAATGCGACCTGTTCGGTCGAGCGCACATCGGTCAAGGTCAGCACCACATCGGCGGTCTTCTTCGAAATGCTGACGCCACCGAGTACGGCGCCTGCACCATGGCCGATCAATCCGCCGAGGATCCCGCCGATGTTGGTCCTGCGGGCATTGCCATTGCTGTTGGCGATGTCGGGCACCAGCACGTAATCGGCCGCCATCATCTGGCCTTTGCCGATGTTGGAGCCGACCCGCATCTCGCCTTCACCGGCCAGCGCACGTTCCTGCTCCGCGGCTTGGAGGCCCTTGCCACGATCCACCAGCGTGAAACACCCCGATTCGGAAACATACACCTTGATCAGCGCGGCCGGTGATTCCAGATTCATCGACGTCCACCAGGGATTGCCGTTCTGCGGCTCCTGCACGGCCAGCGTGCCGATCCGGTGACTGCAGCTGGGAATCTGCGGCTGCGAGTCCGAACCGGCATGACTCGCCGAGGCAAACAGCAGCCCGCCGGCCACCACCAGCAGGCCCGCCGACAAACGGCTGCCAAGGGCATGGATATTCATCGGAAACCCTCCCTCTTCGCTTGCGGAAAATTTGCATGGATCGACGAAGAAATCTGCCCTGCCGCGGCAGCGGCAAACTCCCCGGGGAAGCGTGCGACAGAAACCCCTGTGATTGGCCACGTTCCGTGACGCATGTCACACTCTCTGGTCCCGCCGTGTATACGCCGGCCCAGGAGGCATGTCAATCACGGCACCCCGGGTCGAGGCGGGTGGCGACAAGCCGGCTGCGCGAACATGATCGCGGCGCGGGGACGGGGGCGATCGTCATGGACGATCCGCGTGCGGACCCTTGTCAGGCCATCCCGCCGTTCACGCCGATGACCTGCCCGTTGACGTAGGAAGCGCCGTCGGAACACAGGAAGGCGACCACCGCCGCGACTTCGGCCGGGGTGCCCGCGCGCGCCGCCGGGATCATTGCCTGCACCTGTTCCGGCCCGAACAACGATTCCGTCAGGTGGCCTTCGATGACGCCCGGCGCGACGACGTTCACGCTGATGTTGCGCGACGCCATCTCGCGTGCCAGCGATCTCGCGGCGCCATGCAGTGCCGACTTCGCCGCCGCGTAATTGACCTGTCCGCGGTTGCCGAGGGTGGCCGCCACCGACGAAACCGCGACGATGCGACCGAAACGCGCACGTGCCATCGGCAGCAACAGCGGTTGCACGACGTGGAAGAAGCCGTGCAGGGAAACGTCGATCACGCGACGCCATTGTGCTTCGCCCATCCCTGCCAGCGGCGCGTCGTCGTGGACGCCTGCGTTGTGGACCAGGGCATGGACCGGACCTGCCTGCAGCAGCCCTTCGACCGCCGCCCGGGTCAGGTCCGCCTCGGTCAGGTCGAAGGCGGCGACCTCGGCTTCGCCCCCGGCTTCGCGGATCCGGGCGGCCACCGACCTCGCCCGCGCGAGATTCGCGTTGGCGTGCACGATCACCCGCCAACCATCGGCTGCCAGCGCGCCGCAAATCGCACCGCCGATGTCGCCGCTGCCGCCGGTGACGAGCACGCGTCTTGTGTTCATGCGCGAATTCTCCAGGGCATGTCAGTGGCCCCGCAACATCACGGCCGCGCGACCGGTTGCCAGCGCTCGTCCGCGGTGCTCGACGTGAAAGGCATATTGCAGGCTGTCCGGCATCGCCAGCAGGCATTCGACATGCACCTGCAACCGGCCCGGAAGGTCGTCGATGCGTTCGACGCGCAGGACGACGTCGCGCAGGGCGACCAGGAATCCCGGGCGTGCCTCGCCACCCGTCTCGCGCTCGCGCAAGGCGCCATGCACCGCCATGGCTTGCGCCGCGTATTCGCAAAGCGTCAGCGCGTGCAGCATCGCATCCGCACGCAACGGATTGTCGGCATCTTGATGGGACGCGCTGCGCGCATGCAGGCGCGTCGCATCCCAATCCACCACTTCGTCGAGCAGGCACATCGAGCCCGCATGCGGAATCAGGTGCGCCCAGTCCGATTTCGGAAGCATAGCGTCACCCGTCCCGGCGCAGATGGCCTGCCGGCGCCATCAGCACCGAAAGCGTGAAGTGGAAGGCCACGCCCAGCGCAACCGTCAGGCCGATCGCGCGCAGGACGGGTACGCTGGACAGCGCAAGCACGCCGAACACCAGCAATGCGGATGCCACGCAGACCAGCGTCGCGTGGAGGGTGCGCAGGTCCTCGCGTTCGTCGCCGGTGCGGCGTTCGAAGAACAGCGCGTAATGCAGGCCGAGGCCGGCGGCCAGCGTCAGCGACACCAGATGGAACAACGACAGGGGGATCCCTGCCGCGCGCAATACCACCAGCACCAGCAGCGTCGCCAGCGTCATGGGACCCAGCACGTGCAGCGCCCGGCGTGGGCTGCGCAACGCCAGCGTCACCGCGACGCACAACAGCAACGCTGCAAGGCCGAGCGCGACCAAGATGCGATGGCGATAGTCCATGATCAACGACTCGGTCGATGCCTTCAGATCCAGCAGGTGCACCGCGCCATGCGTCTCTCCGGCCAAGGCGGCGATCGCTGAGGGTTCGTCGACGCTACTGAGGGTGCCGAGCCCCACCCAGCCATCGCCCTGCCTCACCAGCATGGATTCAAGCCGCGCCCCCAGCGGCGATTGCTCGAACTTCGACGGCGTCAGCGGCGGCAGCTTGCGCGCAGCTTCCACGTCGGCGACGAACGGGGCGAACACGCCGGCGCGGAACGGCAGGCCCTGCATGGCCTGCCGCAGGGCAGCCTGCAGTCGCGCCTTATCCGGCAACTTCGCCTGGCGGGCACGCTGGGTCGCGGCACTGGCCAGGTAACGCGACGGCAGTTCGAAACCGGCGAGCGCATGTTGCGCCACCAGCGCATGCATGCGCGGGGTGATGCGTTCGGACAGCGCCAGTACGCCTTCCGCCGTGGCTGCGCGCAACACCAGCATGTAGCGCACGTCGGGCGCGCCCAACGCGGCCCGCAAGCGTGCGTCACGCTGCAGCTCCGCCTGCGGGATCGGCGTCAACGCCGACAGATCGTTCTGCCAGAACGGACCGGGTGCCCACGCGATCACGCAGGACCCCGCGACGGCGACCAGCCACGGTAGCCAGCGCGGGCGTGGCAATCGCGCCAGGACATGCCACGCCTTCGCCAATCCAGGCGTCGCGGCCATGTCGCGCGTGGCCGCGGGGACCACCTGCGGCAGCAACCAGCGCGTACACGCGCCGGCCACGACCAGGCCGCCGATCGTGAACACCGCGAGTTGCTGCAACCCCGCCACGCCCGAAGCGAAGAACGCGAGGTAGGCGATGCAAACCGAGGCGATCGCCGTCGCCAGCAGCGGCCACAGTTCCCGCACGCACACGGCGGTCGCTACGCCCACGCGACGGTGGCTGAACACCCGCAACGGGTATTCCTGCGCCACGCCGAGCAGCGTGAATCCGAACGCCACGGTTATGCCGTGCGCATGTCCAAAGATCAATGCCAGCAGGGCGAATCCGGCCACCGCTCCCGACAGCAGAGGCAACGCCGTCACCAGCACTGGCGTCGCACTGCGATAGGCGAGCAGCAGCATCAACACGAAACCGACGGTGGTGATCGCGCCGAAGCGGTCGGCCTCGGCGCGTGTGCGACGACTGGCCTCCACTCCGAACCAGCCCGGGCCACTGAGGACCAGTTTCGCCCCCGCGGCACCCGGCAACGCCGCGAACCGCCGTTTCAGGGATGCGATCGCCTTTTCCTGCGCAGCCGGGTCGAAGCCCGCAGCCCTCGTTTCCGCGACCAGCAGGGCTTCGCCGCGACCGGAAAACCACACGCCGTCGACCAGCGGCGGTTGCCGTGGCGGTGCCCAGCGCTGCGCCAGCTTCAGGATCTCGAGGGTCGGGTCGCGCGCGAGCCATGGTTCCAGCATCGAAGCGGCAGGCGAACTCAGGTCCTCGATGCGCTGCTGCAATTGTTCGCGCAGATAGCCGGCGTCAAAGCGGTGGCTGTCCAGCGTGGGCGACAACAGATAACGATACGGCAGCAATCCCGAGGCAAGGTCGGCGAGGTCCTCGCTGCCATTGGCCACGCGCGCGAAGGCAGGATCGTGGGACAGCGCCGCGGCCAAGCCTCGGGACAGCGCAGCCAGGCGTTCGCGCGGCGCACCGGAAATCGCCAGCAGCAGCAAGCGCGAGCCTGGCCCGTTGCCGACCTCGTCCAGCAACAACCGCTGGTCCGCGTTGCGTGCCGGCGGCACGAAATCGCGCAGGTCGGAGTTGATCTGCAGATGCCGTGCGACGCCCCATCCGACCACGGCGACCAGCCCGAGCCAGACCAGCCAGATCGCGATCCGCGCGCGGTTCCTCATCGGCCGCCGTCGCGGCATCGCACCGCCAGCGCTGATTCCAGCGGCGCAACGCTTTGCAGGCCCTGCCGTGCCATTGCGCCGACCAGCGTGATGCTGCTGTCGCCGTTGGTATTGCGAACGGTCAGGCAACGCGGCTCATGCCCGCGACCGTCGATCACGATCGACACCAGTTGCTGCTTGAGCTGCCCGGTCTTCGGAACCAGCGAGATCACCCAGCGGGCCTCGCCGCCCACTGCCGAGAGCGTGAAATCCTGCTGCAAGGACGACACGTCGCCGCCCAGCAACGCGCGAAAACCGGCCAGCATCGCACCGACCTGCGGCGCGCGCGACAACGGCATGCTGTGGACCTCGCGGTCGCCACGCTGCACTGAAACCTGGCCATCGCCGATCGTCGCGATCTCGCTGAATGGCTTGGCGATGTCGCGCTCCATGCGATCGCCACCCAGCCAGCGCAACGTGCCGGACACGATCAGCGGCTGGTCGAGCACGCCGCGATAACTCACCTCCACGAACGGGGTCGATACCGGCGGCGTCTTCGCCATGCCCGCCAGCAGCGATTCGGCAAGATCGCCCGCGGGCACGGGCGCGGCCGTCGCGGTGCTTGCGAACACGATCAACGCGGCGATGTTACGAAGCACGCGCCTGCTGGAGGTTCCCGTGCAGCACCGGCTGCGTGTCGAGGTTCGTTTGCGGTTGCCAGAAGTCATAGAAGTTGAACCAGTTGCATGGCGCCGCGCGCAAGTGGTGCTCGAGGCGCGCGGCGTATCGGGCGATGTATGCATCCAGCGCAGCGTGCCTGCCGGTGCGCGGCAGGTCGACTTGCTCGGCCAGGCTCTCGAAGACAAGATCGTAGCGGTTGCCGCCACGATACATGCCGAGGCACAGCACCACGGGCACCTTGAGCAAGGCCGCGATCTGCCACGGTGCCGCCGGGAATGGCGCATCGGCGCCCAGGAACGGCACGTCGCGCATCAGTTCGTGCGGACGACCGCGATCGCCCAGCAGCGTGATCATGGCACCCTCGCCGGCAGCCTCGGAAAGCGCCAGCACGATGTCCATGCCGCCACGCGCGGTATCGATGACGGTGTCGGCAAGCCCGGGCGCCAGCGACTCCAGCAGCGCGGTCAGCGCCGGCGTCTTGCTCTTGTCCATCACCAGCTTGACCTTGCAGTCCGGCCGGCGCGTGGCGAGTACACGCAACACCTCGAAGCTGCCGACGTGGGCGCCGAGCAGCAGCACGCCCCGCCCCGCGTCGAGATGGCGGTCCAGCACATCCAGTCCCTGCGTGGTGACGCGGAAGCCGTCGATGCCCCGCGCCAGCAGGAACACGCGGTCGAGGATGGTCGAGGCGAACGCGTGGATCAGGCGCATCACCAACAAGGGACTGCCGGGCTTGCCGTTCAGGCGCCGGAAGTAATCGCGTGCCGCGCGCCGTTCGGGCCCGCGCCGGAAGTAAAAATACAACGTGATCGGATACAGGATCAGCCTTGCGAACGTGCGCCCAAAATGCAGCCCGATGAAACGGATCAGCCAGATCGCGAACCAGCCGCCGGCTTCCGGGCGATTGAGCCAGTGTTCGTTGGCGTGTTCGCCGGCCAAGTTGTCGGACTCCGGCCGGTTCATCGATCGCCCCCGCGATTCCGCCCGCGCTTGCCACCGCAAGTGCTGCGGCCCGGCGTGTCCGCGGTGGCGAAGGTTCCGCGCGCGAGCGCAAGGCCGTCCGCACGCGTGACTTCGAAGCGCACGCGCCCGCCTTCGTCGTGCAAGCTGATCACGGCACCTTCGCCCGGCCGCAATGGCTGCATGAACTTGGCGTCGAGCTTGCCCACCGCTTCCCCGCGCAAGGCCTTCCACGCCGCCGCGACGCGTTCCAGCAGCACCACGCCAGGCACCAGCGGACGATCCGGGAAATGCCCGGGCAACGACGGATGCGCGGGTTCGATGAGCACTGGCACGCTGCACGGCCGCGTCATGCGCGCTCGTCCCTGCCGTCGATCAGCATCGGCCAGTGGCGGATCAACTGGCTCGAAAAATGCCTCGCGCCGGATTGCGGGATGCCGCGCAAGTACCAGCGGCGGAACAGGTATTCGCCGGCAAACGCGGTCGCCAGCAGCGTCCAGCAACCCGCTTCCGGGTACCACACCAGCCACTCGCCTGGCACCCGCAGTGGCAATGCGATGCCCAGCGCCGCCAGCCAGCCCCCGGGCACTGCGAACAGGGCTATCAGCAACGCCAGCGAAGCCATCCCGGCCAGCAGCGCCGCCCAGAACACGGTCACGCTGCGGGTATAACCGCGCACGCCCGGCAAGCCCAATTGTGCATCCCCCTCGATCACGCGCACGAAGCGCGACACCAACGGTTCCCGCCCTGGCAGCAGCGTACGCGTGAAAATCCAGGCCGCGATCGACAGGAACGCCACCGGCAGTGCCTGCAGTGCCAGCCCGGCATGGCCCATGGCGGCAGGCACCAGCAACAGCGTTGCCACGGCGAGCCAGCCACCCAAGGCGACCGCGCTGCGCCGCCGCAACGTGCGCGGCAACCATGCGATCAGCAACAGCAGTGCGGCCACGAGACTCAGGAGATGTTGGTGCGTGACGCCTCCCGCCAGCGCAAGCAACGCACACGCGAACAAGGCGACGCCGTACCATGGCAAACGCCAGGCTTCGGGACGCGGGGGATTGGCGGACGGGACGGACATCGAAGCGGGCTGGGAACCAACGGCGTGCGAGTGTATATGATAGGCAGTCGACCCGATGGCGCCTGAACCGGCGAGAAAACCGAGGAATGGATGGCGATCGCACCGCATCCGGGTCCGCTTCCGGCGGTGCATGCCCGGGCTTTGTCCGTACGCAAGACGGGGCAACCGGCAAGACCGGCCACCGGGGGTCGTGCGCGTGTGGGAGCATGGAATGATCGCGGCGTGAACGGTCCCGTCGAAGTCCGCGTCGCGATACCGCTGGGCGAACTGGCGGCGCTGCAGTGGGGCGATCCCGAGGCGCCGCCGTTGCTGGCATTGCACGGCTGGCTCGACAATGCCGCGAGTTTCGCGAGGCTGGCGCCATTGCTGGCGGCCAGGCGCCGCGTGATTGCGCTCGACCTGCCGGGCCATGGGCACTCCACGCACCTGCCACGAAGCGCGTATCGCTACCACCTCGTGGACCAGGTCGATTGTGCGCTCGACGCGGCCGCTGCGCTCGGACTGGACCACTTCGATCTGCTGGGACACTCGCTCGGCGCCGGCATTGCGTCACTGGCCGCCGCCGCATCCGCACGCATCGACCGGTTGCTGCTAATCGAAGGCCTCGGCCCGCTGGCCGACGATGGATCGCAGACATTGCCGCGCTGGCGCGATGCCCATACGCAACGCCGGAGCCCGCGGCGTGCGCCGCGTGTGTTCGCTTCGATCGAGGCGGCCGTGGCTGCGCGCGTGGCTGCGGGCGACCTCGATGCCGGCGAGCTGTGGCCGATCGTGGAACGCAACCTGCGCGCGGTCGATGGCGGTCATGCATGGCGCAGCGATGCGCGGCTGCGCCTGACCACCCCGCTGCGGATCGAGGAGACCCAGGCGCGGCGGCTGCTGGAAGGCATCCGGGTCCCGACCCTGCTGCTGCTAGCCGATCCAGCCACGCCCTACCTGCCGCGGGACCTGATGCAAGCGCGCGCGGACTGCGTACCCGACGTCAAGGTCGTGCATCTGCCGGGACCGCACCACCTGCATTTGCGGCATGCCGGCCTGGTGGCCCGCACGATGCTGGATTTCATCGCTGCCTAGTCGCGGCCTGGGCGGTGCGGGGCGCCGTGGCCCGCCATCGTCGCCGGGTCGCACCCACCGGGCAGCCGCCACGGACTGGCCGTGCCGTCGCCACGCATGTCCCCTGGCCTGTTGGGTCGGGCACGCCTTCGACCCTTTGCATTTTGTAATGAAAACGTTTACATTCGCCGCGAACCCGAGCGAGGGGGCGCGCACGGGATAGGGATCGGCAGGGGCAGTGCGCTGTGGCGACGATCAAAGACGTTGCACGGGAGGCGAAGGTTTCTGTGGCGACGGTATCTCGCGCTTTGAACGGTGGGCACGGCGTCACGCCGGGCACGCGCGCCCGCATCGAACGCGCCGCCTCCCGCTTGCATTACGTGCCCCACGGCGCGGCCCGCAGCCTCGTCACGCGCAGGACCCAGACGGTCGGCGCGCTGTTGCCGGACCTGTTCGGGGAATTCTTTTCGGAGTTGATCCGCGGCATGGACCTGGCCGCACGGACCCATGGCCTGCATCTGCTGGTCTCCAGCTCCCACAACGATGCCTCCGAGGCCACCGCCGCCCTGCGCGCGATGCAAGGTCGCGTCGACGGACTGTTGATCATGTCGCCGCACGTGGACGCCACCGTGATGGACGACCACGTGGCCGGCTCGCTGCCTGCCGTGTTGATGAATGCTCTCGACGGGCACGGGCACCCCGCCCTCAACATCGACAATTTCGGCGGCGCCCACGCGATGGGACGCCATCTGCTGGCCTGCGGCCATCGCGACATCGTGTTCATAGACGGGCCGCATGGCAACTTCGATGCCGCGGCGCGGCTGGCCGGATTTCGCGATGCCCTGGCCGGCAGCGATGCGCGCGTGCACGTGCTTCCCGGCGATTTCACCGAAGAGGCCGGGTACCGCGCGGGCCAGCACATCGCGGCGATGGCACGCCGCCCTGATGCCGTGTTCGCGGCCAACGACGCCATGGCGATCGGCTGCCTGTTCGCCCTCAATGGCGCGGGCCTGCGGATTCCGCAGGACATCGCGCTGGCCGGTTTCGACGACATCCCGATCAGCCGCTTCGTCAACCCGGCCCTGACCACGGTGCGGGTGCATATCGTGGAGCTCGGGCAACAGGCGCTGGAACAGTTGGTCAGGCAGATGGAATCGACCGACCGGCGCGGCGGGAGATCGGTACGGACGCTGGATTGCGAGATCGTGGTGCGTGATTCATGCGGGATGACCGCGAAGGCAGACAAGCGTGGCGGCAGCTGATGCCGTCATTACTACAACAAGCAGGACTCGAAGGGGCTTCTGGAGAGCAATCATGAGAAAGCACATGCCGTTGAGGAAAAAGCTGCTCGCTTCCCTGATCACGGCGGGCGTGGCCACCACCGGCGTGATGCCGGGCATCGTCTGGGCGCAAAGCGCGAACGCGACCCTGATGGGAACCGCGCCAGCGAACACCCAGGTCACCGCGCGCAACCTGGCCACGGGCCAGGTTCGCGCCACCCAGTCGGCCGCGGACGGAAGCTACGCGTTGGTCGGGTTGCCCCCCGGCACCTATCGCGTTGCCGCGGGCACCGGGCCGGCCCAGACGGTCACCCTCAGCGTTGCCATGACCGGCACGCTCAACCTGACCGCGGCTGCCGCGACGCCGGCGCCCGCCTCTTCGGCGCAGACGCTGGCGGCGGTCAACGTCATCGGCCGACCCCTGTTCGACAACAAGACCTCGCAGGTGGGCGAGACGGTCTCGATCCACACGATCCAGACGTTGCCGCAGATCACGCGCAACTTCCTCGAGTTCGCCGACACCGTGCCCGGCATGATCTTCAGCGTGGATTCCTCCGGGCATACCTCGTTGCAGGGGGGCGCGATGGATTCGAGCACGACCAACGTCTACATCAACGGCGTCGGCCAGAAGAATTACCTGTTCGGCGGCCCGGTCGGCCAGAACGCCAGCCAGGGCAACCCGTTCCCGCAGCTCGCGATCTCCCAGTACCGGGTGCTGACCTCCAACTACAAGGCCGAGTACGACCAGGTCTCGAGTGCGGCGGTGACCGCGCTGACCAAGTACGGCACCAACGAATTCCACGGCCAGGTCTACGACAGCTACACCGACTCGAATTGGCGTGACTCCACGCCGGCCGAGGCAGCCTCGGGCAACAAGGCGTTCTCGGTCGACAAGGACTACGGCTTCGCGCTGGGCGGCCCGATCATCAAGGACAAGATGCACTTTTTCATCACCGACGAAGTGAAACGCTACGACACCCCGGTCTCGGTGATCCCGGGCGTCACCAGCGCCTCCGGCGTGGCCAGCATTCCCGCGCTGCTGCCCGACGCGGCGCAGGCCGCGTTCGGGCCGTCCAACCTGCCATTCTGGGAAAACCTGTTCTACGGCAACATGGACTGGGAGCCCACCGAGAACGATCGCATCGAATTCCGTGCGCAGGTCCGCAACGAAAAGGCGTTCGACAACATCGGTGGCGTGACGGCGGCATCCGCCGGCATCCAGGTCAAGAACACCGTCAAGCGCTACGAACTGTATTGGTCGCACGGCACCGACGCCTGGTTCAACGAACTGCTGTTCTCCTACCAGAACGCGTTCTACGTACCGCAGCAGATCACCGACGGCGTGGGTTCCGCCTATACGTTCGGGACCAACAACAACCTGGTCCTGCAAACGGGCGCCCCGGATCCGCGCGCCGAGCAGAACAAGGGCCAGAAGGGCCCGTCGATCAAGGACGACCTGACCTTCACCGACTTCCAGTGGCACGGCGACCACATCGTCAAGACCGGCTTCGTCTATCGCGACATCGACCTGGTCGCGCAGGACGCCGGCAATGCCACCGCGCAGGCGTTCTACAACGTGTGCTCGGGCAATGCGGCCGTCGACAGCAGCTATTGCCCACCGGGTTTCGTGGGCACCAACCCGACGCCGTACAAGGCCACGTTCGCGGTCACCAACCCGGGCTTCAGCCCGATCGTCAAATCCAGCGACAAGCAGTTCGGCGCCTACATCCAGGACGACTGGACGGTCAACGACCACCTGACGCTGAACCTCGGCGTGCGCTGGGACATCGAGAGGAACCCGTCCTACCTCAACTGGGTGACGCCCGGCAACGTGGTCGACGCGCTGTTGAATGGCCACGATCCGAACGCCCCCGCCGGCCTGACCTACGCGCAGCAGCTCGCGATGGGCGGCGTCAACATCAACAACTACATCAGCAACGGCCACAACCGCAGTGCCTACAAGAACGAGTGGCAGCCGCGGCTGGGCTTCTCCTACGACCTCAACGGCGACTCCAAGCACGTGATCTTCGGCGGCGCGGGCCGCTCCTACGACCGCAACCTGTACGACTACCTGCAGCTCGAACAGACCAAGTTCGCGCTGGAGGAGCCCTCGGTGTACTTCAGCAGCCCGACCCAGGCCTGCGCCGGCTCGCCGTGCTTCCCGTGGGATCCTTCCTACGCCAGCAACGTCGCCGCATTGCAGTCGCTGGTGACGGGCAGCACCGCGGGTTACGAGGTGGACATGTTCAACAACCACCTCAAGGTGCCCTATTCGGACCAGTTCAGCATCGGCATGCGCAACCGGCTGGGCGAGTGGAATTCCAGCGTGACCGTCGCGCGCGTCTTGAGCTATGACGGTCTGGCCGCCACGCTCGGCAACCGCTATCCCGACGGGTCGTTCTGGATGAATGGCGGCCAGCCATGGGGCGATGGCGTACCGGGCTTCGGTCCACTGATCCTGTGGAACAACGGCATCCAGACCCGCAGCACACAGCTACTGCTGTCGCTGGTGAAGCCATGGTCACCCGCTTCGCCCTGGAGCGTGTCGGTCGCGTACACCTACACCAATGCCAGCCAGAACCGCGACATCACCCAGCATTATTCGTTCGATCAGGCGACTATCAACGACTACCCGTTCATCCTCTCGAATGCCGCGCCGAAACACCGGCTGGTCGTGACCGGATCGATCGACGGGCCGTGGGGCATGACCTATTCGGCCAAGGTGACCCTGGCGACGCCGACTCCGTACGATGGATACATTTTCTACAACTACCCGGCCACGGCACCGAACGGCGCCAACAACCTGCCGGTAGGTGCCACGCCCCCGGGCAACGGGAAATTCCTGTTCGGCGGCAACATCTTCGGCTACCGCTCGGTGGACTTCGCGGTGATCAAGGACTGGACGTTGCCGGGCACCAAGACCCACCTGCAGTTCCGCGGCGACCTCATCAACGCGTTCAACTTCAAGAACCTGGTCGACATCAACTCCAATTACCCCAACTTCTACCCGCTTTCCTACATCGGCAACGGCAACATCACCGGCTACCCACGCGAATTCAAGGCTTCCTTCAGCGTGATCTGGTAGCGAGCGGCCGCAGCGCCGCGCAAGGCACCAGGTGTCGAGCGGCGGGTCTGGCAAACTGACCAGACCCGCCGTTTTTTTCCATTCCGCCACCTGCACGATCCCGTCGACATGCACAACGAATCCCCCATCCGCAACATCGTGATCGTCGGCGGCGGCACCGCCGGCTGGATGGCTGCCGCGACCTTCGCCAAGGTGTTCGAGGGTCGCTTCGCGATACGGCTGATCGAATCGGAGGAGATCGGCACGGTCGGCGTCGGCGAGGCAACGGTGCCGCACCTCAAGCGTTTCAACCAGGTCCTCGAGATCGACGAGGCCGAATTCGTCCGCGAGACCCGCGGCACCTTCAAGCTGGGCATCCAGTTCGTCGACTGGGCACGGATCGGCGACAGCTACATCCACGGCTTCGGCAACATCGGCTTCGATTACGGCCTGCTGCCTTTCCACCAGTACTGGCTCAAGGCGCATCGCGAGGGTCGCGCCGGCCCGCTCGATGAGTACAGCCTCAACACGCTGGCCGCGATCCGCGGCAAGTTCATGACTTCCGCCAGCGACGTGCCGCCGAATTCGCCGCTGGCCAACATCGCCTACGCCTACCATTTCGACGCCGGCCTGTACGCGAAATACCTGCGCCGCTACGCGGAGCAACGGGGCGTGCTCCGCACCGAGGGCAAGGTCGTCGAGGTGGTGCAACGCGCGGATGACGGATTCATCGAAGCCGTGGTGCTCGCGAGCGGCGAACGCATCGAGGGTGACCTGTTCGTCGATTGCTCGGGATTCCGCGGCCTGTTGATCGAACAGACCCTGCACGCCGGCTACGAGGACTGGAGCCACTGGCTGCCGTGCGACCGCGCCGTGGCCGTCCCCTGCGAGAATGTAGGACCGCCGACGCCCTACGTTCGCTGCACTGCGCGCGAGGCCGGCTGGACCTGGCGCATACCGCTGCAACATCGCACCGGCAATGGCTACGTGTATTCCAGCGCCTACATCAGCGACGACGAAGCGGCCGCGAGCCTGTTGAAGCACCTGGACGGGCGTCCGCTCGGCGACCCACGCGTGTTGCGTTTCACCGCGGGCCAGCGCAAGAAGCCCTGGGACAGGAACGTGGTCGCGATCGGCCTGGCCAGCGGATTCCTGGAACCCCTGGAATCGACCAGCATCTACCTGATCCAGTCCGGCATCGCGCGACTGGTCAACCTGTTCCCGGACGGCGGTTTCAGCCCGGTGGTGGTCGACCGCTACAACGCGCAGGCGGCGTTCGAGATCGAACGCATCCGCGATTTCATCATCCTGCATTACTGCGCCACCGAACGCGACGATACCCCGTTCTGGAGTTATTGCCGCACGATGGACATCCCGCGCCCGCTGGCCGAGACCATCGAACTGTTCCGCGACAGCGGGCGTTTCTTCCGCAACGCCGAGGAAATGTTCGCGCTGACCAGCTGGGTCGAGGTGATGATCGGCCAGCGCATCCTGCCGCGCGGCTGGCACCCGGTGGTGGACCTGATGCCGGAAGAGAAACTTGTTGAATTGACCGAGGGAGTACGCAAGGTGATCACCCATTGCGTGGACGCGATGCCGCGTCACGAACAATTCATCGCGCGCCATTGCGCGGCGGGTCCGGCATGAACGGTTGGGCTCGCGCGACCGCCCGGCATCGTCGCCGTTCCCGGCCGACCCGACTGTTCGCACTCGCCATCGCGGCATGCTGCACGGCGACCGGTGCCTCTGCCACGCCACCTGCCTCCGCGTCGGCAGCCGTGCATGCCACCGGCACGTTGCAAGGCGCATCTTGGCGCATCGACATTCCCGCCCATTGGAACCACCGCTTGGTGGTGTTCTTCCACGGCACCACGGACGCCCCGGTGGTGTTCTCGCCGAAGGACGCGGTGTCGCCGATGTTCGACCCGATCCTCGCAGGCGGTTATGCCGTGGTCCAGTCGGGTTACTCCGAGGGTGGCTGGGCGATCGAGAGCGGTTCGCGCGATTCCGAGCGGTTGCGCAGGTATTTCGCGACGCGCTATGGGACGCCGCGACAGACACTGCTGATGGGCATGTCGATGGGCGGTGCGCTGATTGCCCGAGCGATGGAGAAACAGCCGGACGTCTATGCCGGGGCGCTGTCGCTGTGCGGCGCGGTGCAGCCTTCGGATGGGTTGCTCGAGCGCGGCTTCGCGCTGCGCGCGGCGTTCGACTTCTACTTCCCCGGCCTGCTCGGCCCGCTGGTGCCGGTACCGCGCGACTACCGGCCCGACTCGAAGACGGTGGCGAAGATCCAGGCCGCGCTGGATTCCAGCCCGGAGGCCAGACGCGCGCTGCTGCGCTGGTACGGCGCCGCCGACGCGAAAAACCTGGCCGCGATCATCGCCTCGGTGACCGACGATACCCGTAACTTGCAGCAGCGCCTGCACGGCAATCCCTTCGACAACGCAGACCTGATCTACGTCGGTTCGGGCGACGACTATGCCCTCAACGACGGCGTCCGGCGGTACACCGCCGATCCGCGAGCGGCGGCCTGGCTATCGCGCTGGTACACACCGGACGGTCGACTGCTGCACCCGCTGCTCGAACTGCACGACGTGCGCGATCCTCTGGTGCCGGCCAACGGGGTCTACCAGTACGCCCTGATCGTGGAGCGCGCGGGGCACGCCGCCAATTTCGTGCAACAGTACGTCGATCAAGAAGGCCATTGCGTGTTCACGCCGCAACAGATCGGCCGTGCGTTCCACGAACTGACCCAGTGGGTGGATGCCGGCCCGCGCCCGCGCCCCGGCAAGTTGCCACGGTGACCAGTTCAGCCCGCCGCCGCGCACCGTCCAAGGCCGTGCCGTTTTCCGATTTGCCAGGTTCGTACTGATGTCGCCTTTCCATGTCGTCCGCAGCATCGCCATCGCTTTCTTGCTGGCTTTCCTTGCTTCACCCGGCGTCGCGGCCCCCGCCACGCATGCGCCACCCGCGGCCGACGCCGTTTCGGTCGCCACTTCCACCCATCCCCGGCAGCTCGCACTGGACGACATCGAGCACCGTACCTTCGAATTTTTCTGGCAGACGGCCGATCCGGCCAACGGCCTGGTACCCGATCACTGGCCACTCGGCAAGCAACCCTTCGCCAGCATCGCCGCGGTCGGCTTCGCGTTGACCGCGTACCCGATCGGCGTCGAGCGCGGCTGGATCACGCGCGCGCAGGCCCGCGGGCGCGTGCTCGCCACGCTGCGCTTCTTCGCGAAGGCGCCGCAGGGCACCAGCGAGGACGGCGATGCCGGCTACCACGGCTTCTACTACCACTTCCTGGACATGCGGACCGGCAAGCGCTATGGACGCTGGGTCGAGGTGTCCACCATCGACACCACGTTGCTGATGGCAGGCGTGTTGTTCGACGAAAGCTATTTCGACCGCAAGGATCCGCAGGAGCGCGAGATCCGCGCACTCGCCGACAGGCTCTACCGCGACGTGGACTGGACCTGGGCCCAGGCGCGACCGCCGCTGGTCAGCATGGGCTGGACGCCCGGCGGCAAGTTCATTCCGCACGACTGGAAGGGCTACGACGAAGCGATGCTGCTGTATGTCCTGGCCCTCGGCTCCCCCACGCATGCGGTGCAGCCCGACGCCTGGAAGGCGTGGACATCGACCTACAACCGCACCTGGGGCAGCTTCATGGGCAGCCAGCCGCACGTCGGGTTCGCGCCGTTGTTCGGACACCAGTACAGCGAGTCGTGGATCGACTTCCGCGGCATCCAGGATGCCTACATGCGCGCGCACGGCCTCGATTATTTCGAAAACAGCCGCCGCGCAGTGATCGGACAACGCAATTACGCGATCTTGGACCCCCGGCACTTCGTGGGCTACGGCAAGGACGTGTGGGGCCTCACGGCATGCAACGGTCCGGCCAGCGTGGCCTGGTGGCACGATGGCAAGCGCACGGTCTTCTTCGGCTACGCGGCGCGCGGGGCCGACGTCGACCGGGTGGTCGATGACGGCACCATCGCGCCGACTGCGGCCATCGCATCGATCGCGTTCGCGCCGCGCCTGGTCTTGCCGGCGATCCAGGCCATGTATGACCGTTACGGCAAATGGCTGTACTCTGAATACGGCTTCGTGGACGCCTTCAATCCCAGCTTCCGGCTGCACATGCCGTTGCGCAGCGGCCGCGTCGTTTCGGGCGAAGGCTGGTTCGACAATGAATACCTCGGCATCGACCAGGGGCCTATCCTCCTGATGATCGATAACTACCGCAGCGGTTTCGTCTGGAAGGTGATGCGGCGCAATCCTTACATCCGGCGAGGTCTCGAACGGGCCGGTTTCCGCGGCGGTTGGCTGGACAGGGCGGGCGAACCCGCGACGAAACCGGGAAGATCGGTTTCGGCCGACCGAGTGCCGGTACCCGCCAGCGTGCCATGAACCTGCTCCGCCAGCGCATCGCCGCAGCCATCGTCGCCCTTGCGACGCTGCTGCTGGCGAGCTGCGGCGGGCAACGCAATCATGACATCACGCTGACGTTCTGGACCTTCGGCCCGGAAGGCGATGCCGTCGCCAGCCTGCTCCCGGCCTTCGAGCGGACGCATCCCGGCATCCGCGTCAGCGTGCAGCAGATCCCGCTCAAGGCCGCCCACGAGAAGCTGTTGACCGCTTACGCCGGTGACTCCCTGCCGGACGTGGCCCAGATCGGCAATACCTGGATTGCCGAGTTCGCGGCGCTGCATGCGCTGGTGCCGTTGCAGCCACGCGTCGCGCGCTCGAGCGTGATCCGGCAGGACGACTTTTTCCCCAGTGCCTGGGCTACCAACGTCGTCGACGGCCGCTTGTACGGTATTCCCTGGTATGTGGACACGCGGTTGCTGTTTTATCGAATCGACCTGCTGCATGCGGCGGGTTTCGACGCGCCGCCACGCGACTGGGCCGAATGGCAGCGCCAGATGGACGCGATCGTCGCGCAGGGCCACGGCCACCGCTGGGGCGCACTGCTGCCGACCAACGAATACGACCAGTTGCTGGCGCTTGCCTTGCAGCAGCACGTGCCG
The DNA here is from genome assembly GCA_021781345.1 of Pseudomonadota bacterium. GTDB lineage: Bacteria > Pseudomonadota > Gammaproteobacteria > Xanthomonadales > Rhodanobacteraceae > 66-474. Next base: position 21,838 of record JAJXWZ010000003.1, read on the forward strand.
CTGT
>JAJXWZ010000153.1 GCA_021781345.1 Pseudomonadota bacterium
GCCTTGGCATCTGGAATTTGCGCACGTTTCCACAGCACGGAACCGACGCCTGCTGAGCGTTCTTGGCGCTATTTCACCACGTGCAGGCTGGGCCGGCCCTTGGGTCTTGGCTTGTCGGGATCACCGTCGTTGTCCCGCGGTATCGCCCCGCCATCATCGGATCCGGGCACGTCCTGGGCGGACGTCGGCACCGACTGCAGCGATGGCGTCGACGGCCTGGCCGTCGGGGTGTCTGCCGCCGGAGGCGGCAGGGTTGCGGTGCCACCCGGCGCATCCTCGGCCAGCAGCATGCCCTGGCCGTTTTCGCGCGCATAGATCGCTTGCACGGCCGCAACCGGAACGTTGACCGAGTGGCTGACGCCGCCGAAGCGGGCCATGAAGGTGATCGTGTCGTTGCCGATATCCAGGCGCGAAACCGCGCGCGGCGCGAGGTTCAACACCACCCGGCCCTCGCTGATCGCCTGAGGAGGTACCTGCACGCCGGGCTTCGCCGCATCCACCACGATGTGCGGGGTAAGGCCGTTGTCGCAGATCCACTCGTGGACCGCCCGCAACAAGTAAGGGCGGTTGGACGTCATGGCGGTCGGTTCGGTCACAACTCGCCCAGCAACCTTTCGTCGGCGGTCAGGCTGCGCGCGAACCCCTGGCTGCGAAACAAACGCTCGCCGTAGTCGACGATCGGCTTGGCCTCCTTCGGCAGCGAGACGCCCAGCGAGGGCAGGCGCCAGACTACCGGCGCCACCAGGCAGTCGGCGAGGCTGATCTCGGGGTTCAGGAAGAACTTCGCTGCCTTGAACAGCGGCAAGGCATCCATGAGATGCTCGCGCAAGCGCTTGCGGGCAGCCTCGGCGGCGCGGCCGCCAGCGCGGATGTGGGCAACTTCCGGCACCCAATCGCGCTCGATGCGCACACAGGCCAGTCGCAACCGCGCGCGAGAGAGAGGGTCGACCGGCATCAACGGCGGATGCGGGTAACGCTCGTCGATGTATTCGCAGACCACGTCCGGTTCGTACAGGATCATGTCGCGATCCTGCAGCGTCGGCGTATCACCATAGGGATTGATCGACAGCAACTCCTCGTGCGGCTTGCCCGGCGGGACTTCGACACGGTCGTAGACCACGCCCTTGGCGGCCAGCACCAGCCGGACTCGGTGCGACTGCACGTCGTCGGGCGCGGTGAACAGGGTCAACACGGTGCGGGTATGTGCGGTTTGGATCATGCCAGTGTCCCCCTTGGGTCCGGTGACGCGACAGTACCGGCTGCAGCTTGGAGCGTGCCTGGCGCGCAGCCGGCCATCAATGCACGTCTTTCCAGTATTCCTTCTTCAACACCAGCGCGAACAGGGTGAAAAGTACCAGATACAGCACGACCCATGCGCCGATGCGGCTGCGGGGCAGCTCGTCCGGGGTGGACACGTAGGCAAGGAATGCGGTCAGGTCGCGCACTGCCCGGTCGTACTGGGCCGGCGTCATGCTGCCCTGGTGCGCGAGCTTCAACGACTTAACGGTGGCCGGCTGCCCGTCCTCGGGCGGGTTCATCACGGCCACCTGCTCGCCCTGCAGCTGCCACAAGGGGAAGGGCATCGCGACGTTCGGGAACACCGTATTGTTCCAGCCGCTGGGCGTAGCGGGATCGAGATAGAAGGATTTGAGGTAGGCGGCCACCCAGTCGGCGCCCTTGGCGCTGACTTCCAGCGACAGGTCGGGCGGGGCCTTGTTGAACCACTTCTCGGCATCCGCTTCGGACATGGCCGAGACGATCGGCTGCCCGAACTTGGCGCCGGTGAAGTCGAGGTTGTCCATCACCTGCTTTTCGGTGAGCCCGAGCCCCTGCGCCATTTGCGAGTAACGCATGTACTTCAGCGAGTGGCAGCCGACGCAGTAATTCATGAACAGGCGCGCACCGCGTTGCAGCGAGGCCTGGTCGTGCACGTTGATGTTGGCATCGGGGTAACCGCCCTCTTCCGCGAAGGCGGCGGGCGATGCCGCCAGTGCCACGACGAGCGCGAGCAGCAGGGCGGCCAGGGCGCGCATGGAGGCGCGGCAAGTCTTGTCAGTCATGCGTGGTCACCCTTTCCGGAACCGGCTTGGTTTTCTCCCACCCGAAGAACGTGTAGGCCCAGAGGAACACGAAGTAGCCGAAGTACAGCACCACGAGGGTGCGACCGAACAGGTTTTCGATGCTGGTGATGTCGGCGTTCGGACCAAAGATGTCCACGATCCAGCCCGGCGTCAGGTCGGCGCCGATGGCGGCCAACAGCACGAACACGATCGCGAAGATCGTCAACGCGACCTTGTAGCCGAGGCCGCGGTAGCGGATCGACTTGACCTTGCCGCAGTCCAGCCACGGCACCAGGAAAAGCGCCACGATCGACGCCAGCAGCGCCAGCACGCCGAAGCCCTTGCTGGGGATCATGCGCAGGATCGCGTAGAAGGGCGAGAAATACCACACCGGCTTGATCGAGGCGGGCGTGACCAGGTCGTTGGCGGGGATCGAGTTGTCGTGCTCGAGGAAGAACCCGCCGACCGTCGGTTCGAAGAAGATCACGATCGCGCAGATCACCAGGAACACGCCGACGCCGAACAGGTCCTTGACCGTGTAGTACGGGTGGAACGGAATGCCGTCCAGCGGGCGGCCATCCGGCCCCTTGTGCTTCTTGATCTCGACGCCGTCGGGATTGTTGGAGCCCACCTCGTGCAGCGCGCCGAGATGCAGCACGACGAGCAGCAACAACACCAGCGGCATGGCCACGACGTGCAACGCGAAGAAGCGGTTCAGGGTGGGATCGGACGGCACGAAGCTGCCCATGATCCAGGTGACCAGTTGCTCGCCGACCACCGGTACCGCGCTGAACAGGGTGATGATGACCTTGGCGCCCCAGAACGACATGTTGCCCCACGGCAGCACGTAACCCATGAAGGCCTCGGCCATCAGCGCGAGGAAGATAAGCATGCCCAGCAGCCATACGAGTTCGCGCGGCTTCTTGTAGGAGCCGTACATCAGGCCGCGGAACATGTGCAGGTAGACGACGATGAAGAACATCGAGGCACCTGTTTCGTGCATGTAACGCACCAGCCAGCCCCAATGCACGTCGCGCATGATGTACTGCACCGAGTCGAACGCACCGGATGCAGTGGGGGTATAGAACATCGTCAGGAAGATGCCGGTGACGATCTGGTTCACCAGCACCAGCAGCGCCAGCGAACCGAAGTAGTACATGAAGTTGAAGTTCTTGGGCGCGTAGTACTCGCTCAGGTGTTTCTTGTAGGCCACGCCGAGCCCCGGCGCGCGGTCGTTGAACCATTGCGTTAAGTCGTTGAACCATTGCGTTACCGCGCCCATCACACGGCTCCTTTCGGATCGACGCCGATCTGGATGTGGGTGTCATCGACGAAATGGTAAGGCGGTACCACCATGTTCAATGGTGCCGGCACGCCCTTGTAGACGCGTGCGGCCATGTCGTAACGCGAGTGGTGGCATGGACAGTAGTAACCGCCCTTCCAGTCGGGATCGAACGGCTCGGGCTTGATGTCGCCGTAGTAGTCCGGCACGCAGCCGAGGTGCGTGCAAATGTCGATGAACACCAGCCATTCGGGCTTGATCGAACGGGTCGCGTTCTGGCAGTACTTGGGCTGTTGCGGTTCCTTCGAGTCGGGATCGCGCAGGCGCGGGTCCTGCTTGGCCAGCCATTCCAGTTGCTTGGGCGTGCGGTTGACGATGTCGATCGGCTGGCTGCGCCAGCCGTAGCGCACCCTCTGGCCGGACTCGATCTTGCCGATGTCGACCGTGATCGGCGCACCCGCGGACTCCGCGCGCGCACTCGGCAGCCAGGTCTCGACGAACGGGATCGCCGTGATGATCAGGCCGGCCCCGCCGATCACGGCAGTCGATGCCGTGAGGAACCTGCGTCGGCCTTTGTTGATGCTTTCGTCCGCCATCTGCCTCTCCGCAACTGCACGTGGCCACCCACCGCGACAATGGCTGTGGGAACAACGGTCCGTTTCGCATGGCCCGGATGAACGGCCGTGCCCCAGCCGCACCCGCGCCATTCATCGGGCCCCAAAATCGTGTTAGTTTAGCGTTCGCCTCGTGAGCGCACAATCCGAAGGCGTTCGACGAGACCGCTGCCCATGCTTCGCAAGCTCCAACCGCTCCTGTTCGTCCTGCAATTCGTGGTGGCGGGGCTGGCCGCGGCGTTCCTGATCAGCCTGGTCTGGCCCGGTGCCGGCGAGCGGTTGCGGGGACAGGACAGGGGTCTGGCCCCGGCATCCGACAGCCCTGCCGTGACCGACCAGGGGGGATCCACGGCCCCTCCGGCACCCACCTCCTACGCCGATGCCGTCGCACGGGCCACCCCGGCAGTGGTCAACATCTACGCCGACAAGACCGTCACGGAGCGGTCGATCCAGCTGTTCCCGGACCCTTTGCTGGGCGGCGTCGCCGGACCGGCGCTGAAGCGCCGTGAGTTGAGCCTCGGCTCGGGTGTGATCTTCACCCCCGATGGATACGTGTTGACCAACAACCACGTGATCGCGGGCGCCGACGACATCCAGGTCATGTTGCACGACGGACGCGTCGCCCACGCCAAGGTGATCGGCACCGATCCCGACACCGACCTCGCGGTTCTCAAGATCGATGCCGGCACCCTGCCCACGATCGAGGTCGACCCCGAGCCACCACGGGTAGGCGACGTGGTGCTGGCCATCGGCAATCCTTTCGGATACGGCCAAACCGTAACGATGGGGATCGTCAGTGCGCTGCAGCGTCAGTTGAGTTTGTCCCCGTATGAGGATTTCATCCAGACCGACGCGGCGATCAACTCCGGCAACTCGGGTGGCGCGCTGGTGAACGCGGCCGGACAACTGGTCGGGATCAACACCGCGATGCTGAATCGCGACGTCGGCGCCCAGGGCATCGGCTTCGCGATACCGGTCCGCACCGCCAAGCGCGTGCTCGACCAGATCGTCGAGCACGGCCATGTGGTGCGCGGCTGGCTCGGCGTGGAAATCGGCAACGTGGTCGTGTCCGCGGATTCTGGCTTGCCGGCCGCCGCCCGCGGGGCCACGGTGCTCGACGTCTACCCCGGTGGTCCGGCGGCACAGGCCGGCCTGCAGCCGGGCGACATCCTGCTGAAAATGGGCTCGAAGCCGATCACCGATCCGTTCGACTTCCGTACCCGCGAAGCCGAACTCGCGCCCGGAAGCAAGATTAGGGTGTCCGGCCTGCGCGCGGGCGTGCCCTTCCACACCGAGGTGGTGTTGGCGCAACGGCCGAGTTTCAGGCAGACCGCTCCGCAAGGTTGAAGCCTCAGTAGTGCAAGACCGCATCCAGCGGCAGTTCCCCCGGCCAGCGCTCACGGCC
>JAJXWZ010000138.1 GCA_021781345.1 Pseudomonadota bacterium
AGACGTGATCATGTCGCGGATGAAGACCTGGTCGATCTTGAGCTCCCTGACCGGAAGCGCCTTCAGCGTCGCGATCGAGGCATAGCCGGTGCCGAAATCATCGATCGCGACGCGGATGCCGAAGGCATCAAGCTGGCGGATCTTGGCCGCGGCGTCAGCCACGTCATGCAGGAATGCGCTCTCGGTGATCTCGAGGGTGATCAGGCCCGGCGCGACTCCCGAAGCCCGGAGCGTATCGGTCACCATGGTCACGAAATCGGGCAGCGCCAGCTGCCAGGGGCTGATGTTGATGGCCAGTCGCGGGGGCGGGTACAGCGAAGACGGCCATGTGCGCAGGGCGGCGCACGCGCGCTGCAATACGAAGCGCCCCAGCGGGTGGATCAGACCGGTTTCCTCGGCCAGGGGTATGAAATCGCCCGGCTCCACGAACCCGAATTCGGCGTGTTTCCAGCGCAGCAGGGCTTCGGCGCCGACCAGGCCGCCATGCCGATCGATCTGCGGCTGGAAGAAAAGCCGAAGTTCGTCGCGTTCGATGGCCAGCCGCAGCCCCTTCTCGAGAGCAAGGCGGCGTTTGGCATCATCCTGCAGGACCGCGCTGTACATGGCCGTGGCGCTGCGGCCTGAGGCCTTGGCCCGATGCAGGGCAAGATCCGCCTGCCGCAACAGCGTTTCGGCGCTCTCGGTGTCGCCCTGCACCAGTGCGATGCCGGCGCTGATGCCCGTGGTCAGTTCATGCTCGCCGAGATGAAACGGCTCGGCGAGTTGTTGCGTCAGCTCCCCGGCGATGCGGCCGGCGGCGCGTTGGGTCTCCGCGGCATCGGCGCCGAGGCGCTCCAGGAGCAGGGCGAATTCGTCGCCACCCAGGCGTGACGCGCAGCGCGCGCCCGGATAGGCCAGGCGCAGTCGATGGGCAATCTCGCACAGCAATTGATCGCCGATGCTGTGGCCCAGGGCGTCGTTGATGATCTTGAAGTGGTCGAGGTCGATCACGATCAGGGCGCCATGGACGCCGCTGGGCCGGCTGCTTTCGATGGTCTCCGTGATGGCCTCCCAGAGGGCGCGGCGATTGGGCAGATCGGTCAGCGCATCGTGGTAGGCCAGATGGCGCAGGCGCTGCTGCGCCTGGATGAGCCGGGCGCTTTCGGTGCGCAAGTCCTCGATGCCGGTGGCCAGGGCATCGCTCTGCAATTGCATTTCGCGCGTCAGCGAGCGGCTGACCAGCAGGACCAGGGCCAGAAACGGAACGGCATCCCAGTCGATCGAACGGGTGCCCGCGACCGTCACGTATTCGGCATTGGCCTGGGCGGCCAGCTGGATCAGGATGTAGATCGCCAATGGCAATGCGCGTTCGCGCGTGCCGTGGCGCCACAGGACCCAGCAGCGCCAGACCGCCCACACATAGACCAGAAAAGTGGCCAGGTAGTAGAGCCAGGCGAAGCGGGCCGGGGCCCCGGAAAACTGAGTGATGCGCTCGCCCCAGGGCAAGGTGAGCGGCGGCAGCAGGGTGAGGTCCGACAGCAGCAGGCTGGGCGTCGATGCGAGGTCCAGCACCAGGAGCGCAGCGAATAGCACCGCCGCGACCGCGAGCCAACGGCGCCATTGACGCAGTCCGGTATACAGGCCGAAAAACCAGACAGCCGCCGGGAAGACCAGGCAGGCGACAGCCACGTGCGCACGCTCGACGGGTACGAGCGACGTGACATCGTCGAGCATCTGCAACTGGGTCGAGAGCGCATTGTAGGCCGCGACCAGCAGGCAGAACCAGCCGAATGCGAGGTAGACCCGGTCGGTGCGGCGCTGCGAGCCGACATGGATGAAGTGGATCCCGGCGAACAGGCAGATGCCTGTCGCCATCCACAGCACCGGTAGCCAGATGGCCATGCGATTCCCGTGACCGTGCAGCCACGACGCGGCTACTGTCGCACATTCATGGCGGGCGTGATGTGGTGGTTTTCCGCAGGCAAAGCCGGGGAGCCCGAGGCATCAGCACCCGGTGCATCGAAGCGCCGGTCGAACCGGGATGCTCAGCCGCCGAGAGTCTCACGCATGATCGAGCCGAGTTCGGTCTCGCTGATCGGCTTGGTCAGGTAACCCCTGGCACCCTGGCGCAGGCCCCAGACCTTGTCGGTTTCCTGGTCCTTGGTGGTCACCAGGATGATGGGGATGTGCGCGGTTCCGGGATCCTTGGAGATCGTGCGCGTGGCCTGGAACCCGTTGAGGTTCGGCATCACCACGTCCATCAGGATCAGATCGGGCTTTTCCCGGCGCGCTGCCTCGACGCCGGCTGAACCGTCCTCGGCGGTGACGACCTGATGGCCCAGCTTTTCGACCATGCGCTTGAGGCCGACCAGCTGCGAAGGCGAATCGTCCACGATCAGGATGCGCGCCATCAATGTTTCCCCATGCTGCGGAATGGAATCAAATCCAGGACGGGGTGATTATCACCCGGAGCGCTACGGTCGCGAAAGGCACTGAACGGACCACGTGCCGCCACTGTCGGCGGCAACAACCGCGAACGGCGTCGATCGGCTGCCTCATGCGTCGATCTTCACCAGAACGCGGCCAAGCGACGATCCGGCCAGCATGCGGGTGAACACCTCGGGGAGCATGGCCAGCGTGATTTCCCGGGTCGCCATCGCGTCCAGTTGCGCCGGCTTCCAGTCACCCGCCAGCTGCGCCCATACCCGCTCGCGCTGATCGCGCGGCGTGGCGGCCGAGGCGATGCCGAGCAGGCTGACGCCGCGGATGATGAAGGGCATCACCGTGGTGGCGAGTTCCGCGCCGGCCGCGAGGCCGCACGCGGCGACGTTGCCATAGGGCGCGATCAGTGGCAGCAGGCCGGCCAGTGTCGAACCGCCCACGGTGTCCAGTGCACCGCCGTAGCGCACGGACTCCAGCGGACGCTGGCCGGACCGGAAGGCGCGGCGGTCGAGCACCTCGCTGGCGCCCAGTGTGCGCAGAAAATCGGCGTGCTCGGGCTTGCCGGTGATGGCATGCGCCGCATAGCCGGCACGGCTGAAGATCGCCGTCGCCAGCATGCCGACGCCACCGGTCGCACCGGTGATCGCGATGGGGCCGAGCTGCGGGCGCTGGTGATTGTCCTGCATGCGCAGCAGCGACAGGGCGGCGGTGAAGCCGGCGGTACCGAGGATCATGCTTTCGCGCAGGCTCAGGCCCGGGGGCAGCGGGATCGTCCAGTCGGCCTCGAGCCGGGCATACCCGGCGTAGCCGCCATCGCGGGTTTCCGACAGGCCGCTGCCGGTGCACAGCACCGCATCGCCTTCCTTGAAACGCGCATCGCCCGAAGCCACGACGTGACCGGCGACATCGATGCCGCCGACCAGCGGCGAGCGGCGCAGGATCCTGCCGGTCCCGGTACCGGCCAGCGCATCCTTGTAGTTGACCGACGAGTAGGCAACCTTGATTGCCACCGTGCCCGGATTGAGATCGTCCAGCACCAGCGATTCGATGCCTGCGCGATGGCCGGCCGAGTCGCTGTGGATGCGGAAGGCTTCGAAACGGTCGCGGGTCATCGCCTCGGTAATCCGGGTTTGTCAATGTCAGAAAGTACGCCGGATCCCATGTCAGCGGCCATCCATGGCCGGCACGGGATGAAGTCATCCTGACTTCAATTGACCTTGTGGATGGCGCGCTTGTCCACGGCCATGGCGGCTTCGTGCACGGCTTCGCTCAGGGTCGGGTGCGCGTGGATGATGCGCGCGAGATCCTCGGCCGAACCCTTGAACTCCATCGCCACCACCGCCTCGGCGATCAGCTCCGAGACGCAGGCGCCGACCATGTGCACGCCGAGGATGCGATCGGTCTCGGCATGGGCGATCACCTTGACCATGCCCGCGGGTTCGTTCATGGCAACCGCGCGGCCGACCGCGGCGAACGGGAAGCTGCCGGTCCTGTACGGAACGCCCTCGTCTTTGAGCTGCTTTTCGGTCTTTCCGGCCCAGGCGACCTCGGGCTCGGTGTAGATCACCCACGGGATCGTGTCGTAACTGACGTGCCCGGCCTTGCCGGCGATCAGCTCGGCGACCGCGATGCCTTCCTCGAAGCCCTTGTGCGCCAGCATCGGGCCACGCACGCAGTCGCCCACGGCCCATACGCCCTCGATGCCGGTCCAGCAGTGTTCGTCCACCACCACGCGGCCGCGCTCATCGAGCCTGACGCCGGTGCCGTCACCCAGCACCCCCTCGGTATGGGCGCGACGGCCGACCGCGACCAGCAGCTTGTCGACGACCAGCGATTTCTCTCCATCCTTGCCGACATAGGCCAGATGCACCTCGCTGCCCTTGACCTCGGCCTTCAGCAGCTTGGCGCCCAGCTCGATCCGGAGACCCTGACGGGCGAATTCGCGCGCCGCGGCCTTGGCGATATCGGCATCCGCGGCGGCCAGAAAATCGGGCAGCGCCTCGAGGATGGTGACGTCGCTGCCGAGCCGCTTCCACACGCTGCCGAGCTCGAGACCGATCACGCCCGCGCCGATCACGCCGAGACGCTTGGGCACGCCGGTGAATTCGAGCGCGCCGGCGTTGTCGACGATGCGCTTGCCGTCGAACTTGGCGAACGGCAGTTCGATCGGGGCGGAGCCGGTGGCGATGATCACGTTGGTCGCGGCGATCGCCTGCCTGCTGCCGTCCGGCGCGCTGATCTCGACCCGCCGGTCTTTGAGCAGCTTGCCGGTGCCGAAATAGGCGGTGACCTTGTTCGCCTTGAACAGCATCGCCACGCCACCGGTGAACTGTTTGACGATCTTTTCCTTGCGCCCGACCATCGCGCCGATGTCGATCCTGGGGCTGCTCGCGCTGATGCCATGCGCCTCGAAGCCATGCGTGAGGTTCCAGAACTGGCGCGACGAATCCAGCAGCGCCTTGGACGGAATGCAGCCGACGTTGAGGCAGGTGCCGCCAAGCGCTTGCTTGCCGTCCTTGCCGGCCCAGGCGTCGATGCAGGCGGTCTTCAGACCCAGCTGTGCGGCACGGATCGCTGCGTGATATCCGGCGGGGCCGCCGCCGATGACGATGACGTCGAATTGTTCGGACATGATGTCTGGATTCCTGAATCGGGACCGGGGATCCGGGACCCGGGACCCGCAAGCGCAAAACCTTGCCGAGCCGAGTACCGCCTTTTGGCTTCTGCCGGGTCCCGAGCCCCGAGTCCCGGCGTCTGGCTCACAAACCGAGCAGCATGCGCTGCGGATTCTCGAGCTGATTCTTGATGTCGACCAGGAACAGCACCGCGTCCTTGCCGTCGATGATGCGGTGGTCATAGCTGATCGCCACGTACATCATCGGCGCGGCGATCACCTGGCCGTTCTCGACGATGGC
>JAJXWZ010000195.1 GCA_021781345.1 Pseudomonadota bacterium
AATCCTAAGCGCATCGGCTTCACTGATGGCGACGATTCTTGTTTTCCTCGTGGCTATGACGGGTTTCCTGTACGCGATCCTGCGCCACCGGGTGGTGGACTTCACCGTGGTCCTGAATCACGCGCTGGTATATGCGGCAACCACCAGCCTCGTGCTGGGTTTGTTTGCCCTGTTCGAGAGCCTGATCGAGCGCACCGCGCTCGGTCACGGTGCCAGCCTGCTGCTGGAGCTGGCCGTGCCGCTGGGCCTCGGCGTGTCCCTGAGCGCCGTGCACCGGCGCATCGATAGCGCGGTCGAACGATTCGTGTTCCGGCGCCAATACCGCGAGGAGGTCGCGCTGCGCGGGTTCGCCAGAGAATGTGCCTTCGTCACCCAGCCAGAGAATCTGCTCGACTTGACCGTGGATCAGATCCGCCTCCACGTCGGCACGCCCTGGGTGGCACTGTACGAACACACTCCGGACGGCTATGCGCGCGTGCGCCAACGAGGCAGCCGGGACCTGCCGGCGCTGGTGGACACCGATGATCTGACCCTGGTCAAGCTGCGAACGCACGACACCGAGGTCGATCTACACGACACCCCGAGCCAGCTGGGACGGGACGGTTATGCCTTCCCGCTGCGTGTGCGCGGCAGCCTGCTGGGCGTATTGCTGGTCGGCCCGCGTCCCGGTGAGCACTATGCGGCCGAGGAGCGCGAATTGCTGGGGCATGTCGCTCATGAGGTGGGCGCGGCCATGTTTGCGTTGCGTGCGCAGGCGACCGAAGCTCGTGCGCAAGCCAGCGAAGCCATGCTCAACGAGGTGCGTGCCCAAGCGGAAGCGCGTTCACTGGCGCTTGAAGAACGCGCCCGTGCCAGTGAGGCCTTGCTGTCTGGAATGCTGCCGGCACACGGGTCCGCATCGGACCGTAGCGATTAGCGCAGACCGACCCAAAGCGGACGTTCTCGCAAGGGCATCTCGCCAGCTCTGAGCTTGATAGAGCTCCCTGGTTCCCGGCCCTTTACGCAGTTTCAATTTTTCGGATGGTCTGGTGAGCGCGGCACCTTTTGGCCCACCGCTCCTGACTCTGGGTCGCGCAGACTCTTGTTGAAAAACGCGACCACGGAAGCGTCGAACCGTTTGTGAAAGTCCTCGCGGTCGAAACCGTGCGGGTCCCTACAGACCATTGGGAGCGCCAACAAGGCGATCGCGTTGCACGGCCTCAGGAACGACAAATGGCCTGCATTGTCGACCAAGTGGAACTCGGGAGGATCGGGAAGCAATCGGCGCACGGCAAGCGCATTGGTGGCAAGCGGAAGCCTTTTGTCGGCGCTTCCTTCCCAGAGCTGCACGGGTACGCGCACTGTGGACAGGCCGTTGGGCCCAAAGGTGAAACCGTAACCCGGTGCAACGACAACCGCAGCGGCTACCCGCGGGTCGTGCGCCCATTCCTTGGGCGCAGGTATTCGCATGAGGACTCCCGGTTTCTGCAACCGGCAGATGAATTCCGGGTGGCTTTTGCACAGCGGTGCGATGAGACTCAAATTCGGTGTGCCTCCGATAACAATCAGCGCCGTCGTGCCTCCGGCCGAATACCCGAAAAGCCCCACTCGTTTTGGATCCAGGTGATTACGACTCTTCCAATGGTCCAACATGAAGTTGTCCACGCTGACGATCTGTCGCGCGCGATCAATGAACCAATCACTGGTTCCCACTTCGGAATGGTCGCGAAAATTGTCACCGTTATGAAGTGGCGCGGCAACGACGTAACCCGCTTCTACCAATGCAATGGCAGTGTCGAGGTGGCTCGTGGGCGTGCCACCGGTGCCGTGCGAAATGACGACAAAAGGATGCTGACCACTCGTGATGGCGGCGTCGGGCGCAAGGTAGCCGAACGAAATGCCTAGCCAGACCAAACGAGGCGTTTGGGCAGTCGGGTAAAAGATCGTTACGGCAATGGGCGGATGTCCAGCATCAGGGGCAAGGAGCTGTTGAATCCCGATCGGATGCGCGGGCCGGGTAGCCGACAGCACAAGGTACGCGAGGAGACCAAGTACGCAGACGACGAGCGTGCCAAGCAATACCACGATCAGCTTTGAAATGAATTTTATGCTCATTTCCTTTTTTTGGCCTTGTTGGTGATTTGAGCCATGGAGTTTCCTTTCATGAAGCTGGCAAGGAGACGATCCATCGCAACCTCATAGCTGGCGCGGAACTGCTCGTCCGTGCCCAGGCGTCCGGCGCGATGCATGGAGACAAGGCCTTGTGCCAGCGCCGACATGAGCAGGGTGAGCTCCAGTGGCGAGCCATCCGCAAACAGCCCCTGCGCTTGCGCCTTTTCGATCTGCGCGATGATGCATTGGACTATGGAGAATCGCCCAGTTTCGATGCCCATGGGAAAGGTTTGCGCCGGGGATGCCGGGAGCAGGAATGCAGCATCGAAACGATGGGGATCGGTCAGGGCGAAGTCGGCGTAGCTCGCCACCGCACGCTTTAGCCACAGGATCGGATCATCGCAATCGATCTTCCTCACGATGGCTTCCCACGCATCGAATCCATCATGCGTGAGCGCCTGAATCAAGGCGCTCTTGTCTGGGAAGTGGCGGTAGATGGCCATCGCCGACATCCCGGCTCTGCGCCCGACGGCACGGATCGTGAGGGCATCCAGGCCATCGCGTTCGTAGATGTACTTCGCGGCTGCGAAGAGGCGTTCCCTGGACGTCATGTATACATCGTACACAGTGATGCGTACGTTGTAAACATCAAGGCCCAAGTCTGGGCATTTTGGGGGCTGGTAATGCGAAATAAGGAAATGGCATTTGTTCCCGAAACGACTCATGGCGCAAGCGGAGCTCGCGCATGGTGTTCTCGATCAATGCAGACTACCAAGCATTCGACCGTCTCCTTCTGGCCGGACCGCGTCCGTAGCCGCGGCCGGCCATGTGGCCCTAAGACTTCAGTCTGTTCGGCCATCTCCAAGGCATCATCGACCTCAATGCCAAGATATCGGGCGGTGTTTCCCAGCTGGGTATGCCCGAGCAATAGCTGCACCGCCCGCAGGTTCTTGGTGCGCCGGTAGATCAGCGAGGCCTTCGTGCGCCGCATGGTGTGCGTGCCGTACGCGGCGCCATCCAGTCCAATTTCGGTGATCCAGCGATGCACGATCCGGGCGTACTGACGGGTAGAGAGATGCGCAGATGCGCGTACCCGGCTCGGGAATAGGAACGCGTCCGGACGGAGGCTCGCGGTTTTGATCCAGTCGCGCAGGGATTGTCGCGTCAGCTCGGTAATCTCGAACTGGACTGGATGATGCGTCTTTTGCTGCATCACCATGGCCCGTGCAGCAACTTGGCCTTCGTGCGCCACATCCAGTAGGCGAATCTTGACCAAGTCGCAGGCTCGGAGCTTCGAGTCGATCGCAAAATTGAACAGGGCGAGGTCGCGCGTGCGGTGTCCAAGCTGTAGCCGGATTCGGATGGCCCAGATGTCGCGCAGCTTCAAAGGGGCTTTCTGGCCGACGAGCTTGCCTTTGTTCCATGGTTGGTGGGATTGGTTTTCCATCGCAGTCTCCAGTCGGGACTTCGATGGTGATCCTTGGCAGGTCGGCAGGTTGTCGAAATCCGGCACCTTGTGTTGGCGTACCTAAATCGGTACACTATCAACGTGCTGCCACTCCCTCCCGTTCTGGAAGTCCGCTTCTATGCCACAGATCAAGGCCGTGAGCCTGTTCGGGACTGGCTGAAATCGCTTCCACCTGGTGCGCGCAAGGCGATTGGCGAAGATCTGAAAACCGTTCAGTTCGGCTGGCCGCTCGGTATGCCGCTGGTGCGGAAAGTGGAACCGGGTCTCTGGGAGACGCGCAGCACGATCGACGCAGGTATTGCCCGCGTTCTTTTCACTACGGTCGGGCCGGTCATGGTCCTGTTGCATGCCTTCGTCAAGAAGACCCGCAAGACCCCGATGGACGACCTGAAGCTGGCTCTGCGTCGCATGAAGGAGGTACACCATGGCTAAGCGTAATGTTTCCCACATTGGAAGCACCCTGGACGATTTCCTGTCCCAAGAAGGGGTCCTGGAAGAAGTATCCGCACGCGCAATCAAACGCGTCATCGCCTGGCAGCTGGCGGAAGCCATGAAGACCCAAGGGGTGACCAAAACCGCAATGGCCGCGCGGATGCACACCAGCCGCTCGATGCTTGATCGGCTGCTAGATGACACGGATACCGGCCTGACTATCGAAACCTTGAGCCGGGCCGCTCAAGCACTGGGTTACCGAGTCAAGGTCGAACTGGCGGCGGCGTAGCAAAGCGCGATGCTGCCTTCAGCGAACGGGCGAAGTTCGACCCACTGCAGCCGTTCGCTTGGTGTTGTCGGGCGTCCGCTGCTGGCGAAAACCTGCCGTTCATCGCTGCAGGCAGCGGTGGGTGCTGCAGAGAGACGCTCGCCCTCAGTGGGACGAGACGGAAGCCGGCGCAGCGGTAGCGGCGGGCGCGGGTTCGGAGACGGTGTCGTACTGTTTCACCAGCGCTTCGAACGCAGGTTGGCCGTGCAGAACTAGGTACTCCGGATTGACGCTGAGGTCGTTGCAGCCGACCGGCGTCGCGGCGCAGTACTTCGGCAACTGTTCCAGCGCGGTGGGGTTCTGGCCCAGCGCCAGTTCGAGCTGGAGCACGTCGGCCATGGCAGTTGGATCGAGATTGGTGCGCTGGCGCAGCGCCTCCACCGCGGCCAGCGCCTGCGTTTGCAGCTTGGGATCGAGTCGCGATCGATAGGTCAGCTGGCCGGCGGCGACCAGCGCCTTGGCGAGCTCCGTCGTGGGCTGCACGAGATCGAACGCCATGACCGCATCCGCGTCGCGGTGCAGCAGCGAATAAGTCAACGCCAGTTCGAGCGCGCTATCGGCGCTCGTCGGATCGAGCCTCACCGTCGCCTGCCACGGCGCCACCGCCTGCGCGTACTCGCCGACGTCCACTTCAGCCGTGGCGAGGTTGTTCTGCGCGGTGGCGTTGTCGGGATCGAGTTGCACCGCTTCCTGTTCCTGCGCCAGCGATTGTCGCAGCGGCAGCTCGTTGCCGTAATCCAGATGAGCGGCGGCGTTGCTGGGGTCGATCGCCAGCGCCCGTTCATAGCCGGCCCGGGCTTTGGCAGACTTGCCTTCCGCCTCGTCGGCATTGGCCAGCTCCACCAGTGCCTCCACGTTACGCGGGTCCAGCGCCAGTGTCCGGTTCGCTTCCGCGCGCACCTTGGGCAGGGCGTCTTTCAGCGGCAGCGTGGAGTATTGGGTCAGCTCGAACCACGTGCGCGCCAGCCCGGCATGAGCGTCGGCGTAATCAGGATCCAGTACGATGGCCTGTTCAAACAGCTTCCTGGCTTGCTCGAACGGCGCGGCGGTGTGGGCCCTGTCCATCAGCGCATTCGCCTGCAGCACCAAGTCGTGGGCTTGCGGGTTCACCGTGCGTGCTGGCCCGAGGCTCGCGAACTTCACCTTCAGCGCGCCCGCGATCGCGGCGGAAATCTTGTCCTGCACCGCAAACACGTTGGCCAACGAATCGTCGTAATGGTCGGCCCACACCTGATAGCCGGTGCGGGCGTTTACCAGTTCCACGATCACCCGCACCGTGTTGCCCTGGCGCAAGATCTTGCCGGTGAGGACGTTGGCGACATCGAGCGCCTTGCCGATGGCGGTGGCCGGTTGGCTGGTATCGCGGTAATGCGAGGCGGTATCCCACGCGATCACGCGCAGCGCGGTGTTCTGGCCGAGCGCGTTGGTGAGTTCCTCGGTGATGCCGTCGCTGAAGTAGCGCTGGCTCTTGTCGCCGGACAGATTGGCGAAGGGAAGTACCACGAGGGTGTCGGCGGGCGGGTTGAAGGCGACGGCTTTTTGCGTGGCCGGCGAGGCGGCCGCGCCGGCGAATTCCCGCAGGGTTTCGTGTCGATGCAGGATCAACTGGTTGGTCAGCAGCAGAACGATGGCGACTGCCATCACCCCGATGATTGTGAAATCCAGCTTGCGCGCATTGGAGTGGCGTTGCGGGGCGTCGATCGCGACTTCGCTTTCGCGCTTGAAACCTTGCGGGGTGAACTCGTAGAACCACGCGAAGGCGACCCACAATGGAAATCCGATCGCGCAAGCGATCAGAAACCAGACCGTGACCGCGTTGGCGAGCCCGAGCGGGCCGCTCAGCTGCGAGATACCTTGCGAGATCGCCCACACCGCGCCGGCATACAGCACTGCCGCGCGCAGCACGTTGCGACGTTTCAGTTCGGCAAAGAAACCGGGTTTGTCAGACGTCACGCGGCAAGGATTCCCCACCGGCGACGCGCCGGCTTCCGTCGCGCAGTGTACACATGGCGCTAACGGCGCGCAGTCGTCCCCGTGGGCGTACTTTGCAGGTCACACCGAAGCACCGTGCCACCTTGCCGCGTAGTGCGGAATCCGCCGACCGCAATTGCTAGCAATGCGGGCATTGGCGGGGCATTGGCCAACGGCGACTTCGGGCCGCTTGAAGCCGTACCCGCCACGCACGGGTCCGGCGCCGTCACATGCGTGCGCCAATCACCGCGACGACACGTATTTCTCGCGCCGGATGTTCTTGATCGGCATGCCGAGTTCCTTCAGCAGGGTGAAGGTGGCGTCGATCATGTCCGGGTTGCCGCACAGGTAGGCGATGTCGTGCTCGGGGTCGGGCCGAAGTTCGGGCAGCACGTCCTGGACGTGGCCGCGCCGGTCGTTCGGACGCGGCGTGGCGCGGGCGGCGCGCGACAGGCAGGGATGGAAGGTGAAATCAGGGTGTCGGTGCGCGAAGGCCTCGAATTCCTCGCCGTACAGCAACTCCTGCTCGTTGCGCGCGCCGTACAACAATGCCACGCGGATGCCGCGCGCGGCGATGAGTTTCTCGATGGTCGGCAGCATCGCGCGGTAGGGCGTGATGCCGGTGCCGGTCGCGACCAGCAGGTAGCGCCGATTGGCGTCGTCGTCCTGCAGGCAGAAGCGGCCATAGGGTCCGCTGGCCTCGACGCCGGCGCCGTGCTCCAGGTCGCCGAGCAGCCCGGTGGCCGCACCGCCATCGACATAGCTCACCGCGATTTCAAGGAGCTGCACCGCGTCGCCCGCGGACTGCGTGCCCACCGAGTAGCTGCGCTTGGTCGGCTTGCCATCGTCGTAGTTGAAATGGATCTGGATGAACTGGCCGGGCGTGAACTTGAACGGCGCGCCGTCGGCGCGTTCGAACGCCAGGTGGCGCACGCTCGGTGCCAGCATGCGGCTGTCGGCAAGTTTGAGTTCGAAATGTTCGATCATGCGAAACCTCTGAATGACCTGCTGCGCTTGGCAGCTTGCGCGCCGGCGGTGCCCGCAATGCCCGCGTACCGACGTGTATGCTCCGCTTGCTGCGCTTACTCGCGAAATCCATGTCGCTCACCCCTGCCGTCCGGGATGGGATTGCCCGAGGCGAAACTCTTATAATAGGGGATGGTCGCCGACTCCGCTTCTCCCCACGACTCCCCATCCATGCTTGATTCCCAGTCCTCCGACGCCGTCGCGGCGCTCGAAGTCGAGAACCTGCGCAAGACCTATCCCAACGGCGTCGAGGCCCTCAAGGGCGTCTCGCTGAAGGTCGCACAGGGCGATTTCTTCGCCCTGCTCGGGCCGAACGGCGCGGGCAAGTCCACCCTGATCGGGATCCTGTCGTCGCTGGTCAACGCCACCAGCGGCGATGCGCGGATCTTCGGCGTGTCGGTCAACCGGCAACGCAACGAGGCGATGAAGCTGATCGGGCTGGTGCCGCAGGAACTCAACTTCAACCAGTTCGAGAAGCCGTTCGACATCTGCGTCAACGAAGCCGGGTTCTACGGCATCCCGCGCAAGGTTGCCGCCGTGCGCGCGGAGAAATACCTCAACGAGCTACGCCTTTGGGACAAGGCGTTCCACCAGGCGCGCGAGATGTCGGGTGGCATGAAGCGGCGCCTGATGATCGCGCGCGCGATGATGAACGAGCCGAGGTTGCTGATCCTCGACGAGCCGACCGCGGGCGTGGACATCGAGATCCGCCGTTCGATGTGGCACTTCGTCACAGGCATCAACGCCGCCGGCACCACCGTGATCCTGACCACGCACTACCTCGAGGAAGCCGAGCAGTTGTGCCGCAACATCGCGATCATCGATCACGGCACCATCGTCGAGAACACCGCGATGAAGTCGCTGCTGGCCAAGCTGGACGTGGAAACGTTCGTGCTCGACACGGCCGGCGACATCGCCGGGCTGCCGGTGCTGGAAGGCATCGTGTTGCGCAAGGTGGACGGCCGCACGCTGGAGGCCGAGATGCCGCGCACCCACGACCTGAACTCGCTGTTCGCGGGGCTCTCCGCACACGGTATCACTGTGACCTCGATGCGCAACAAGACCAACCGGCTGGAGGAACTGTTCGTGCGGCTGGTCGAGGGCGGCCGCAACGGCCAAGGCCAGAACGGGCGGGGGGCTGCGGCATGAGCGCCAACCTCGCCGCCAACATGGTCGCGCTGCGCACGATCGCGCGGCGCGAGATTGTGCGCATCATCAGGATCTGGACCCAGACGCTGATTCCGCCGGTGATCACGATGACGTTGTACTTCGTGATCTTCGGCAAGCTAGTCGGTAGCCGCATCGGCACCATCGAGCATGGCTTCAGCTACATCCAGTACATCGTGCCCGGGCTGGTGATGATGAGCATCATCAACAACAGCTACATGAACATCTCAAGCTCGTTCTTCGGCGCCAAGTTCCAGCGTTCGGTCGAGGAAATGCTGGTGGCGCCGATGTCCAACTGGACGATCCTGATCGGCTACGTGATCGGTGCGGTCGCGCGCGGCCTGGCGGTCGGCGTGCTGGTGTTGCTGGTGGCGTTGCTGTTCACTCACCTGGGCGTGGCGCACCTGCTGGTCGCGGTCACGGCGGTAGCGCTGGGCGCGACCATCTTCGCGCTGGCCGGATTCATCAACGCCATCTATGCGAAGAAGTTCGACGATATCGCGCTGGTGCCCACCTTCGTGATCGCGCCGCTGACCTACCTCGGCGGCGTGTTCTACTCGGTCAACATGCTGCCTGCACCCTGGCGCCAGCTTTCGCTGGCCAATCCGATCCTGTACATGGTCAACGCATTCCGCTTCGGTATCCTCGGCATCAGTGACGTGTCGGTCTGGATCGCCTACGTGGTGATGCTGGCGTTCGTGGCTGTGCTCGGCGCGATCGCGTTGTTGCTGTTGCACAAAGGCGTGGGCCTGAGGTCGTAACCATGTTGGTCCGGAGATAACCCATCCCCACCCAGCCTCCGCTTGAAGGGGAGGGGCGGAACCGTTTCGTCAGCGCCGGGCAGATGCGAGCGTAAGATTGGCGCATGAAGTCCGCCCTCGCCGTCGTCGTAATCGCCATCGGTACCATCTGGTTTTGCGGTGCCCGTGCGCAGGTGTTCAAGTGCACGAGCACGGACGGCGCGGTGGCTTTCCAGGACCATCCTTGTGCGCGAGGACAGCGGCAAGCCATGATCGACGTGCCGAGTCGTGCGCCACCGGATTACGTGCCGCCGTCGGTGGCGACGAGCGCCGCTCCAGCCGAAACCTCGCGCGCTCCACCGCCTCCCGCATACGCGCCGCCGCCTCCGCCGCTGCCGGCGATATACCTGTGCGTCGGTGCGGTCAACGGCAAGCATTACCTGACGCGCTCGCCACCGCCGCCGTACCTCGCGCCGCTGGGCGTGGTGGGTTATCCGCCGCAAAGCCTCTCGCACGCCTATCGCACGCCGGCGACGACGGGCATGTCGGCGCCGGAATTCTCCAAGCCACCGATCGGCGGACCGCGCATCGCGACCGGCATGACCGAAGTGCAGGACTATTGCCTGCCGGCGACCCACGCCCAAGTGTGCGGCTACGTGCAACGCGAGTACGACGACAACCACCGCAAGCTGCGCATGGCGATGCGACACGAACAGCCGCCGCTCGCGCAACGCGAGCAGGAATTGCAGGACCAGTTGCGCAACTGCAGGTAAGCCGAGTTACGCGGTCAGCGTCAGCGTCGGCACCGGGGCGTGCCGGCGTTCGTGCGCCAGCAGCCAGCGCTTGGCTGGCAGGCCGCCGCCGTAACCGACGAGGTCGCCGTGGCTGCCGATCACGCGGTGGCAGGGCACCACGATCGAGAGCGGATTGGCGCCGTTGGCAGCGCCCACCGCACGCACCGCTCGCGGGCGCCGGATGCGGCGCGCGATGTCGGCATAGCTGGCGGTTTCGCCGTACGGGATCGTCAGCAGCGCGCCCCAGACTTCTAGCTGGAACGGCGTGCCGGTCGGATGCAGCGGCAGGTCGAATTGCAGGCGCGTGCCCGCGAAGTATTCGTCGAACTGGCGCGCGGCCGCGTGCAGGCGCGACCGGTTTTCCTCGGCGTCCGCCGGCGGCGCGACCGCCTTGCCGCGCTGCGGCAGGCCTACCCAAGTCAGTCCTGCGCGGTCGCCGACCAGCAGCAGCGGGCCGATCGGCGTGTCGATGTAATCGAAATACGGCATGCCGCTCAGAAGCCGAAGTGCAGGAAGCCACCGTCCACCGCCAGCACCTGGCCGGTGACGTAGCTGGCCGCGGGCATGCACAGGAACGCGACCGCCGCGGCGACTTCCTCGGGTTCGCCGATGCGCGCCATCGGCGTGCGGTCGAGCACTTCCTCGAGGTAGTCGGGATCGGACAGCGCTTCATCAGTGCGGCGGGTGCGGATGTACCACGGCGCGACCGCGTTGACACGGATGCCGTCCTCGGCCCATTCGCAGGCGAGGTTGGTTGTCATCTGGTGCAGCGCGGCCTTGCTCATGCCATAGGCGACGCCGGTGCGAACGTGGGTCGCGCCGGACACCGAGCCGACGTTGACGATCGCGGCGTTGCCGTGCTGCGCCAGGCGCGGATGCGCGAGCCGGCACAGGTCGAAGGCGGCGACGCTGTTCAGGCGCAGCACGTCCTCGATGTCACCGGGTTCGCAGTCGAGCGTGGCCTTGCGGATATTGCCGCCGGCATTGTTGACGAGCAGCGACAGCGGCACGTCGAGGTCGGCGATCCAGTCGAAGATCGCGAGCCGGTCCTCGGCGTCGCCGACGTCGCCGGAAAAGCTGCGCGGTTCGCTGTCCGGGAATTCCTCGCGCAGCTCGTCGCATACCGACTGCAATTCCGCTTCGTCGCGCGCCACCAGCAGGGGTTGCGCGCCGAGCGCCGCCAGCTCCCGCGCGCAGGCGAGGCCGATGCCGCGACTGGCGCCGGTGATCAGGCAGGTCTGGCCGTCGAGCCGCCAGCGGCCGGGGGAGGCGTTCACGCGCGATGCTCCACGGGGCGTTCCCGTGAGCTTACCGCAGCTTGCAATGCGCTGTCCGGCGCGCGAGACTGCGCCGCATGAAGCGACTGTATGCCTTGTCTTGCGTGGCGGCCTTGCTCGCGGCGTGTTCGTCGCAGCCGCCGCCGAGTCCATCTGCCGGCGCGGCCGCGCCGGCATCGGCCACCACCAACGCGCTGGCCGGCACGCCGATGGCCGCTTACGGCCATGCCCTCAACAAGGCCAGGGGCGTCCAGGGCATCGTCGACCAGGCGGCCGCCAAACAGGCGGCGCAGATCGACGCCGCGACCGGAAGTTCTTCGCACTGATCCCCGGGGCAGGGCGGGCCCGGACGCGTGCGCGCCCGGACCCGCGTGGGCCGCCACTGGCGGCGGGGGAGGTCAGAACCGGATTTCGGCGTTCGCGGAGAGCAATCCCGTGGAGAGGTTCAGGTCGCTCTTCTTGGCGCGGTAGTAGTCGTAGCCGAGGCCGACCCCGAACTTGCGGCTGAAGTCGTAGCCGACGCCGACGCCACCGTAATAGCCGTCCGACGTCCGGCGCAGGTCGACTGGGTTGATGTCATTGCTGAGCCCGTGGCCGGTCCACGCATACAGTCCGGCGCGCGCCGACACGTACCAGCTCGACGTCAGGTTGTACTTGGCATTGCCGCCCACGGTCCAGCCGTGCAGCGAGGCCTTGCCGGGGGCGATGACCGGTTGCGAGGTGAAGGCGTTGCTCAGCGTCACGTTGCCGAGGTCGTTGTAGCCGATTTCGGGACCGATCGCGAAGCCCGGGCCGAGCGCCCAACGGTAACCGCCGTTGATGGCGTAGCCGGTGTCGCTGCCGCTGTTTTTCCCGCTTCCGAAATAGCTGTGGCCAACGTTGCCGTTGACGAAGAACCCGCTGTCGGCGCCGGAAGTGGTGGCGTCCTGCGCGAAAACGGGGGCCGCCGCGAAGGTTGCGGCGATGGCGAGGACGATTGCAGTCTTGCGCATGTTTGTCTCCATCGTGGTTGTTCACGCATGCGCTCGTTTGCATGCGCTCGACGATTGAGACTGGGAGCAATCGGCAACGTTCGTTAAGGTTTCGGTAGCGCCTCAGGCAGCGTTCATGGCATTCATGGAAGCGCGATTCGCGTGCATCCGAAACTTTTCCCGTCAGCGCGTGTCATCCGCGTCCGCGCAATTCGAGCATCGCGACTGCCGGCAGCGTCTTGCCCTCGAGGAATTCCAGAAACGCGCCGCCGCCGGTGGAAATGTATGAAACCTTGTCGGCGATGCCGTACTTGTCGACCGCGGCCAGCGTGTCGCCACCGCCGGCGATCGAGAACGCGTTCGATTCGGCGATCGCGTGCGCGAGGGTTTCGGTACCGTGCCCGAACGCGTCGAACTCGAACACGCCGACCGGGCCGTTCCACACCACCGTCCCGGCCTTGGCGACCAACGCGGCGTAGCGTCGCGCGGTCTCGGGGCCTATGTCGAGGATCATCTCGTCGTCGGCAACCCGGTCGACGGCCTTGACCGTGGCCGGCGCATCGGCGGCGAACGCGGTCGCGACCACCACGTCGGTCGGGATCGGCACGGCGGCGCCGCGCGTCGACGCCAGCGCGATGACCTTGCGCGCGGCATCCATCAGGTCGGGCTCGGCCAGCGACTTGCCGATCCGGTAACCGGCCGCCGCGATGAAGGTGTTGGCGATGCCGCCCCCCACGATCAACTGGTCGACCTTGTTGACGAGGTTTTGCAGCAGGTCGAGCTTGGTCGATACCTTCGAGCCGGCGACGATCGCGAGCAACGGCCGCGCCGGATGCTGCATGGCCTTGCCTAGCGCGTCCAGTTCCTCGGCCAGCAACGGGCCTGCACACGCGGTCCTGGCGAACCTCGCGACGCCGTGGGTGGATGCCTGTGCGCGGTGGGCGGTGCCGAAGGCATCCATCACGAACACGTCGCACAGCGCTGCGTATTTCCTCGCCAGCGCCTCGTCGTCGGATTTCTCGCCGATGTTCATCCGGCAATTCTCCAGCAGCACGACTTCGCCCGGTTGCACAGCGACGCCATCGAGGTAGTTGCGCTCGAGACGCACGTCGGCGCCCAGCTTTTGCGACAGCCATGCCGCCACCGGCTTGAGCGACTGCGTCTCGTCGAACACGCCTTCCTTCGGGCGCCCGAGGTGGGAGATCACCAGCACGGCGGCACCGGCGTCGCGTGCGGCGCGGATGGTCGGCAACGCCGCATCCAGTCGCTGGGTCGAAGTGATCACCCTGTCGTGAGTCGGGCCATCCTGGATCGGCACATTGAGGTCTTCGCGGATCAGTACGCGCTGGCCGGAAAGGTCGAGGTCGGTCATGCGGATGAAGGCCATCGGCGGGCTCCTGGGAACGCTGCGGTCGCGAATCGGGCATTGTCGTTGGCGCACCGGTCGCGTGCAATTCGGTTAACCTCGCGCCTGGTGTTTCATCGGAAGCATGCATGCGCACCCTGTACAGCTACTGGCGCTCCAGCGCGGCCTATCGCGTGCGCATCGCCCTCAACCTGAAAGGCATGGACTACGTGATCGCGCCCGTGCACCTGGTGCGCGACGGCGGCGAGCAACATCGCGACGATTACCGCACGTTGAACCCACAGCAACTGGTGCCGACGCTGGTGGACGGTGGCCGCGTGCTGCGCGAGTCGCTGGCGATCATCGAATATCTCGAAGAGGCCTATCCGGCCACGCCGCGCCTGCTGCCGCGTGCTGCGCTGGCCTGCGCGCGGGTGCGCGAACTGGCGCAGATGGTTGCCTGCGACATCCATCCGCTCGGCAATTTGCGCGTGCTGCAATACCTGCAGCGCGAACTTGGCGCCAGCGACGAACAGAAACTGGCGTGGTCGCGGCACTGGATCGAAGCCGGCTTCGACGCCATCGAGACGGTGCTCGCATCCGGTGGGCACGCCGGCAAGTTCTGCGAGGGCGACACGCCCACGCTGGCGGATTGCTGCCTGGTGCCGCAGGTGTACAACGCACGCCGCTTCGGCGTCCCGCTGGCGCGCTATCCGACGATCACGCGGATCGACGCGGCCTGCGCCAGGTTCGACGCGTTCCAGCGCGCCGCGCCGGAAGCGCAGGCGGACGCGAACGCAGCGGCGTAGCGGACTTGCCTTCCTCGTGCGTACGCGCGGCGGCCTTGCTGGCCCAGGCCGGGGGCCATGGCTCCCTCGCTTGCGGCGGGGCGACGGTCAGACGCGTCAGCTTGCCGACGCGTGGACCCGTAGCGGCGCCGGCTCGGCTTCGTCCTCCAGTGCCTCGACGATGCGCCGGTGCTCGGCCTTGAGCGCGGCGGGCAGGCGCGCGCCGTAGCTTTCGAGATACTTGCCGATGGCCGCCTGTTCGTCGCGCCACTCGGCGCCGTCCACGCGGAACAGCGCTTCGAGCGCGCCGTCGGCCAGTTCCAGGCCGTCGAGGTTCAGGTCTTCGACGCGCGGCAGGTGCCCGATCGGGGTCTCGATGGCATCCGCTTCGCCGGTGACCCGTTTCAGCATCCATTCGAGCACGCGCATGTTGTCGCCGAATCCAGGCCACAGGAACCTGCCGTCGTCGCCCTTGCGGAACCAGTTGACGTGGAAGACCTTCGGCAACTTCATGCCGGGCTGGTCGAACGACAGCCAGTGCGCGAAGTAGTCGCCGAAGTTGTAGCCGCAGAACGGTTTCATCGCCATCGGGTCGCGCCGGACGTTGTGGCCGACATCGGTCGCGGCGGCGGTCGCCTCCGATGCCATCGACGCACCCATCAGCACGCCGTGGGTCCAGTCGCGCGCTTCCATCACCAGTGGCACCAGCGAGCGGCGGCGGCCGCCGAACACGATCGCGTCGATCGGCACGCCCTGGTCGTTCTCGGCTTCGGGCGACCAGCTCGGGCACTGGCTGGCGCGCACGGTGAAGCGGGAATTCGGGTGCGCCGCAGGGCCGTTGGCGGGATCATGGTCGCGGCCCTGCCAGTCCTTGGCCGGCGTGCGCTGGTCCAGCCCTTCCCACCAGGGTTGGCCGTTGTCCGTGACCGCGACGTTGGTGAAGATGGTGTCGTGCTGCAACATCGCCAGTGCGTTGGGATTGGTCCTGGCGGACGTGCCGGGGGCGACCCCGAAATAACCGGCTTCGGGATTGATCGCGTACAGGCGGCCGTCCTTGCCCGGCCGCATCCAGCAGATGTCGTCGCCGACCGTCCACACCTTCCAGCCGTCGCGCTGGTAGCCCTCGGGGGGAATCAACATCGCCAGGTTGGTCTTGCCGCACGCGGATGGGAAGGCCGCGGCGACATAGCGGATTTCGTGCCGCGGGTTCTCGATGCCGACGATCAGCATGTGCTCGGCCAGCCAGCCTTCGCTGCGCGCCTGCGACGAACCGATGCGCAGCGCATGGCACTTCTTGCCCAGCAGCGCGTTGCCGCCGTAGCCGGAACCATAGGACTTGATCGCGAGCTCTTCCGGGAAGTGCATGATCCAGCGGCGTTCGGGATCGAGTTCGCCGATCGAATGCAGGGCCTTGATGAAGGTGCCTTCGCGCTCGATGCGTTCCAGTGCCGCGGTGCCCATGCGGGTCATGATGCGCATGTTGGCGACCACGTAGGGCGAATCGGTGACCTCGATGCCGCAGCGCGACAGCGGCGAGCCGAGCGGGCCCATGCAGTAGGGCACCACGTACATGGTGCGGCCCTGCATGCAGCCATCGAACAGCGCGTCGATCTTCGCATGGGCTTCGTCCGGATCCATCCAGTTGTTGTTGGGGCCGGCGTCTTCGCGGTTGCTCGTGCAGATGACGGTGAGCTTTTCGACGCGCGCGACGTCCTTTGGATCGGAACGGTGCAGGTAGCAGCGTGGATGGGTGTCCTGGTTGAGTTCGACCAGGTCGCCGGTCTCAAGCATCTCGTCCACCAGCTGCCTGTATTCGGCTTCCGAGCCGTCGCACCAGTGCACGTGGTCGGGCCGGGTTCGCTTCGCGACGTCATCGATCCATCGGTTCAGCGCTTCGAGTTGGCTTGGCATCGTTGCTGGGACTCCAGAAAGAATTCTTCGATACGTGCCTGCACCGGGGTCGCGGTCGTCGCCGCTCGCGCCGGGTCGGCTTTGTTGTTGTGGCGATCTTGCCCGCCTGGCCTGCGGTCGGGTCGGCCTGAAAGGCACGGGGCGTGCCGGATGGCGCCTCCGGTATCGTGCGGGGGAACGTGACGGTAGTCTCGGCGCGGGGCGAATGCAAGGCAAGCAAGGGCGCGTGCGTTGTGCGTCGCAGCATCCGGACATGCGCCGAAGGCGCCGCCGGGATGCCGCCGGAACGAGCGCTCCGGGGTTCGGGAAACCCGCCTAGCGGACGGTGCCCGGCGGGACCAGCACCGCGATCACGTGCTCGACGTAGGCTTCGTACTGCTCGTGCGACAGGTGCGGCAGCTCCAGCGTGAGGTTGAGTTGCAGGAAGCCCACGTAGGCCGCGTAGGCGAGCCGCGCGCGATGGCGCGCCGCGTCGTGGTCGAGGCCGGCTCGCCTGAAGGCGAGCTCCAGGACATCCATGCGCCGCTGCGAAACCCGGGTCATCATGGGCTTGACCAGCGGATGGTCCAGCGCCTGCAGCAGCGCGGCGTAGATGCGGTGTGCCTGCACTTCGCCGGAGACCCAGCGGAACAACGCACCCAGGCGTTCGCGAGGTTGCCCGCCGGTGGCGCCGAGGTGCTGTTCCAGTTGCCGGTCGTCGTCGGCTTCCCAGCGTTGCAGGGCGGCCTGCAACAAGGCTTCGCGGTTCCTGAAGTGCCAGTAGAAGCTGCCCTTGGTGACACCCAGTCGCCGCGCCAGGGCTTCGACCGCGACTGCGGCGACGCCCTCCTCGGAAATCATCTCCATTGCCCCGCGTTCCCAGTCGCTGGCCGAGAGCCGGGCATGGGCACGGGCGCGGGTCTCGCCGCTCGCGGGCAGGGTGGCAGGATTGGCTGGCATGACCATACTGTAGCGTATTGACACCCGTCCGGCACAAATCCATACTTTTGCGTATGGAACAGCCTGCCAAGTCCACCACCGTCCTTGCCAGCCGTCTGCGGACGCGCGATGGCCTGTTGCTGGCGGTCGAAACGCGCGGTGCGGCAGGCGCGCCGGCGCTGGTGTTCGCGCATGGTTTCGGCCAAAGCCGGCATGCCTGGACTCGCGCCGCTGAAGTCCTCGCCGGGCACGGCTGGCGCACGCTCACATTCGATGCGCGCGGCCACGGCGACAGCGGCCGTCGCGCGGACGGCCATTACGCGCTGGAACATTTCGTCGATGATTTGTTGACGGTTTCGCGTTCGCTCGACCCGGCACCGGTGCTGGTCGGCGCGTCGATGGGCGGCCTGCTCGGACTGGTCGCCGCCGGCGAGATCCGGCCCGGCCCGTTCCGCGCGCTGGTTCTGGTGGACATCACGCCACGTTGGGAAAGCCGGGGCGTGCAGCGCATGCTGGGCTTCATGCGCGCCCATCCGTTGGGGTTCTCGTCGCTCGACGAAGCCGCCGACGAGGTCGCGGCGTACCTGTCGCAGCGCCAACGGCGCAAGGATCGCGACCAACTCGCGCAGCTGCTGCGGCGCGGCGGCGATGGGCGCCTGCGCTGGCACTGGGATCCGGCCCTGCTCGAAACGGTCGCGCACGAGGGCGAGCGCCACCAGCAGCGGTTGCTCGATGCGGCGCGCAGGATCGAGGTGCCGGTGCTGCTGGTCTCGGGCGGCCGCAGCGACGTCGTTTCACGGGAAACGGTGCAGGAATTCCTGGAGGCCGTGCCGCACGCGACGCATGTCGAGATCCCGCATGCGACCCACACGCTCGGGGGAGACGACAACGCCGCGTTCACGTCCGCGGTCGAACCATTCCTGAAGACACTCGGCAGAGATGCCGTCCCAACGCCGCTTGCACGCGCGGCGGATCCGCGAGGTTAGCCATGCACACCTTCATCATGCTTCTCTGCGTTGCCATCGTCGGCCTGGCCTGTGCTTATTTCCGCAGCCGCCTCTGGCTGTGGACACTGGCGACGCTCGCGACCATCGTGGTCGTCGGGTTCGGCCTGCACGCGCCGACGCCGACGTGGGTGCTGCTCGGCCTGTTCGTGGTGCTGGTCGCACTGCCATTGAACGTGACGTGGCTGCGCCGGGCGTTGTTCTCGTCGCCGTTGCTGAAGGTGTTCCGCAAGGTGCTGCCGAAATTGTCCGAGACCGAACAGGTCGCGCTGGATGCCGGTACGGTCGGTTTCGAGGGCGAACTGTTTTCCGGCAAGCCCGATTGGACGAAGCTGCTTGCCGAGCCCAGGCCGAAACTGTCCGTCGAGGAGCAGGCCTTCCTCGACGGCCCGTGCGAAAAGCTGTGCGCGATGATCGACGACTGGCACATCACCCACGAGATCGCCGACCTGCCGCCCGAGATGTGGGACTTCGTCAAGCGCGAAGGCTTCTTCGGGATGATCATTCCCAAGCGTTACGGCGGCAAGGAATTTTCTGCGTCCGCGCATTCGGCGGTGTTGCAGAAACTCTCCAGCATGTCGGCGACCTTGTCCTCGCTGGTCGCGGTGCCGAATTCGCTGGGTCCGGCTGAACTGCTGCTGCGCTACGGCAGCGAGGCGCAGAAGGACTACTACCTGCCGCGCCTGGCCGACGGTCGCGAAGTGCCGTGTTTCGCCCTCACCGGCCCCTATGCGGGTTCCGACGCCACCTCGATCCCCGATTATGGCGTGGTGTGCAAGCAGGTAGTGGACGGCAAGGAAACGCTCGGAATCAGGCTCACCTTCGACAAGCGGTACATCACGCTGGCGCCGGTCGCGACACTGGTGGGGCTCGCGTTCCGGATGTACGACCCGCAAGGCTTGCTGGGCGACAAGCAGGACCTCGGCATCACGCTGGCGCTGATCCCGCGCGAGACGCAGGGCCTCGAGATCGGGCGCAGGCATTTCCCGTTGAACATCCCGTTCCAGAACGGACCCCTGCGCGGCAAGGATGTATTTGTGCGGATGGACACGCTGATCGGCGGCCCGCACATGGCCGGCCACGGCTGGCGCATGCTGGTGGAGTGCCTGTCGGTGGGGCGCGGCATTTCGCTGCCGTCCAACGCCACCGGCTTCGCGCGCATGGCCGCGGCCGCGACCGGCGCCTACGCCCGCATCCGCAAGCAGTTCGGCCTGGCCGTCGCGCGCTTCGAAGGCGTGGAGGAAGCGCTGGCGCGCATCGGCGGCTATGCCTATGCGGTCGCCGCGCTGTCACGTGCGTCCGCGGCCGCTGTGGATCGCGGCGAGAAGCCGGCCGTGGCCTCGGCCATCGCCAAGTGCCACGCGACCGAACTCGGTCGCGAGATCGTCAAGGACGCGATGGACGTGCATGGCGGCAAGGGCGTCCAGTTGGGGCCGTCGAATTACCTCGGCCGCTGCTGGCAGGGTGCGCCGATCACCATCACGGTGGAGGGCGCCAACATCATGACGCGCAGCCTGATGATCTTCGGGCAGGGCGCGATCCGTTGCCATCCCTGGGTGCTCAAGGAAATGCACGCCGCGCACGAACCCGACCGGCGCAAGGCGTCGCGCGATTTCGATGCGGCGCTGTTCGGCCACATCGGTTTCGGCATCTCCAACGCGGTGCGTTCGCTGGTGCTCGGCATCACTTTCGCGAAATTCGGCAGGGCGCCGGGCGATGCCTACACGCGCCGCTATTACCGCAAGCTCAACCGCTACGCCGCGGCACTGGCGCTCACCGCCGACACCGCGATGGGCGTGCTGGGCGGCAAGCTGAAGTTCAAGGAGAAACTCTCGGCGCGCCTCGGCGACGTGCTGTCGTATCTCTATATTTGTTCGGCGATGCTGAAGCGCTACGAGGACGAAGGTCGTCCCGAGGCCGAGCGTCCTTTGCTGGCCTGGGCCTTCCACGATTCCGTGTGGCGCATGCAGATGGCGTTGGACGGCGTGATCCGCAACTTCCCGGTACGCCCGGTGGCGTGGCTGCTGCACGTCCTGGTGTTTCCGTTCGGGCGCCGCGAAGTGCCGCCTTCGGACCGCCTCGGCCGGCGCGTGGCCGCGATCCTGACCGCGCCCAACGCCGCGCGTGACGCACTGGTGGCGGGCATCTACCTGACGCAGACGCAGAACAATCCGGTCGGACGGATGCACGCGTTGCTGCCGGACGTGGTCGCGGCCGAACCGATCGAGCGCAAGTTCCAGAAGTCGGTGAAGGCCGGCGGCGTACACGCCCACGATTACTTCGCGCAATTGGCCGAAGCCGAGAAGACAGGCGCGATCAGCGAGACCGAACGGGCGATGCTGGAACGCCTGCGTCGCGCCACCGCGGAGTTCATCAATGTAGACGACTTCGACCCCGAGGAATTGAGCGCGAAGATCGTGCACGGCGGCCATGACACGCAACGCTCGCTGCATATCGCCTGACCGGCATCGGCCATGCCGATGCCGCGTCAGGCCAGCGTGCGGGCGTGGTGGCGCAGGTGGTCTTCGATGAAGCTCTGCACGAACCAGTAGCTGTGGTCGTAGCCGGGCTGCATGCGCAGCGTCAGTGCTTGCCCGGCCTCGCGGCAGGCTTGCGCGAACAGTCCTGGCCGCAGTTGTTCCGCAAGGAAGGGATCGTCCTCGCCCTGGTCGATCAGGATGTCGCCGTCGAAACGCCGGCCTGCACGCAGCAGTTCGCAGGCATCGTGCGCGTGCCATGCGTCGCGGTCGTTGCCGAGGTAGCGCGGCAGCGCCTTGTGTCCCCACGGTATCCGCGATGGCGCCGCGATCGGCGCGAATGCCGACAGTGAGCGGTAACGCCCGGGGTGGCGCAAGGCCAGGGTCAGCGCGCCGTGCCCGCCCATCGAATGACCGGCGATGCCACAGTGGGCGAGGTCGGCGGGGAAATGCTCGCCGATCCGCGCGGGCAGTTCCTCGACGACCCAGGTTTCCATCCGGAACCGGTTCGACCAGGGTGGTTGTGTGGCATCCAGATAAAAACCCGCGCCTTCCCC
>JAJXWZ010000020.1 GCA_021781345.1 Pseudomonadota bacterium
GGCGGTTCGTAGGCGTGCTGCCGCTGTTCGATCCGCCGCGCGAAGACGCCCGCGAAACCATCGCGACAGCCGCCCGCATGGGCGTGAAGATCAAGATGGTGACCGGCGATGCGCTGGCGATCGCCAGGGAGACGGCCCGCAAGCTGGGACTTGGCACGCACATCCTCGACGCGGCCGGCCTCGGTGGCGCCGACAAGACCGAGGGCGCGAATGTCGCCAAATCCATCGAGGATGCCGACGGTTTCGCACAGGTATTCCCCGAGCACAAGTACCACATCGTCGACGTGCTGCAGAAGCTTGGGCACATCGTCGGCATGACCGGCGACGGGGTGAACGACGCACCGGCGCTCAAGAAGGCCGATTGCGGCATCGCGGTTTCAGGCGCCACCGACGCGGCTCGCGCGGCGGCCTCCATCGTACTGACGCGCCCAGGGCTGTCGGTGATCGTGGATGCAATCAAGGAAAGCCGCAAGATCTTCCAGCGCATGAACAGCTACGCGATCTACCGCATCGCCGAGACGCTGCGCGTGCTGCTGTTCATGACGCTGTCCATTCTGGTGTTTAATTTCTATCCGGTCACCGCGGTGATGATCGTGCTGCTGGCGCTACTCAACGATGGAGCGATCCTGTCCATCGCATACGACCGCGTGCATTTCAAGGACAGCCCAGAAGCCTGGAACATGCGCATGGTTCTGGGCCTGTCGACGGTACTGGGTCTGCTCGGCGTGGTGTCTTCGTTCATGCTCTTCTACCTGGGCGAGCGGGTTTTCCACTTCAAACGCGAATACGTCCAGACCCTGATGTACCTCAAGCTGTCGGTGGCGGGGCACCTGACGATCTTCGTGACCCGCACCCGCGGCCCGTTCTGGTCGATCCGCCCAGCGAAAATCCTGTGGATGGCCGTGCTTGGTACCCAAGCTCTTGCGACGCTAATCGCGGTCTACGGGTTCCTGATGACGCCGCTGGGGTGGCGCTGGGCCGGGTTCGTCTGGATCTACGCGCTGGCATGGGCGTTGCTGGCCGACAGACTCAAATTGCTGGCCTACCGGATCCTTGATCCGGCGACTGCGCAGCGTGCGAAACTGCCGGCGTGACGAATCCTGGAACGGCGCACACGGGCGTGCCAAGTGGCTCCGCGCCGGTCAGGATGTGACCGCTGCCGGATCGCGGAACGTGAGCGCATCGAACCCGCGGGATGCCGCTTCCAGGCGGGCCTCGCGCAGGTCGTCCTCGCCCAGTCCCCGCATGGCCAACATCGGGTAGGCAATCGGCTCGTCGATCCAGGGTTGCAACGTGGCGCGCATCCCGATCTGTGCCTTGCACGGAAGATGCGCGAGCGTGTCCGGTTTCGCGGGGCGGTTCTCGTCGCGGGCACGCAGAAGATTCAAGGCGTACCCCGAGGAACGAATCATGCGCGGCCCGTTCGCTGCGGCAATGTGGTTGGCGTGGTTTTCGCCGCGCAGCGGATCGAGGGCATCGGCGATGTTGTTCGCAAGCAATGCCAGCCGGCCCTGCGACGTAATCGCCGTCAGCTGTCCGTGGCGCGTGCCAGACTGCCTCAGGGCCTTGAGCAGGTCGGTTGGCATGCCGCGCGCCATGGCGCGCGCAGCGACCGAATGCAAGTCGGCGGCATCGCCACCGCGCGCCGCCGCCAGATCGACGCTGCCACGCAAGCACCCCTCGGCCAGCGCCCGGCCAAGCGCGCCGGCCAGCTCGCGGCCGGCATCGCTGTCGTAGCCCGAACCGAGCAAGGCCAGCGCGTCCGCCACGCCAGTCAGACCGATCCTGAGCTTCGGCGCAGCGATTCCGGCAAGCAGGGCCGCGTCGTCCAGCATCCGCACCGCAAGGTTCGCGGTACCGCGCAGGCCTTCGAGATCGATATTGGCGCCCGGGTTGCGATCATGGCGCACGAACGCCGCGGCATTGACGATCGCGTGCAGCGGGCCGTGGCCCCAGGGGATCCGGCCGGTACCGGCCGCCGCGACCAGCCGTTCGTCGGGCAGCAACCGCCAGGTCGCGAATGCGTCCATGAAGCAGGCCTGCCAGGTCTTCCTTGCCGACTGCGCTTCCACCGACGCCAGCGCCGCCGACACCCGGCGCCAGGTGTCCTCGATGGAAAAGTCGCGCAAGCGGGAACCCTCCCGCCAACGAAACCAGGCATCCCAGGCTTCGACGGCCGCGAGATCGATGAACGGGGAAGGCCTGCTCGGTTCGTACATGGAAGGGCGGGTCGGTGGACATGGCCACTATCCATGCGCGGCGATGCCGGGATTTGATACGGGTCAATTGCGGCGGGGTCGGGGCAGGGCTGTTGCAAACCGTTACGCGACGTTGCCGGCGCGACATCGGCCGGTGACACGGCGCGGCTAGATTGGCGCCGAATCCAACAACAACCACCGGCGGAACCGTCATGCAAACCTCGCTCGCATCTCATCTCCCCGAATCCGCGCGCGCCGCGCTCATGCCGTTCGAGGCGCTGCCCGAGCTGGACATCCAGCAGCTGCAGCACCACATGCCGGTGACGCAGAGGAAGGTCAAGGCCGGCCAATACCTGTACCGGGCCGGCCAGCCATTCCACGCGCTGTACCTGGTGCATGCGGGCTTCCTGAAGACCAGCGAACTGTCCGAGGATGGACGCGAGCAGGTCACCGGCTTCCGGATGCGCGGCGACCTGATGGGAGTCGAGACCATCGGCCTCAAGGCGCACACCTGCGACGCGGTCGCGCTCGAGGATTCGGTGATCTGGGAATTGCCCTATCCGCCGGTGCTGGACGCATCCCTGCACATCCCGGAGCTGCAACTGCGGCTGAGTTCGGCGCTGGCCGAGGAAATCCGACGCGACCGTTCGTGGATGCTGACGATCGGGACCCTGCCCGCCGAACAGCGCGTGGCCGCGTTCCTGCTCGACATCGCGTCCCGCCTGGCGCGCTTGGGCTTCAGCGCGCGCCATTTCATCCTGCGCATGGGCCGCGCCGACATCGCCAGTTTCCTCGCGCTCAAGCACGAAACCGTGACCCGGGCGCTGTCGCACCTGGAGGACATCGGCTACATCTCGGTGCAACGCCGCGAAGTGAAGCTGCTGGACATTCCGATGCTGCGCAGCCACGCGGGCATGCGCGCCATGTTGGCATGAACGGCGTCAGCGGCGCTCGAGCATGCTCCGGATCGCGCCGAGCAACTGTTCCCGGCGATAGGGCTTGGGCAGCAACTCGAAGCCTTCCTCGGCGGCCCGGCCGGTGTGGTCGCCGCCCTGGAATTCGTGCCCCGAGGTAAGCAGCACGGCGAGCCCGGGCTGGCCTCGACGCGCCGACTGGGCAAGTTCGATGCCGTTCATGCCGCTGCCAAGCACCACGTCCGAGAACAGCAGGTCCACGTCCGTCCTGCCTGCGAGGATGTCGAGGGCCTGTTCCGCGCTGGCCGCGGTAACCACGTCGTATCCGGCCGCCTGCAGGAAGCGGTACGCGATCGTGCGAACGTCGGCCTCGTCTTCGACGACCAGGATGCTCGCACTCCCCGCAGGCGTGGCATCGCGGGCGCCCGGCGCAGGCCGGCTGGCCTTGGCGAGCGAACCGTCCGCGGGCAACACCAGACTCACGCGGGTGCCATAGCCCAGCCGGCTGTCGATGGACATCGCTCCGCCCGACTGGGTCACGAAACCGTAGACCATGCTGAGCCCGAGGCCGCTGCCTTTCCCGGCACCCTTGGTCGTGAAGAAGGGTTCGAGCGCGCGTACC
Source organism: Pseudomonadota bacterium (assembly GCA_021781345.1). Taxonomy (GTDB): domain Bacteria; phylum Pseudomonadota; class Gammaproteobacteria; order Xanthomonadales; family Rhodanobacteraceae; genus 66-474. The sequence goes on from JAJXWZ010000020.1 coordinate 3,735, forward strand.
TGCACATCCGGGGACATGCCGGTGCCGGTGTCGCTGACGGTGAACGAAACGTAGCGCCCCGGTGAAAGCTTCCACTCGTTGTGCGCGTCGTCCAGCGTCAGGTCACGCGCCGAAATCACCAACTCGCCCCCGCGCGGCATGGCATCGCGGGCGTTCAACGCCAGGTTGACGAGCGCGGTGTCGAGTTCGTTGGCATCGGCGTACACGTCGGCAATGCCGGATACACACTCGATTCTGATCGATACCATCTCGCCCAGCGTGCGCCTCAGCATGTGGCCCAACTCGTCGAGGAGCGGCCTGATGGCGACCGCGCGCGGTTGCAACGGCTGCCGTCGCGCGAAGGCAAGCAGCCTGCGGGTCAGGTTGGAGCCGCGATCGACGGCACGCAGGGCGCTCTCGATGGTCGCGCGCGCATCCGCGCGGTCGGCCATGTCGGCTTCCAGCAACTGCAGGTTGCCCGAGATCACCGTGAGCAGGTTGTTGAAGTCGTGCGCGATCCCGCCGGTGAGCTGGCCTATCGCATCCAGCCGGCGCGCATGGGCAAGCTGTTCCTCGCTGCGCCCGCGCTGGACCGCGGCGGCCAGCAGGTTGGCGACCGACAGCAGGAACCCGGCCTTGTCGGAGTCGAACTCGCCTGGCCCGGGCGCGAGGGCGATCAACAGTCCCAGCGGTTCGTCCTGTCCCGAGAGTGCGCCAATCGCGGCGTCCCGGAATCCCTGGAGGGCCAGATGCGGACCGATCGTGGCCGGCAGCCCGCCACCCAGGGTTGCCAGCGTCACGACCTCGTGCGGCCTTTCGGCAAAGGCGGCGCGGATGAACTCACGGTTGCCCAGGGCCAGGGTGATGGCCTCGGCGGCGGGGCCGGACAACCCGGTGCTGGCCCGCATCTGCAGCTCCCTGCCATGCAGGTCGGCGGCGAGTATCGCGACCGCGGGGACCTCCACGGCCCGGGCCACCAGCTCGGGGATCTGTCCGATCGCCAGCTCGTAGCCGGCCGCTTCGACGGTCAGTCGCCCTATCTGTGCCAGCAGGTTGTCGCGACGCGCATGTTCGAGCGCCTGGCGTACCCGCCAGGTCTCGGAGATGTCGCGCACGGAGGCGATCGCGACGAGGCCACGTTCGGTCTGGATCGGGCTGAGCCCGATTTCGACCGGGAAGGCACTGCCATCGCGACGCGATCCCATCAGCTTGTAGCCGATGCCCATCGGGCGCACGCGCGGATGCGCCATGTACTCTCGGCGGTGCTTGCCGTGCGCGCCGCGCAACGCCTCCGGCAGCAGCATGTCCAGCGGCAGCCCCTGCAACGCATCGGGGTCGTAATCGAACATCCGTGCCGCCTGGGTGTTGGCGAGCACGATCGCGCCGTCCGGATCGACGGCGATCATGGCATCCGGTGCGATCTCGAACCAGGCGCGCAGCATCGAAAAATCGACGGACGACAGGGCGGGAGGATTCACCCGCCGGTCCCCTTGGTGACGCGTGCCGAGAACAGGTAGCCGGCCCCGCGCACCGATTTGATCAGCTCCGGGTTCGCGGGATCGACCTCGATCTTGCGTCGCAGCCTTCCGATCTGCACGTCGATGGCCCGGTCGTAGGGCCCGGCGTTGCGGCCGTGCAGCTGTTCCATGAGGTCGTCGCGCGACAGCACCCGGTTGGGATGCTCGACCAGTACGCGCAGCAGTTCGTACTCGCCGGTCGTCAGCGCCACGGCGTCGCCATCGGCCTTGCACAGGCTGCGCCCGAAAGGATCGAGGCGGTACTCCGCGAAACGGATCGTCACGTCGCCGGGTTCGTCGTTCGGGGCGGCGGCCGCGACCGTGGTGCGCCTGAGCACGCTGCGCACGCGGGCGAGCAATTCACGAAGTTCGAAGGGCTTGGTGACGTAGTCGTCGGCCCCGAGTTCCAGGCCCACCACGCGGTCCACCGAATCACCGCGCCCGGTGACGATGATCAGCGCGCCGTGCCAGTTGCTGCGCAGGTGGCGGGTCAACTCCAGGCCATCCTCGTCGGGCAGGCCGAGGTCGAGCAGCACCAGGTCGATCGACTTGCGGGCCAGCATGTCTCGCATCTCGGCGCCACTGGCGGCGGCGCTGACCTCGAAGCCCTGTCCGGAGAAATAACGCCGCAACAAGTCCCGTACATCGGGATCGTCATCCACGACCAGCAGACCGGTGAGGTCGGACATCATTCCACCGCGGGATTCTCGACAGCCACGGATTTTATCCCAAGGCGGACGGTGCGGGCGCATCCGCCCATGCCCGCGGCAAGGGCGACCGTTCCGGCGCGGGTTCGGCGGCACGCGGGCAATGGTCGTGCCACGACGGCCGGCAACACGCCCGGACTTGATGCTGGTCAAGCACCGCCACCGGCCCTTGCTGCACATTGGCCGCATGAACCCGAACAATCCTGCCACCGATTTCGACGCCGCATGGATGGCGCGATACGACTTCCCGGCGCCGCGCTATACGAGTTACCCGACCGCGCCGCAATTCCGCGCCGATTTCGACGAAGCGCGTTATCGCGAGGCGATCCGAACGTCGAACGCAGCATCGCCGCCGCGCCCATTGTCGCTGTATGTGCACATGCCGTTCTGCTGGAGCCCCTGCTTCTACTGCGGATGCAACCGCATCATCACCCACGACAAGGGCCGCGCCGACCGCTACCTTGAGCAACTGGCCCGGGAAGTGGCGATGGTCGCGCCACTGTTCGACAAGGGACGCACGGTCAGGCAACTGCACCTGGGCGGTGGCACGCCCAACTTCGCCGACCCCGACCGGTTGAAGCGGTTGCTGGACATGCTGAGGGCGCATTTCGAGTTCGGCGACGACTACGAAGGCGTCGAAGCGGGGATCGAGATCGATCCGCGCTTCAGCGACGCCGCGTACGTTCGCGAGCTCGGCGCCATGGGCTTCAACCGTCTCTCGATCGGGGTCCAGGACTTCGATCCGCGGGTCCAGGCCGCGGTCAACCGGCTGCAGACGCCGGAAGAGACACGGGTGGCGGTGGACGCTGCGCGCGGGTCGGGATTCACGTCCGTCAACATCGACCTGATCTACGGCTTGCCGCGCCAGACGCCCGCCGGATTCGCGCAGACGCTGGCGCAGGTCATCGACATTGCGCCAGACCGACTGGCGGTCTATGGCTATGCGCACCTGCCGCGCCTGTTCAAGGCGCAAAGGCAGATCGATGCGTCGGAACTCCCTGACGCCGCGGCGCGCATGCATTTGTTCGGGCTGGCGCTCGAGATGCTCGGCGATGCCGGTTACGTCCACGTGGGCATGGACCACTTCGCGCGGCCAGACGACGAGCTCGTGCGTGCGCAGGCCGAAGGCACCCTGCAGCGCAACTTCCAGGGCTATTCCACGCGCGGGGAATGCGACATCGTGGGCCTCGGCATGAGCGCCATCGGCCGCATCGGCGACAGCTATAGCCAGAATGCGCGCGACATCACGGGTTACGCCCTCGCGCTCGAGAACGACCGGCTGCCGGTGGCGAAGGGCATCGTCCTCGACCGCGACGACCTCGTCCGGCGCGCCGTGATCGGCGAGCTGATGTGTCGTGGCCGGATCGATTTCGACGCATTCGACGAGCGCCACGGCATCGTGTCTGAGGAATACTTCGCCGATGCCTGGCCGCGCCTGCGGCATCTGGAGGCTGACGGGCTGCTGGAGTTGTCGGCGCGGCAGCTCGAGGCGACGACGCGCGGCCGGCTTCTGTTGCGCGTGATCGCGATGTCCTTCGACGCCTATCTGGCCGCCGAACAGCCACAACAGGAACCGCGCTACGCGCGCAGCGTGTGAACACCTCGCGGCCATCGACGGCGGGCAATTGGCGGACCAGCGGGCCCGTCGACCGCCGCGTGACCGCAACCGGCACGCTTCATGCCACAAGGCACGCACCAACGCACCCGATCATCGTGGCTTTCCGGGGCTGGCGAGGTTCAGTGGGCGCGCACGCGCCTGCCTGTCGGCGGCGTTGGTGCACAGTAGATGCCGTGGAGGGTGGTGATGATCGCTTGCGCCGGACCTGCGGCCAGCGAGTACCAGACGCTCTGGGCCTCGCGGCGCGTCGCGACCAGGCCTTCGTCTCGCAACCGGGCAAGATGCTGGGAAAGCGCGGACTGGCTCAGGCTGGGCAGCAGCTCGTTGATCTGGCCGACGGTCAATTCGTTTCCGACCAGCAGGCACAGGATGCGCAGGCGCTGCGCGTTACCCAACGCCTTGAGCAGTTGCGAGGCTTCGTCCGCGCGCTCGCGCATCGCGGACATATCCATGGATTCGAGGGACGTCATGCGAATGTTCCTGTCACGTGGGTTGCCGGTTCCCCATGCTTGACATTATCGCACAGATCTAATTAAGATATTACTAATTTAGACGTTCGTGACTCAACTGCGCGGCGGCATCCCGCCGGCCGGCACGGGAGAAGGACATGGCAAGCATCATCATTCTGGGCGCCGGTCTGGGCGGCATGGCGGCAGCCTACGAAATCAAGTCGGCCCTGGGCCACGACCACACCGTGAGCGTGGTCGGCGACGGCCCGTATTTCAACTTCACGCCGTCCAATCCCTGGGTGGCGATCGGCTGGCGCAAGCCGGAGAACATCCGGATCGAGGTGGAGGAGCCGCTGCGCCGGCGCGGCATCCAGTTCATCGGCACGCCGGCCGAGCAGGTGAACGCGGCGGAAAACCAGCTCAGGCTGGTGGACGGCCGGACCCTGCCATACGACCATCTGGTCGTCACCACCGGCCCGCGGCTCGCGTTCGACGAAGTGCCCGGTCTGGGACCTGAAAACGGGCATACGCAATCGGTCTGCACTGGCGCCCACGCGGTGGCGGCCTGGGCGGCCTATCAACGGCTGCTGGCCAACCCGGGCCCAGTGGTGATCGGTGCGGTGCAGGGCGCCAGTTGCTTCGGCCCGGCCTACGAATTCGTGATGATCGTGGACACCGACTTGCGCCGCCGCAAGCTGCGCGATCGCGTGCCGATCACGTTCGTCAGCCCCGAGCCGTATGTCGGGCACATGGGGCTCGGGGGTGTCGGCGATTCCAAGGGCCTTCTCGAATCGGAACTGCGCAAGCGCGACATCAAGTGGATCACGAATGCGCGCGTCACGGCGATCGAGCCCGGCAAGGTGAAGGCCGAAGAGCTGGACGCGAAGGGTGCGCCGCTGCACGCGCACGAGCTGCCGTTCGCCTATGCCATGCTGCTGCCAGCGTTCACCGGCGTCCCGGCGGTGCGAGGCGTGGAGGGCCTGACCAATCCGCGCGGATTCATCCTGATCGACGAGCACCAGCGCAATCCGAAGTACCCGAACATCTGGTCGGCGGGTGTGTGCGTGGCAATCCCGCCGGTCGAGGCCACGCCGGTACCGACCGGCGCGCCCAAGACGGGTTTCATGATCGAGTCGATGGTGACCGCGATCGCGCACAACCTGCGCGACGAACTCGCCGGGCGCCGCGGCGAGGCGCGCGCGACCTGGAACGCGGTCTGCCTGGCCGACATGGGCGACACCGGCGCGGCGTTCGTGGCCCTGCCGCAGATCCCGCCGCGCAACGTGACCTGGGCCAAGGTGGGCAAATGGGTCCACCTGGCCAAGATCGCATTCGAGAAGTATTACCTGCGCAAGATGCGTACCGGCAACATCACACCGGTCTACGAGCATTATGTGATGAAGGCGCTAGGCATCGCCCGCGTCAAGCCGCCGGCCAGGCCTGCGGCCTGAACATCGGAGGCAACGTCGTGTCCACGTACTACATCGTCGAAACGGGCAAGCCCTTCGCTCGGGCCGCCGAAGACTTGGTCGCGGCCGTCGTCCGCCACCAGTTCGGCGTGCTGCACGTCCACGATCTCGGCGCGACGCTGCGGGGGAAGGGCATCGCCTTCGAAGGCGAATGCAAGGTCCTCGAGGTCTGCCAGCCGCGCCAGGCCGCGCGAGTGCTGGCCACGGACATTCGGCTCAACATGGCGTTGCCGTGCCGGATATCGGTCTGGACCGAGGCCGGCGCGACCCGGATCGGCATGATCGAACCGGAAGGCATGCTGGCCGCGCTTTCCCCGGATCCGGCACTTGCCGGGATCGCCCGGGAAGTGGGCGCGAGCCTGCGCAAGGCGATCGACCAGGCGAAGTGACGCAGCCCCTTCGGGCATCCCATCCATCAACGAGGCAAATACCATGAACATCGACCGTATCGTTCTCGCCTTCGCCGGCAGCATGGTGCTGATCAGCGTGGTGCTGGCGCACTACGTCTCCGCGTGGTGGCTGTTGCTCGCGCTCTTCGTGGGCGCCAACCTGCTGCAATCGGCCTTCACCGGGTTCTGTCCGCTGGCAAGGATCCTGGCGCGCCTCGGCGTGCGTCCGGGCCAGGCCTTCCGTGCGTGAGTGCGCGGACGCCGGAGTCCATGCGATGAAAGGATTTGCGCGATTCGCGTCGGCTGCAGGGCTGGCGCTGCTGCTGGCCGCCTGCGGTGCCCACCAGCCGCCACCTGCGCCGAAGCCGCCACCGCTGGCGACGTTGACCGTGCAGGAACGCACCATGCCGCAGCAGCAGGTGTGGGACGGCACGGTCCAGGCGGTCAATTCGGCGGTGCTGATGGCGCAGACGAATGCGCGCGTCACCGAGTTGCCCTACGACGTCAACGACGTGGTGCCCGAAGGCGCGGTGCTGGTGCGCTTCACCGACGTCGAACAGAAGTCGGCGACCCGCGCGGCCGAGGCCCAGATCGCCTCGGCCCAGGCCACCTACGAGGATGCAAGGACGAACTACGAGCGGACCGCCGCGCTGTTCGCGAAGGGCCTGCTCGCCAGGGCCACGCTCGACCAGGCGCGCGCGCAACGTGATACCGCGCTCGCGGCCGTGAACGCTGCCCGCGCCAACCGCTCGCAGGCCGCGCAACAACAGGACTACACCATGGTGCGCGCACCCTATGCGGGCATCATCACCCAGCGCTTCGTGCAGGTCGGCGAGGCCGTGGCGGGTCCGCCGTTCCCGCAGAAGCTGATTGCAATCACCTCGCTCAAGGACCTCAGGATCGAAGTCAAGGTACCGCAGGGCGCGGCCGAGGCGATCCGGCGTTTCGGCAAGGCCGAGCTGCTCACAGGCGACGATGGCGCGCACCGCATCCCCGCGGGAAAGGTCACCGTGTTTCCCTACGCCGACCCGGACACCCACACCTTCGACGTTCGGGTGGATCTTTCGGGGCAGGACATCGGGTTGTTCCCGGGCATGTCGGTCAAGGTGGCATTCGCGACCGGCAGCACCCGGCGTTTGCTGATCCCTGCGTCTGCACTGTGGCGCAGCGGCGAACTCACCGGCGTCTACGTGATCCGCGGCGACGCCGTGAGCCTGCGCATGGTTCGACTCGGTCGCCGCTTTGGTGACGACGTGGAAGTGATCTCGGGGTTGCAACCCGGCGAGACCATCGCCCGCGACCCTGTGAATGCCGTCGGCTGGCTGGCCGGCCAGCACGCCGGCGGCGCCGGCGCGTCCATCGTCAAGGGGAACTGATACCGTGGCCAAGGCTCCGCTCGGCATTTCCGGACGGATCGCGCGCGCGTTCCAGGCCTCGCAGATCACGCCGCTGCTGGCGCTGGTCGGGCTGCTGCTGGGGCTCGCCGCGACGATCGTGACGCCGCGCGAGGAGGATCCGCAGATCGAGGTCACCATGGCCACGATCACGGTGCCGTTCCAGGGCGCCGACGCCCACGACGTGGCCAACCTGGTCGCGTTCCCGCTCGAACAGAAGTTGTCCGAAATCAGCGGCATCAAGCACGTGTATTCGGTCAGCCGGCCCGGGGCGGCCGTGGTCACCGTGCAGTTCGAGGTCGGCGTGCCGCGCCAGACCGCAATCACGCGGCTGTACAACAAGGTCTATTCCAACCTCGACTGGATACCGCCGGGACTCGGCATCGGCCAACCGATCATCAAGCCGATGGGCATCAACGACGTGCCCATCATGACGCTGACCCTGTGGTCGGACCATGCCGATCGCGTGCAACTGGCCGAAGTCGCGCACACGCTGGAAACGACGCTGAAGCGCGTGCCCGGCACGCGCGACGTCTATGCGGTCGGGGCCCTGGAACGCGCGGTACTGGTCAAGCTGGATCCCTCCAGGCTGGCCGACTACCACCTGACCGTGGGCGACCTCGGCAACGCGCTGAAGGCCGCCAACGTCGCCGTCGATGCCGGCGACGAATACGGCCACGGCGTCGATTATCCGGTCAAGGCCGGCACCCTGATGATGGACGCCGGACAGGTGCGCAATTTGGTGATCGGATTGTCGGGCGGCAGGCCGGTGCACGTCTCCGATGTCGCCGAGGTCACCGGCGCCGGCAATTACCCGACCAGCTACGCGTTCTACGGCACGCCGGCAGGCACCGGGGGGCCCGCGACCGGGCTGGCGCCGGCGGTGACGATCGCGATCGCCAAGAAGCAGGGCGTCAATGCCATCAACGTCACCGACGCGGTGCGTGCGCGCATTGCCCAACTGCGCAACGTGGAGATCCCCGCCGACGTGCACGTGATGGTCACGCGCGACAGCGGCCGCACCGCCGATGCCAAGGCGTCCGAACTGATGAACCACCTGCTGCTCGCCACGATCTCGGTGGTGCTGCTGGTGCTGCTGGCGCTGGGCTGGCGCGAGGCGATCGTGGTCGGGACCGCGGTGGTGGTGACGCTGGGCATCACCTTGTTCGCGTCGTGGGCGATCGGGTTCACCATCAACCGGGTTTCGCTGTTCGCGCTGATCTTCTCGATCGGCATCCTGGTCGACGACGCGATCGTGGTCGTGGAAAACATCCACCGCCACATGGCGATGGGCGACGGCCGCAAGCTGGCCGAAATCATCCCGATCGCGGTCGACGAGGTCGGCGGGCCGACCATCCTCGCCACCTTCACCGTGATCGCGGCGCTGCTGCCGATGGCGTTCGTCGGCGGGCTGATGGGGCCGTACATGCGGCCGATCCCGATCAACGCCAGTGCCGGCATGCTGATCTCGCTGGCGGTGGCCTTCGTGGTGACGCCGTGGATGGCCTACCACTTGTTGCACAAGCTGGCCGAGCGCCACCAAGCCCAGGCCGCCCACGACCGCGAGCGTGGCCACCACGCAGTGCACAAGTCGCGCCTCGATCGCCGCCTGCACGCGCTCTTCACCCGCGTGATGACGCCGTTCCTGGCGGGCGCCCGGGCACGCCGCAACCGCCGCCGGCTGTTCCTCGCGATGGGGCTGCTGGTGGCACTGGCGGCGGGATTGGTGGTGGTGAAGGTCGTGATCCTGAAGATGCTGCCGTTCGACAACAAGTCGGAGTTCCAGGTGGTGTTGGACATGCCGGAGGGTTCGACCCTGGAACAGACCAACCGCGTGCTGGTGGATCTCGGGCAGGTGCTCGCCAGCGTGCCCGAAGTGACCAACTACGAGTTGTATGCGGGCACGCCGGCGCCGATCGACTTCAACGGACTGGTGCGCCAGTACTTCATGCGCGGCCAACCGTACCAGGGGATGATCCAGGTGAACCTCGAGGACAAGGACGCACGTTCCCGGCAAAGCCACGCGATCGCGATGGCGGTGCGTCCCAGGCTGGCGGCGGTCGCCAACCGCTTCCATGCCCATCTCGCGGTCGTCGAAATCCCGCCGGGACCGCCCGTGCAGGCGCCGATCGTGGCCGAGATCTTCGGCCCCAGCTACGCCGTGCAACGCCGGATCGCACTGGCCATCGAGCACCTGTTCGGACAGACCCGCGACATCGTCGACATTGGCAGCAGCGTCGAGAATCCATCCGCGCAACGCAAGCTGCTGGTGGTCGACCGCACGCAGGCGGCGACGCTCGGCGTCAGCCAGCAGCAGATCGTCAGCGCGATCGCCACGGGCCTGGGCGGTATCAATGCCACGTACGTGCAGGACGGCAACGCCCGGCATGCCGTGCCCATCATCATGCGCCTGCCGCAACACGACCTGGGCTCGCTCGAATCGGTGCTGGCCCTGCGCGTACGCTCGCGCAGCGGCGGACTCGTGCCCCTGTCCGAAGTCGTGCGCGTCGAGACCACGCCCTGGGCCGATGCGATCTGGCACAAGGACCTGCTGCCTGTCACCTACGTGACGGGCGACGACGCCGGCCGCGAGGACAGCCCGCTGTACGGCATGTTCAAGCTGGTCGGCGCGATCAATCGCGGCCGTTTCGACGGCCAGCACCTGGACCAGCATTTCATCGGCCTGCCGGCTTCCGAGTCGCATTTCTCGATCAAGTGGGGCGGGGAATGGACGATCACCTATGAAACCTTCCGCGACATGGGGCTTGCCTACTCGGCCGGACTGGTCCTGATCTACCTGCTCGTGGTCGGCCAATTCCGCAGCTACGTGGTGCCGCTGGTGATCATGGCGCCGATCCCGCTCACGGTGATCGGGGTAATGCCGGGCCATGCGCTGCTTGGCGCGCAGTTCACGGCCACGTCGATGATCGGCATGATCGCGCTGGCCGGCATCATCGTGCGCAATTCGATCCTGCTGGTGGACTTCATCAACCACGCGGTGGCTGCCGGCAGGCCGCTGGATCAGGCGGTGATCGAGGCCGGCGCCGTGCGCGCCAAGCCGATCATCCTGACCGCGGTCGCGGCGATGCTGGGCGCATTCTTCATCCTGGGCGATCCCATTTTCCAGGGCCTCGCAGTATCACTGGTGTTCGGCGTATTGGTGTCGACGGTGCTGACCCTGCTGGTGATCCCTCTGCTTTATTACACCTGGCTGGCCCGCCGCCGGGGCGACGGAATCTTCACGAACGGCGAGGAAAATCAGGAACATCCGCAAGCGCGTTGATGCATGTCAAGTCGCAGTGGTTCGAGTCTGCCTAGACTTGCATGGATTTGCACGAATCGCACCATCGCGAACGAGGTCCGTCTTCATGCATGACATCACCGTGGTCGATCTCTCGCGGCTGCAGTTCGCGGCCACCGCGCTTTACCACTTCCTGTTCGTGCCGCTGACCCTCGGCATGAGCTTCATGCTGGCGGCGATGGAGACGGTGTACGTCGTCACCGGCAAGTCGATCTACAAGCAGATGGCGCAGTTCTGGGGCAAGTTGTTCATGATCAACTTCGCCCTGGGCGTGGCCACCGGGTTGACCATGGAATTCCAGTTCGGCACCAACTGGTCGTTCTATTCCAGTTTCGTGGGCGACATCTTCGGCGCGCCGCTGGCGATCGAGGGCCTGATGGCGTTCTTCATGGAATCTACCTTCGTCGGCCTGATGGTGTTCGGCTGGGAGCGCCTGTCCAAGGGCCAGCATCTCGCGGTGACCTGGCTGGTCGCGCTGGGTTCCAACCTGTCGGCGCTGTGGATCCTGGTCGCCAACAGCTTCATGCAGGATCCGCAGGGCGCGGCGTTCAACCCGACCACCATGCGCATGGAGTTGCATTCCTTCCAGCAACTGATCTTCAATCCCGACGCGCAGTCGAAATTCGTGCACACGTCGATCGCGGGCTACGTCACGGCAGCGATCTTCGTGGCCGGCATCAGCGCCTGGTACATGCTCAAGAAGCGCCACGTGGACCTGGCCAAGCGTTCGTTCCGCATGGCCGCGCTGTTCGGCGTGCTCGCGACCATCGGCGTAATTACCCTCGGTGACGCGCTCGGCTTCGTCGCGGCGCACGCGCAACCGACCAAACTGGCGGCGATGGAAGCGCTGTGGAAGACCGAACCCGGCCCGATGCCGTTCAACCTGATCGCGTTCCCCGACCAGTCCCTGCAACAGAACAAGGGCGCGGTACGGGTGCCGTACCTGCTGTCGCTGCTGGTCACGCATTCGCTGGACGGCAGCATGGCCGGATTCGATACCCTGCAGAAGAAGGCCGCGCAACGCGTCGAGAACGGCATTCCCGCGGTGCAGGCGCTCGAAACCCTGTCGAAGGATCCGCACGACGCCGCCGCGCTGGCGCAATTCAAGACCCACGAAAAGGATCTCGGGTACGGCTTCCTGGTGCAACGCTATGCGCCCGAACTCGACAAGGTCACCCCGCAGCAAGTGCAGGAGGCAGCGAAGGACAGCATCCCGCCGGTGGCCGCGGTGTTCTGGTCGTTCCGCGCAATGGTCGGGTTCGGCCTGCTGATGCTGGCGTTCTTCGTGATGGCGGTGCTCTACACGTTGCGCAACAAGGTCCAGGACAAGCGTTGGTTCCTGATCGCGGCGGCCTGGATGATCCCGATTCCCTTCCTTGCCAACGAAGCAGGCTGGCTGGTGGCGGAACTGGGCCGCCAGCCATGGACGGTGTTCGGCGTGTTGCCGACCTGGATGAGCGCGTCCACGCACAGCGTCGGCTACATGGCATTCTCGCTGATCGGCTTCGTGCTGCTGTACACGGTCTTCATCGCGATCGAGATGTACTTGATGGTACGCAGCATCCGCCAGGGTCCGCAGGAACCGGGAGGGGGAGGGCGATCCGAGCCCGGGCCGCGTCCGCAGCCGCGGCCGGCGAATGCGGCCGCCGTATCCGGCCGTTACCAGGAGGGCTGAGCCATGGCACTTTACGCAATCTTGCAAGTGATCTGGTGGCTGCTGCTCGGCGTGTTGCTGACCGGCCTCGCCGTGATGGTGGGCATGGACATGGGCGTGGGCGCGATCCTGCGCTACGTCGGCCGCAACGACCTCGAGCGCCGCGTCGCGCTCAACATCATCGGGCCGCACTGGGACGGCAACCAGGTGTGGTTCATCCTCGGCGGAGGCGCGGTGTTCGCCGCGTTCCCGCTGATCTATGCAACTGCGTTCTCGGGCTTCTACGTGGTGATGCTGCTGTTGCTGTGGTCGATGATCGTGCGCCCGCTCGGTTTCGAATACCGCAGCAAGCTCGCCGGGGAAGGCTGGCGCAACGTTTGGGACTGGAGCCTGTTCGTGAGCGGCGCGATCCCGATGATCGTGTTCGGTGCGGCGATCGGCAACCTGTTCCACGGGGTGCCGTTCCATTTCGAATGGAACATCACGTCGGTTTACACCGGCAGTTTCCTGGCGTTGCTGAACCCCTTCGCGGTCATGTGCGGACTGTTGTCGCTGGCGTTGTCGGTGATGATGGGCGCGCTGACCGTGATGAACGGCGCCGAGGGCGAGATGCGCGAGCGCGCATCGACGCTGGTACGCATCGGCGCGATCGCGGCCATCGTGCTGTTCGCGGTCGGCGGTTTCTGGGTACACGGCATGGCGGGTTACCACATGGACGCGAATCCCGGCGCCGGCGTGCCGCAGACGCCGCTGGAGCAGAGCGTCACCGTCGCCAGTGGCGCGTGGTTCACCAACTTCGGGGCATATCCCGCGTTGTGGCTGGTTCCGGCGCTCGGTTTCGTGGGCATGCTCGGCGCGCTGTTCGCCGCGCAGTCGGGCCGATCGCATCTTGGCTGGTGGCTCGGCGCGCTGGCGTGGCTGGGCGTGATCGGCACCGCCGGGGCCGCGTTGTTCCCGTTCCTGTTGCCTTCGAGCAGCAATCCCGACATGAGCCTGACGCTCTGGAACGCCAGTTCGAGCCGGTTGACGTTGGCATGGATGCTCGGTTTTGCGCTGGTATTCGTGCCGCTGGTCGTGTGGTACACCAGTTGGGCGTTCTGGGTGATGCGCGGCAAGGTCGATCCGCGGCGCATCGAGCACGACGAGCACGCGTACTGAGGATTCAGCCATGAAGACGTTTTTCTATTTCCTGCTGTTCCTGGTGCTGGCGGTGGTGGTGATCCTGCTCGCGGTGCTGCTGGGTGACCAGGGCGCTTGGTATTTCGCGTGGCTGATCGGCACCGCCATGATCGTGCTGGTCGCCGCGGCCGGGGCGGCCTTGCTGGACACCCAGGAAGAACATGCTGCCGCCGCGCAGCGGGCATCGACGGACGCCCGCGCCGATCGCATGGCGTGACGCCCCGACGCGCGTGGAGCCGGCGACGGACCCCAGCGAAGCCGGTGCCTGGCTGCGCCGCGCCACGCAGCCGGTCCGCGCGCGGCTGCGTCGCGCGACCGTGGATACAGCGTTGCAGGCGCTGGCGCTGGTCGTGCAAGCCTGGCTGCTGGCCGGCATCCTCGATGCCGCGCTGTTCCGACACGCGCCGCTGGCGCAGGAATGGCGCGCGTGGTTGGCGCTGGCGTTGCTGGCGCCGTTGCGCTGGTGGTTGAACCGCAAGGCCCGTCGCGAAGCCTTCGCGGCCGGGCAGGACCTGGTGGTGGGCATGCGCGCGCGGTTGCTGGCGCGCACGCATGCGCTCGGCCCGCTCGGACTGCGCCGCCTCGCCAGCGGCGACATGATCACGCAATTGGTGGACGGGATCGATGCGCTGCTGCCGTATTGCGCGCGCTACCTGCCGCAGGCGGCCACGGCCGCGATCGTGCCGCTGCTGCTCGCGCTGTTCGTGTTCCCCGCCGACTGGGTGTCCGGCCTGGTGCTGCTGCTGACGGCACCACTGATCCCGGTCTTCATGGTGCTGGCGGGCAGCGCCGCGGAGAAGGCCAGCCGCAACCGATTTGCGCAGCTCGCGCGATTCGGCGCCGCCTTCATGGACGCGCTGGGCGGTCTGGTGACGCTGCGCCAGCTCGGTGCCGCCGAGCGGGTGGCCGACCGCCTTGCCGCGGACGGCGAGGAGTACCGCAGGTTGACCATGCAGGTCTTGCGGGTGGCCTTCCTGTCCGCGCTGGTGTTGGAATTCTTCGCGACCGTCAGCATCGCGATCGTGGCGGTCCTGATCGGGTTCCGCCTGCTGTGGCACGAACTCGCGTTCCGCCAAGGCCTGTTCATCCTGCTGCTGGCGCCGGAGTTCTACCTGCCGCTACGCGCCCTCGGCGCCTTGCGCCACGCACGCATGGACGCGCTTGCCGCGGCCGGCCGCCTGGCCGCACTCGATGCGCCGGGCGCGGACGCCGGCGACGTTGCCGTCGCGACGATCGCGCCCCCGGAAGATTCCGGCCGCGCGCCGGTCGTCCGCTTCGATGCCGTGGGATTCGACCATGAGGGTCGGCGCGCGGTCCTGGACGGTTGCACGCTCGAATTGGTTCCCGGCAAGCTGACCGCACTGGTCGGCGCCAGCGGCGCCGGCAAGAGCACGCTGGTCGACCTGCTGTTGCGATTCGCCCGTCCCGCGAGCGGCTGCATCCGCATTGATGGCGCGGATCTCGCGCGACTGGATCCGCTGCGCTGGCGAGAACGCGTTGCCTGGGTCCCGCAGCGGCCGCACGTGTTCGAGGGCAGCGTGCACGACAACCTGGTGCTGGCGCGCCCATCGGCCGATGAAGGCGCAATCGCGCGCGCAGCGTCGGCCAGCGGTCTCGACGCCGTGATCGCGCGCATGCCGCAGGGCTGGCACACGCGGCTGGGCGAGCACGGACTCGGGCTGTCCGGGGGCGAATTGCAGAGGCTTGCGCTGGCGCGCGCGTTCCTGCGCGAGCAGGCCGGGGTGATGCTGCTGGACGAACCGACCGCACACCTGGATGCCGCGGGCGCAGCGGCGATCGAAGGCGCGATCCGCGCCAGGGCCGCGACGCGTACCGTGCTGCTGGTGGCGCACCGGCTCGAAGCCGCGTGGCACGCGGACCAGGTCGTGGTGTTGCGCGAGGGTCGCGTGGTGGAGCAGGGCACGCCATCCGAACTGAGCACGGGGCAGGGCACGTTCGCCGCCTTGCTCGCGGCGGAGGCATCGTGAAGCACGCGCCGCCCCCGACGGCACGCAGGCTGCTTGCGCTGATGCGGCCGTACCGCGGCTGGATGGCCGGCGGCGTGGCGCTGGCGTTGCTCGCGGCGGTCTCCGCGATCGGCCTGATGGCGGTCTCCGGCTGGTTCATCGCAGCCATGGCGCTGGCGGGCGCCAGCGGCGCGGCGATCAACTATTTCACGCCGGCCGCCGCGATCCGCGGATTCGCCATCACGCGCACCGGCGGACGCTACGGCGAGCGCCTGGCCACCCACGACGCGACCTTGCGCGCGCTGTCCGGATGGCGCGCATGGTTGTTCCGCCGGCTGATCCCGCTGGCCCCGGCACGGCTGTCGGCACTGCGCAGCGGCGAGCTGTTCGCGCGCCTGCGCGCGGACGTCGATGCGCTGGAACACTTCTATCTCGCGGTACTGGTACCGGTGGCGGTGGCAGCCATCGGCATGGCGTGCGTGCTGGCACTCGCGGCCGTGGTGTTGCCCGCGGCCGGGTTGCTGCTGCTCGCGGCAGCACTGCTGGGCGGCGTGGCGTTGCCGGCATGGACCAGGCGCCGGGCGGCCGACGACGCCGAGCGTGCGGTCGAGGAATCGGGGGAGCTGCGCGGGATGTTGCTGGATGCCTTGCGCGGCCATGCCGAGTTGCTGGCATGGAACGTCGCCACGGCGCACGCCGAGCGCATCGCCGCACTTGACGCGCGCCTGGCCTCGCGGCGGCGTCGCGTCGAGGCGTTGCAGGCGGCCGGTGGCCAAACGGTCACGCTGCTGGCGCAATGGACGATGCCGGCGTTGCTGGTTTTCGGGCTTGCCGCGGTGCACGCCGGCCATCTCGCGCCGCCCTTGCTCGTGATGCTCGCGCTGCTGGCGCTGGCGGCGTTCGAGTTGCTGACACCGCTGCCCGAAGCCATGGCCCAATGGCAAGGCACGCTCACCGCCGCCCGGCGCGTGTTCGAACTGGTGGACACGCCGCCGGCGGTCACGGAACCCGCGCAGTCGGCGGCGATCGCCGCGCGGCCTGCCATCTGTTTCGAGAACGTGCGGATGCGCTATGCCGACGACGCGCCATGGGCGCTGGATGGCCTCGACCTCGCCATCGCGCCGGGCGAGCGGCTGGCGATCGTCGGCGATTCCGGTGCCGGCAAGAGCAGCCTGGTGTCGGCGCTGCTGAAGTTCCATCCACTGCAGCAAGGCCGGATCGTGTTCGGCGGCCGCGAGCTCGACGAACTGCGCGGCGACGACCTGCGGCGTCGCATCGCAGTCATCGCCCAGCAGACCGCCCTGTTCAATGCCTCGCTGCTGGACAGCCTGTTGCTGGCGGCCCCGGACGCGACCGCCGAAAGCATCGAGCGCGCTGTGCACGATGCGCAACTGGACGATTTCGTCGCCGCGTTGCCGCGAGGCTACGACACCGTGCTGGGGGAGGGCGGCGCACTGGTCTCGGGCGGAGAGGCGCGTCGCATCGTGATCGCGCGTGCGCTCCTGCAGGATGCGCCGGTGCTGGTGCTGGACGAGCCGACCGAAGGACTGGATGCCGGGACCGCCGCCGGACTGTATCGCGCCCTCGCCGCGGCCACGCGGGGGCGCAGCGTGGTATTGATCACCCATCGGCTGGGCGGGCTCGCCACGTTGGTCGATCGGGTCGCGATCATGCAGGCCGGCAGGATCGTCGAATGCCTGGACACCGTGAGCTACCTGCGCCGCGCCAGGGCATGATGGCCGCACGCGCGGACGACGCAGGCGCCGGTCGACACCCGCCCGGTTGACGGGCGTCAATATCATGGCACCCGGTTCCGACACACTGAAACCGAATTCGC
>JAJXWZ010000220.1 GCA_021781345.1 Pseudomonadota bacterium
TGTCAGTTTGTTGATCAATTCGGCCATCGACCTGCTCCAGGCAAAGTGGGGACTCGAACCCAATTGTACCCCCTCAAAAACAGGGACTCATATTGAAAGTACCCCCAAAATGACCCCCAAACACGTCTGGCTGTGCCGGAATACTCAGGGACAGTATAAACAAAAAAACCCGCGACTGGCGCGGGTTTAAGAGGCGTTTCAGGGAATGTGCGGGATGACCTGAAACTAGCTGTTGGTGCCCAAGGGGGGACTCGAACCCCCACGGAGTTACCCGCTACCACCTCAAGGTAGTGCGTCTACCAATTCCGCCACCTGGGCATGTTACCCGTCCATGGGATCCGCCGGGCATATCCATGCGCCCGAATCTTCACGAAATCAAAAATCAATGCGACGAGGGTGCGCCGCTCGACGGGGCCGAACCTGCGGGTGCGGACGACTTCGCGGGCGCTGCCGGTACCTCGGGATTGGCCGGAGTGCTCGAAACCGGCGCAACCGGCACTTCCGGATGCCCGGCGCTCGCTGCGGCTGGCGCGCTGGCGGCGGCTGCCGAGGTCGCCGGGGCCGAACTGCCCATGCCCGCCATCACGCCTAGCGTCTGCTTCGAACTCGGGGCCACCCCGTGATGGCTGAGGTACATGCCCATGCCGAGGCTGAGAATGAAGAAGATCGTCGCCAGCGCGGCGGTGGTCCGGGTCAGGAAGCTGGCCGCGCCGCGCGCGCCGAACACGGTGCCGGATGCACCGCCGCCGAAGCTGGCGCCCGCATTGGCGCCGTCGCCGCGCTGCATCAGGATCAGCACGATCATCGCCGCGGCGATGAGCACGTAGAAGACACTGAAAATCGTGAACAGCATGTGGGTAATCCGTACGCGCGGACGTCAACGTGCCGCCGCGCATATCGCAAGGAAATCGGTGGCCTGCAATGCCGCGCCGCCGATCAGGCCGCCATCGATGTCGGTTTGGGCGAACAAATCCGCGGCATTGCCGGGTTTGACGCTGCCGCCGTAAACGATGCGGGTCGAACCGGCAATTCTAGCATCGTCCCGGGCGAGCTGGCTACGCAGCAGTGCATGCACTTCCTGAGCCTGCCCCGGACTGGCGGTGCGTCCGGTGCCGATCGCCCAGACCGGCTCGTAGGCGACCACGATGCGTTCGAATGCGGCGATGCCGCAGCGCTCGACCACGGCGCCCAGCTGGCGCGATACCACCTCAGCGGTCCGTCCCGCTTCGCGCTCTTCCAGCGATTCGCCGACGCACAGCACGGGCAGGAGCGCGTGATCCATCGCGCACGCGACCTTGGCCGCGACCTGCGCGTCCGCCTCGTGGTGGTACCGGCGGCGTTCGGAATGCCCGGCCAGCACCGCGCCGCAGCCGACGTCGCGCAGCATCGCCGCGGACACTTCGCCGGTGAAGGCGCCCGACTCGTGCTCGCTCAGGTCCTGGCCACCGACCGCGACGCGCGACCCCGCACATGCGGCGCAGGCCTCGCGCAGGTAGGGAAACGGCGGGAACAGGACGATGTCGACATCCGCTATGTCCGCGTCGACGACCGCGCCGGCCAGCGACGAGGCCAGCGCGCGCGATCCATGCATCTTCCAGTTGCCCCCCACCCACTTGCGGCGCATGGCCGGCTCCGTTCGCATCCGGGTGCGCGAGGATAGCGATGTTCCGCGCGCGCGCGCAAACTTGCATGTTTTTTGCGATCGTCCATGATCGCTGCACTCGGGTGTGCCCAACCAGGTATTCATCCTTCAAAATAATCAATTCCAGAACGGCATTCCCTGACCTGACTTTCCACAACATCCGCTTCGACACAAGCTATCTCATGACCAAAGCGAACCGTCACCGCGCCCTCGTCACAGGTGCATCCGCCGGCATCGGCGCCGAATTCGCCCGCCAGCTGGCCGCACGCGGCTGCGACCTGGTGCTGACCGCGCGACGCGCGGAGTGCCTGCAGGCACTGGCTTCCGAACTTCGCGCCGCGCACGCGATCGCGGTGGACGTGATCGTGGACGACCTCGCCGACCCGGCCGCACCCGTGCGCATTGCCGCGGCGGCGACGCAAGACGGCCGCGCGGTCGATGTGCTCGTCAACAATGCGGGCTATGGCGTGCCGGGCCGCTACGACAAGGTCGCCTGGGACGTGCATGCACGCTTCATGCAGGTGCTGGTGACGGCGCCGCTGGCGTTGTGCCACCTGCTGCTGCCGTCGATGCGCGAACGTGGGTACGGGCGGATCGTCAATGTCGCCTCGCTGGCGGGCCTGGTCCCGGGCACCCCGGGCAACACGCTGTACGGCCCGGCCAAGGCTTTCCTGGTGCGGGTGTCGCAGGGTCTGGCGCTGGAAAACCGTGCGTGCGGGATCCACGTCTGCGCGCTGTGCCCAGGTTTCACGCACTCGGAATTCCACGACGTCAGCCAGGCCCGCGAACTGGTGTCCCG
Source organism: Pseudomonadota bacterium (assembly GCA_021781345.1). GTDB lineage: Bacteria > Pseudomonadota > Gammaproteobacteria > Xanthomonadales > Rhodanobacteraceae > 66-474. The sequence continues at coordinate 2,442 of JAJXWZ010000220.1, forward strand.
ATTGCCGCGCTGGATGTGGATGGACGCCGACGAAGTCGTGCGGCGCGGACTCGACGCGGTCGACCGCGGCCGTGTGGTGTGCGTGCCCGGCCGCGTGAATCGCGCGATCAAGGTGCTGGCGGACCTGCTGCCCGATCGCGCCGCGCTCGCGATGGTCGGGCGCCGCGCGAAGGACTTCCGCGTGCGCGAGTGAAGCGCGTGCCCGCGGCTGTCTATTTCGTCAGCAGGTCGGCGACCCGCGCCGCGGACTCCGCGGCCGATTCGCGATCCGAACGCAGGTGGATCTCGGGTGCCTCGGGCGCCTCGTACGGTGAACCGATACCGGTGAAATTGGCGATCTTGCCGGCACGTGCCTTGGCATAGAGGCCCTTCACGTCGCGCTGCTCGCAGACCGCGAGCGGCGCGTCCACGAAAACCTCCATGAAGCCGCCCTCGCCGATCAGGTCACGCGCCATCCGGCGCTCAGCGCGGAACGGCGAGATGAACGACACCAGCACGATCAAGCCCGCGTCCATCATCAGCTTGGCCACTTCGGCGACGCGCCGGATGTTTTCCACGCGGTCGGCGTCGGTGAACCCGAGATCGCGATTGAGGCCGTGGCGCACGTTGTCGCCGTCCAGCAGGATGGTGTGGTAGCCCTCGGAGAGCAGGCGGCGTTCGACGAGGTTGGCGATGGTGGACTTGCCGGCACCGGACAGACCCGTGAACCACAGGCAGCGCGGCGTCTGGCCCTTGATCTTCGCGCGCGCGGCGCGATCAACGTCGAGCTGTTGCCAGTGCACGTTGCGATCGCGGCGCAAGCCGAAATCCAGCGTGCCGCAGCCGACCGTCGCGTTGGTTTCGCGATCGACCAGGATGAAGCCGCCGAGACGGCGATCCTGCTTGTACGGGCGGTAGGCGATGTCGGCATCCAGCGACAGGTTGCAATAGCCGATCTCGTTGGCGACCAGCCGCGTGGCCGCCAAGTGCGCCTGGGTGTCCGGATCGATGCGGTGCTTGATCTCGGTGACCTGCGCGCCGATCTCGCGTGTCGCGAGCTTCATCAGGTAGCGTCGGCCTGGCAACAACGCCGCATCGTCGAGCCACAGCAGGTGGCACGCGAACTGCGCCGCGACTTCCGGAGGATGCGCGGGATCGGCGATCACGTCGCCACGCGCCACGTCGATCTGGTCGGCCAGCGTCAGGGTGACGGCCTGCCCCGCCCCGGCGGAATCAAGGTCCGCGTCGCCGCCGACCACGCGGGCCACGCGCGAGCGCTGGCCCGAGGGCAACACCAGCACCTCGTTGCCGGGCGCGACGCGCCCTCCCGCGATGGTGCCGGCGTAGCCGCGGAAGCTGTGGTCCGGACGGTTGACCCACTGCACCGGCAGCGCGAAAGCCGCGTCGGTGCGTCGTTCGACCTGCACGGTTTCTAGGTACTCCAGCAAGGACTTGCCGGCATACCACGGCGTATTGGGCGAATGCGCCACCAGGTTGTCGGCATGGATCGCCGAAACCGGGATCGCGTCCGCATGCGAGATGCCGAGGTCGTGCGCGAGCTTTTCGCACTCCAGCTCGATCGCGTGGTAGCGCGCGTGGTTGTAGTCGATCAGGTCCAGCTTGTTGACCGCGAACAACACCCGGCGCAGGCCGAACATCGCGAGGATCGCGGTGTGGCGGCGCGTCTGGGTCTGCACGCCGGCGCGGGCGTCCACCAGCACCACGCCGAGTTCCGCGCTCGACGCGCCCGAGGCCATGTTGCGGGTGTACTGCGCGTGGCCGGGGCAATCGGCGACGATGAAGGCGCGCTTGTCGGTGCCGAAGTAGCGCCAGGCGACGTCGATGGTGATGCCTTGCTCGCGCTCGGCCTCGAGGCCGTCCAGCAGAAGCGCGTAATCAGGCGCGCCGCCGCAGGTGCCGTGCTTCTTGCTGTCGCGGATCATCTGCGCGAGGCGATCCTCGGGCACCATCCCGGCTTCGGCCAGCAGGCGCCCGAGCAGGGTGCTCTTGCCGTCGTCCACGCTGCCGCACATCGCGAAGCGCAGGGTGTCGCGGTTTTCCAGCGCGGCCAGGCGCGCGGCCAGCCCGGCCGCGGTCAGCGCCGCGTCGTCGCGTTCGTCAGAAGTAGCCTTCACGCTTCTTGCGCTCCATGGAATCAGTTGGATCGAGGTCGATGATGCGGCCGGCGCGTTCGGACTGCCGCGTATCCAGCATCTCGGCGATGATCGCATCGAGGTCGGCGGCATCGGATTCGACCGCGGCGGTCAGCGGCCAGCAGCCGAGCGTGCGGAAGCGCACCCTCTTCGCGACCAGTTGCTCGCCCGGCTCCAGCGGCACGCGCTCGTCGTCGCGCACCAGCAGCGCGCCATTGCGGACGAAGGTCGCGCGCTCATCGGCAAAGTACAGCGGCACCACCTCGATGCCCTCGCGGCGGATGTACAGCCACACGTCGAGCTCGGTCCAGTCTGACAGCGGAAACACCCGCAGGGTTTCGTCCTGGTCGAGCCGCGTGTTGAACAGGCTCCACGGCTCCGGACGCTGCTTGCGCGGTTCCCAGCGTTGGCCGGCACCACGCAGCGAGAACACGCGCTCCTTGGCACGCGCGGGATCCTCGTCGCGACGCGCGCCGCCGATCGCGGCGTCGAAACCGTAATCGGCGAGTGCCTGGCGCAAGGCCAGCGTTTTCATGACATGGGTGTGCTTGGATGCGGCGCCGACCGGATCGGTACCCTGGCGCAGGCCTTCCTGGTTGATGTATTCGATCAGGTCGACGCCGGTGTCGCGCGCGACGCGATCACGGAACTCGATCATCTTGCGGAACTTCCACGTCGTGTTGACGTGCAGCATCGGCAGCGGCGGCTTGGCCGGGTAGAAGGCCTTGAGCAAAAGGTGCAACAGCACCGAGGAATCCTTGCCGATCGAGTACAGCAGGACCGGCTTGCGGCATTCCGCCACCGTCTCGCGCAGGATGCGGATGGATTCGGCCTCGAGCCGGTCGAGGTGAGTTTGCAGCCTTGTGACGCTCATGTTCGGGAGTCCCGGGAAGTCCTGCGGCGACGCGCGACGGCGCGGCCGAGCGGTAAGGATAACTTAACCGCCCGCCGCCCAGCGACGCCAAGGCGACCGGCGCCGGCCCGCACCTATACTTCCGGGCCATGCCCGTGATCGAGTCCCCCGCGTTCGCAGACAGCCGCGCCAGCGCGCGGCTCGCGTTCGCGCGCACCGCCTGCGGGGACGCCCGCGCCATCCTCGAAGCAGCCTCCGCGGACGCCAGCGCGCGCAGCTACTGGCGCGTCTCGGGCACCGTGCGCAGCGCCATCGTGATGGACGCGCCACCGGGCTCCGGCGATCTCGAGGCCTGGCTGGACGTGGATGCGCGGCTGCGCGGTGCCGGCCTCGACGCACCCGAAGTCCTGGCTGAAGATCGCGCGCAGGGTTTCCTGCTGCTGTCCGACCTCGGCACCCGCGCTTACCTGGATGAATTGAACGACGCGAGCGCGGATGCGTTGTACGTCGATGCGCTCGAAGCATTGCTGACCATGCAGACGCGCGTCGATCCCCGCGGCCTGCCCAGCTACGACGAACCGCTGCTCGTTCGCGAACTGGAACTGCTACCGACCTGGTTCCTCGAACGCCATCTGGGCATCGCCATCGACTGCGGCGAATGGGACGCGATCGAGGTCGCGTTCCGCCTGCTGATCGACAACGCGCTCTCTCAACCACAGGTGTTCGTGCACCGCGACTTCCACAGCCGCAACCTGATGTACGTGCCCGGACACAACCCCGGCATCGTCGACCTCCAGGACGCGGTGCTGGGGCCGATCACCTACGACCTCGTCTCGCTGCTGCGCGACTGTTACGTCCAGTGGGACGACGCTCGCATCCGCTACTGGGCCGAAACCCACCGCCAACGCCTGGTCGACGCGGGCGCGCTCGACCACCGCGTCGACACCGCACGCTGGCAACGTTGGTTCGACCTGACGGGCTTGCAGCGGCACCTGAAGGTGCTCGGCATCTTCTGCCGGCTGTGGTATCGGGACGGCAAGCGCGGCTACCTCGCCGACCTGCCGCGTGTATGGCACTACGTCCGCAGCGTCGCCTCGCGGTATCCGGAACTTCATGATTTCCTCGCGCTGTTGGAACGCCGGATCGGCGAACGCGACCTGACGGTGCCGTGCGAATGAAAGCGCTGCTGTTCGCGGCCGGCTTGGGTGAACGCATGCGCCCGCTCACCGACGCCACGCCCAAGCCGCTGCTGCGGGTCGGCGGCAAGCGGCTGATCGAATGGCACCTGGAAAGGCTCGCGGCCGGCGGCGTGCGTGAGGTGATCATCAACATCGCGCATCTCGCCGAACAATTCCCGCGAGCATTGGAGGATGGTTCGCGCTACGGCGTGCACATCACGTACAGCCGCGAGGGCGGGATACCGCTCGAAACCGGCGGCGGCATGCTGCAAGCCCTGCCGCTGCTCGGCGCCGAAGCATTCCTCGCGGTCAACGCCGATACCTTCACCGATTTCGATTTCGGGCGGTTGCCGGTGGAACCGCGTGGCGTCGCGGAACTGGTGCTGGTGGACAACCCGACCCAGCATCCACGGGGCGATTTCGGCGTCGATGCGAACGGCAGGCTGCTGCCGTTCGCGGATTCGCCCGGCGCCACGCGTGCGCTGACGTTCGCGGGGATCGGCGTGTACCGACCGGAGATCCTGCACGGTTGGCGATCGACCATCGGCGGCACGCAAGGCGCGCGCGCCGCACCGCCGCGGTTTTCGCTTGTGCCGCTGCTGCGCGCCGCCATATCGCGCGATGAAATCGACTGGCGGCATCATCGCGGCTTCTGGACCGACGTTGGCACGCCGCTACGCCTGGCCGACCTCGACGCACGCCTGCGCGGCGGCGCCGCGTGACCCGCGCGCGCGCATAATGCTGGGCATGTCAACGACCCGCACCGAAGGGAGCGGCCGCGCATGAGCATGGCGTTGTGGCTCGATGCTGGCGTGGCGTTCGGCGCCATCGCCGCACTGCTGTTGATCGCCCGCGGCGCCTACCAAGTACGCCGTCGGCGCATGGTCCGCGGCAGCGCAATCGGGCTGGTCGGCCTGTTGATCGGCTGTCTCGCAGCGATCGCGCTGCTGGTCGGGGTCAACCTGCTCACCTACGCGCGTTTCACCTACGAAAAACCTGTCGCGACCATCCGTTTCAGGGCGCTCGCACCGCAACGCTATGCCGTCACGCTGGTTCGCCAGGACGGCGGCACCGTGCACGCGACGCTCACGGGTGACGAGTGGGAGCTGGACGCACGCTTCATCAAGTGGAAAGGCATCGCCACCGTCCTGGGGTTCGCGCCGCTGTACCGGCTGGAACGCTTGAGCGGGCGCTACACCAGCCTGCATGACACGTTGACACGCCCACCCAGTGCGATCGGGCTTGCACGGGAACCCGGCTTGAGTCTGTGGCTACTGGCCCATCGCGAAGCGCCGTGGCTGCCGTTCGTCGATGCAAGCTACGGCACGGCGACCTACCTGCCGATGGGCGACGGCGCCACCTACGCAATCAGCCTGAGCAACACCGGATTGCTTGCGCGCCCCGCCAATGCCGCGGCAGAACGCGCGGTGCATGGCTGGGAATGACGGCTGGGCACCGTCGCGAGCTACGTTCCCAGCAGTTCACGCAAGAACGGAATCGTGATCCGCCGTTGCGCGGCCAGTGCAGCGCGGTCGATCTTCTGCAGCAACGCGACCAGCGATGCCGGATCGCGCGGCTGGCGCGCGAACCACCAATCCAGCACTTCGTCGTCGAGGCGCAAGCCGAGACGGCCGGCCAGGACGCGCAGCATCGCGCGGCGGCCGGCATCGTCGAGCGGACGCAGGACGCATTGCGTGCACATCGCGAGCCGCGACACCAGGTCCGGCAAGCCGATCCCGAGTTCCTTCGGCGCCGCGGCAGCGGCGAACAATATCCGCGCATCCGCAGTCTTCGCGCGGTTGTACAGATCGAACAACGCGCGCTCGGCCTCGCGGTCGTTGGCGACCGCCTGCACGTCGTCGATGGCCAGCAGGCCTTCCGCCTCGATACCTGCGATCGCTTCGTCGCGCGGCGCGGGCAGCCACGCCAGCGCGACATAGCGCGCTGCACGACCCGATTCGATCGCGGCGCGACATGCACCGATCAGCAGATGGCTCTTGCCGGTGCCGGGAGAACCGTGCAGGTAAAGCCAATCGGTGCCGCCTTCGGCGAGGTCCGTGACACCCTGCAGCGCGGGCACGTTGGCACCGGGCCAGAAAGCGTCCAGCCGCTGGTGCGGGGGCCAGCGCAGGTCGAGCGGGATTTGTCGATTCATGGCGCCGCCGGCGGCTCGCTGCCTGCCGGCGGCGGATGCGCGTCGGGATCGACCGGATCGCCCTCGGTCGAAACGATCTTGGGTTGCTCGTGCCCCGCGTACAACGAACTCGCCTCGTAACGGTCGCGCAGGAACCGAAGCAGCACCATCGCGATCGACGCCATCGGCAATGCCAGCAGGACCCCGATGAACCCGAACAATTCGCCGAACGCGAGCACCGCGAAGATCACTGCCACCGGATGCAGCCCGATGCGGTCGCCCACCAGCTTGGGCACCAGGATGTAGCTCTCCAGCACCGAGCCGACCCCGAACACCGCCAGCACCAGCAGCAGGTGAAGGACATCGTGGAACTGCACCAGCGCCGCGATGATGCTGGCCACGATGCCGATGATGAATCCGAGATAGGGGACGAAGCTGACCAGTCCGGCGATCATGCCGATCAGCGGACCGACGTCGAGGCCGACCAGTTTCAACGCACCGGCGTAATAGATCGCCAGGCCCAGCATCACCAGCAACTGCCCGCGCACGAACGCGCCGAGCACGCTGTCGGTCTCGTGCGCGAGTCGCCGTAACGTGGGTTGCGCATCCCGTGGCAGCAGCGTGTCGACGTGCGCGACGAGCTTGTCCCAGTCACGCAGGAGATAAAACGTCACCACCGGCACCAGCACGATCGAGACGCCCCAACTGATCAACGCGAGTCCCGAACGCGTCGCGTAGCCCAGCAGCGTGGCGGCGATGCCACCGACCGTGCCGATGTGTTCGCGGATGCGCTCGATCAGGGTCGCGGTATCGAACTCGCTGGGGGGAACGTGCAGCTTCTGTTCCAGCCACGGCACGGCGTCACGGGTGAACCATGCGGCGTAGGCGGGCAGCGCTGCGACCAAGCGCGAGATCTGGCGCTGGACCAGCGGCACCACCAGCAGCAATGCCAGCGCCAGCATCAGCAGCATGACCATGAACACGATGCCGGCCGCGAGTCCGCGACCGAGCCGCAGGCGTTCCAGCCGATCGACCAGCGGATCGCCCAGGTAGGCGAACACCCCGGCCAGCATGAACGGCATAAGGACGGGCGACAGCAACCAGACCAGCCAGCCGGACACGCCGACGATGATCAACCACTGCCAGCGCTGGGCGTTGCTCATGCGGACGCCCCCTTGCGCTTGAGTTCACGCCGCGCGAGGCGACCCCAGCGCACCACGTAGTCGAGCCCGCTCGCCGCGGTCAACGCACCTGCGATCCACGCCGGTATCGTCATGGGCGTGCGCCAGCCGAACGCATGGTCGGCGAGGACCCACAGCACGAAAACGATCTGCGCGACCGTGGTGAGCTTGGACAACCAGCTGGGACGCGCCTCGAAATTGCGCAGCACGCGATGCCAGGCCAACGCGCCCAGCGCGATGACGGCGTCGCGCAACACGACCAGCGCGACCAGCCAGCGCGGCGCCTCGTGCAACCAGCCGAGGACCAGCATGCAACCCACCAGCATCAACTTGTCGGCGACCGGATCGAGGAACGAACCCAGCCGGCTCTGCCAGTGGAAGCGACGCGCCAGGTAGCCGTCCACGCCGTCCGACACGCCCGCGATGAACGCGATCGCCAGCGCGGCCATGTATTGTTCCCGCACGATCGTGGCAACCAGCGGCGCCACCAGTGCGATGCGCAGCACCGAGATCAGGTTGGGCAGATGCCGCATCGGACCTGCGTGCTTGCCGTCTACTGGCGGTGTCGCTCCACTCACGGCGGTGCCACGCTCAGGGCGACCAGCTGAAGGACAAGTCCGCTCCTGCGTGCGGCTGGGCCGCAGGAACGAGATGGCCATTCGGCGGTTCCAGCGCGGCCAGCGCCGTCGCCAGCGGCGCGCTGAAGCCGAGTTGCAGCATCACTCCGTCGCCTTCGGCCGCGACCGGCTGGACGTCGTGCAACCCCGGATCATTCCGCAACAAGGACAGCACGCTGGCGAACGCATGGCTGTCCTCGATGCCGCCGACCCAGATGGTGCCGGTTCCGCCGGCGACGACCGGGGCCGTCCCGCCGGCGGCGGCTCCCGCCGAAGCCGGCGAAGCGTTCGACGCGGGCGGTGCGCCGGCCACCGCAGCCGCGCCGTTGCTGCCGCCCTGGGCGACCAGTCGCTTGATCGAACCGGGATCGAAATCGACCTGCAACTCCAGGCCGCCGCCGGAAGCCGCCCGCCGGTAGTGGTAATCGCGCACGTAGCCCGACGCCTCCGACAGCGTGCCGGCATCGGGCACGAATCCCGGGGCGGCCTGCTGCAGCACGACTTTCAGCGCGGCGGCGATCGCGTCGTTGCGCTGGACGTCGCTGGTTCCGGCGACCGGCACGGTGGCCGAATAAGGAGTTCCTGCCGCGGCCGGCAACGGCGGAGTGCCGGTGGACGCCGCCGGCGCGGTCTGGGCCGAGACCGCGCCCACCGCCAGCAGCGCGCACAGCAAGCACATGCAGGTTCGAATCATGGCCACGCACCTCCGGGCGACGGGCCACAAGTCTGCCCAATCGCGGCCCCAGCGTCTATCATTGCCGATCCCGGCCGCCGCGGGCGCCGATCGCAGAACCTGCCGTGACTTCCAACGACGAATCCCTCTCCTACCGCGCCGCCGGCGTCGACATCGATGCCGGCAACGCGGTAGTCGAGCGCATCAAGCCACTGGTCGGCAAGACGTTCCGTCCCGAGGTGATGGGCGGCCTGGGCGGCTTCGGCGCGCTGTTCGACCTGTCCGGGAAGTATCGCGAACCGGTGCTGGTGTCCGGCACCGACGGCGTGGGCACCAAGCTTAAGCTGGCCCAGCAGTTGGGCCGGCACGACACCATCGGCATCGACCTGGTGGGCATGTGCGTCAACGACGTGCTGGTGCAGGGCGCGGAACCGCTGTTCTTCCTTGATTACTTCGCGACCGGCAAGCTCGACGTCGACACCACAGTAGCCGTCGTCGGCGGCATCGCGAAAGGCTGCGAGCTGGCCGGTTGCGCACTGATCGGCGGCGAAACCGCCGAGATGCCGGACATGTATCCGCCCGGCGAATACGACCTCGCGGGGTTCAACGTCGGAGCCGTGGAGAAATCGGCCATCATCGACGGCAGCGCGATCCGCGCCGGCGATGCGATCCTCGGCGTCGCTTCCAGCGGGGCGCATTCCAACGGCTACTCGCTGATCCGCCGGATCGTCGAACGTGCAGGCAATCCGTTCGACCTGCGGCTGGGCAACGAGACACTCTCCGATGCACTGATGGCGCCGACCACGATCTACGTGAAGCCGATCCTTGCGTTGCTGAACGCGCACCCGGGCGTCGTCCACGGCATGGCCCACATCACCGGCGGCGGCCTGCTCGAGAACATCGTCCGCGTGGTCCCGTCGGGACTTGGACTCGAGATCGACAGCTCCGCGTGGGTGTTGCCCGCGCTGTTCGAATGGCTGCAACACGAGGGCAAGGTGCCACGCGAGGAAATGTGGCGAACCTTCAACTGCGGGATCGGGTTCACCCTGGTCCTGGCGCCGGGCGACGTGGCCGGCGTAAGCGAAGCACTCGCGCAATCCGGGCTTCCCAGCTGGACGATCGGCGAGGTCGTCGCCGCCGCCGGCGACCAGCGCGTCCGCATCGCATGACCCTGCGGATAGCGGTCCTCGCTTCAGGCCGGGGCAGCAACCTTGCGGCGCTGATCGATGCACGCAGGGCCGGCCGGCTGCCAGTCGAGTTCACGCTCGTCGCAAGCGACAAGGCCGATGCCGCCGCGCTGCGACACGCCGAGGCGCATGGCATCCCCACGCTCGCCCTCGATCCGAAGAGCTTCGCGACGCGTCGCGAATTCGACGAAGCGCTATTCGCGAACGTCGCCGAGAGTGGCGCGCAACTGGTGGTGCTGGCCGGCTACATGCGCATCATCGATGCCGCCGTGACCGCCGTGTGGACGGGCCGGATGATCAACATCCATCCTTCGCTGCTACCAAAATACCGCGGCCTGCACACGCATCGACGCGTGCTCGAGGCCGGCGATCCAGAACATGGCGCCAGCGTGCATTTCGTGAGCGCCGAGCTCGATGGTGGCCCGGTGATCGCGCAGGCACGCATCGACGTGCGCGCCGGCGACACCGAGGACACGCTGGCCGAACGATTGTTGCCGCGCGAACATCGCCTGCTCGTGGCTTGCGTGGACGCCATCGCGCGCGGAGTGGTCCGCGAAGGCGGCGGCAGGGTGCTGTTCCAGGGCCGCGCGATCCCTGCGCCGCTGCAGCTCGACCCGACCGGCCACTTGACCCCCGCGTGAAGCTGGGTTCAGCCTTGCCGCGTCAGGCTTGCAGCCTTCCGCCACGGTCGTGTCCCGAGCCATGCCATCCATCCGCCCATTCGGCCTTGCCCTCGCGTTGACCCTCCCCGCCGTCTGCGCTACGGCCATCGCCGCCGCACCGTTGCCCGCCTTCACGGCGCACTACCTTTTGCTGCGCGATGGCTCCCAGATCGGAATCGCAACCATGACCCTCGCGAAGGCGGGCGACGACACCTGGACCTTCACCACGCAAAGCCGCGGCACATCGGGCATCGCGTCCCTGCTCGGCGCCAGCATCAGCGAACGTTCGACCTTCACCTGGGCCGGCGACCTGCCGCAGGGCGAGAGCTACGATTATTCGATGAAGACGGCGATCAAGCAGACGCACCGTTCCGCCCGTTTCGACTGGGCCCACCACGTGATCACGGTGGACGACAGGGGTACGTTCCGGTTCCCGACCCAGCCCGGCGCACTCGAACGCCATACCGTGCCGTTGGCGCTCGCGGTCGGACTGGCCAAGGGCAAGATCCGTTTCACGCTGCCCGTGGCGGTGCGCAATCGCATCGAATTGCAGCACTATGTCGCTCGCGGCGAGCAGAACGTGAGCGTGCCCGCCGGAACCTTCACGGCGATACCCGTCGTGCGCACCGACGGCGGCGACGCCTTCGTGGCCCTGTTCGCGCCCGCGAAGCTGCCGGTGCCCATCAAGGTCGAGCAACGCGGCAAGGACGAGTTCTCGCTGGAACTAGAAAGCTGGTCGACGCACTGACCCGGGTCGGGTTCCTCGGCGCGCTGGCCGCGAAGGGTGCAGGCAAGCCACCCACCGCTGGACGGTAGCAAAAACAGGGATGTCACCGGAACCCGTGCCCGATCCGCGCCGCGCCGATGGCAGGCACGCGCTCATCCGGGACGCTGGATGTCAGTTGGGCAAGCGCCGGATCTGTGCGCCGAGCCCGCCGAGCTTTTCCTCGATGTTTTCGTAGCCGCGGTCGATGTGGTAGATGCGATCGACGACGGTGTCGCCTTCGGCGACGAGGCCCGCCAAGACCAGCGATGCGGACGCGCGCAGGTCGGTCGCCATCAGCTGCGCGCCTGACATGTGTGGCACGCCGCGCACGATCGCGGTGTTGCCCTCGACCTTGATGTCGGCGCCGAGGCGATGCAGCTCCTGCACGTGCATGAACCGGTTCTCGAACACGGTTTCAGTGATCACGCCGGTGCCCTCGGCGACGCAGTTGAGGGCGGTGAACTGCGCCTGCATGTCGGTCGGGAACGCGGGATACGGCGCGGTGGTTACGTCCACCGCACGCGGGCGATGGCCGCGCATGTCGAGTTCGATCGCGTCTTCCTCGCAATTGATGTGCGCGCCCGCATCCTCGAGTTTCGACAGCACCGACTTCAGGAGATCGGGGCGGGTGTGCTTGGCGCGCACGCGCCCGCCCGTGATCGCGCCGGCAACGAGGAAGGTGCCGGTTTCGATGCGGTCGGGCAGCACGTTGTAATCGGCGCCGTGCAGGCGCTCGACGCCATCGATCACCAACTCGTTGGTACCGATGCCGCCGATCTTGGCCCCCATCGCGTTGAGGCAGTGGGCCAGGTCGCACACCTCGGGTTCCTCGGCGGCGTTCTCGATCACGGTGGTGCCTTCGGCCAGCGCCGCTGCCATCATGATGTTTTCGGTGCCGGTGACAGTGACCATGTCCATGGCCACACGCGCACCTTTCAGCCGCTTCGCACGCGCCTTGATGTAGCCGTTCTCGACCGTGATGTCGGCACCCAGCGCGCGCAGGCCCTTGATGTGCTGGTCGACAGGACGCGAGCCGATCGCGCACCCGCCGGGCAGCGATACTTCGGCAAGCCCGTATTTGGCAATCAGCGGACCCAGTACCACGATTGATGCGCGCATGGTCTTGACCAGCTCGTACGGTGCGAAGAAGCGGTCGGTCGAACGCGGGTCGACGCGGATCTTCATGTGTTCGTCGACCACCAGTTCGGCGCCCATCTGGCCCAGCAGTTCCATCGTTGTGGTGACATCGTGCAGGTGCGGCACGTTGCCGATGGTGACCGGCTCGTCGGCCAGCAGGCAGGCGGCCAGGATCGGCAGGACCGCGTTCTTGGCACCGGAAATCCACACGTCGCCGTTGAGCGGCTTGCCGCCCGAAATCACTATCCTTGCCATCAGCCCGCCTCCGCCGGCGTCAGCGTACGCAGCGAAAGCGCATGCACTTCGCCGCCCATGCGTTCGCCCAGCGCCGCATACACCATGCGGTGGCGCGCGAGGGTGGGTTTGCCGGTGAAGGCCTCGCTGACGACGACGGCCTGGAAATGCACGTCGTCCGGGCTCGCGACATCGATGCTGGCGCCGGGAAAGGCTTCTTCGAGCAGGGATTTCAACTCTCGGGATTGCATGAACGCTCACTGACGAAGGGGAGGCGGCGTGACCCTTCTCACATTCCCGTATGCGGGAAAGGAGAGGTCGCGGCCTGTAGAATGGCAATCGGCGATGTTACTGGAAATCGCGTGATGGCAGAACGCCGGTACAGGAGTACGCAATCGTGAACGCGCGCACCGCTGGATACCCCGCAGCGACCCATCGCGGGCACGACCGTGCGGCGCTGGTCGCCAGCGCGCGCAAGGTCATCGGCATCGAGGCCCGCGGCATCGAGGCGCTTGCTTCACGCATCGACGGGGATTTCAGCAAGGCCTGCCAGTTGATCCTCGCCTGCCCGGGCCGCGTGGTCGTGTCCGGCATGGGCAAGTCGGGGCACATCGCGCGCAAGACCGCCGCCACCCTCGCCTCCACCGGCTCCCCGGCGTTCTTCGTGCATCCGGGCGAGGCCAGCCACGGCGACATCGGCATGATCACCCGGGATGACATCGTGCTGTTGCTGTCCAATTCTGGCGAGACCGAGGAAATCCTGACAATCGTCCCGTTCCTCAAGCGCCAGGGCAACGCCTTGATCGCGATGACTGGCAACCCGGCCTCTTCGCTTGCACGCGATGCCGACGCCCACCTCGACGCCAGCGTTTCCGTCGAGGCCTGCCCGCTAGGGCTAGCTCCGACGGCCAGCACCACCGCGGCGCTAGTGCTGGGCGATGCGCTCGCCATCGCGCTGCTGGAGGCGCGCGGATTCACCGCCGACGACTTCGCCCGCTCGCATCCTGCGGGCGCGCTGGGGCGCCGCCTGCTCAAGATTTCCGACGTGATGCATACCGGCGCCGCGATTCCCTCGGTCGGGAGCGATGCCACGCTCACCGAAGCGCTGATGGAAATGTCGCGGAAGGGCCTGGGCATGACGGCGATCGTCGGTGCCGACGGTACGCTGCAGGGCGTGTTCACCGACGGCGACCTGCGGCGCAGCCTGGACGACCACGCCGTCGACCTGCGCGCGACCCCCGTCAGCCGGGCCATGAGCCGACACCCCAAGGTCATCGGTCCCGACAAGCTGGCCGCCGAAGCCGCGCAATTGATGGAAGCGCACAAAATCCATGCGCTGCTGGTGGTCGACGACGAGCGGCACGTGGTGGGCGCATTGAACATCCACGATCTGCTGCGCGCGCGCGTGGTTTGACGCCAGCGACGAGGGGCGGGCAGCGAGGCTGCGCGGCTCCGGGAGCGCCTGCAATCCCCGGTATTCGGATCGACGGCCGACCGCATCCAGGCCGTGGTCGGCGTCCGTGTATCCGCGCGCTCGCTACTCATCCCTGCCCCTCCTACAATCCCGCTTCGACGTTTCGATCCTGCCCATCGTGCCTGCCATCGACAACATCCCCGCCGACGTCCGTACCCGCGCCACGAACATCCGGCTGGTCGCCTTCGACGTGGATGGCACCCTTACCGACGGCCGCCTGTGGATGACCGAGGACGGACGCGAGATCAAGGCGTTCCACGTACATGACGGCCTCGGCATCAAGCGATTGCGCGAACGCGGCGTGGAAATCGCGCTGATCAGTGCCCGCATCAGTCGTGCGGTCGAGTTGCGTGCCGAACAGCTCGGCATCGACCACGTCTACCAGGGCAAGCAGGACAAGCTGGGTTGCCTCGAGGACATCCTGCGCGCTTCGGGGATCCCGCCCGAACAGGCCTGTTACGTGGGCGACGACCTGCCCGACCTGCCGTGCATGCGGATCTGCGGACTGGCGGTCGCGGTCGCCAATGCGCGCCCGGAGGTGGCCGCGGTGGCGCACTGGCAGACAAGCGCGGAAGGAGGACGCGGGGCTGCTCGCGAAGTTTGCGATTTCATTTGCGCGGCACTCGCGCTGCAGCAGGTTCCGACGTGAAGGACCGCCGTGCCGCCGTCTGGTTGGTCGCGCTGGCCGTAGCCGCCGCCGCCACGCAACTGCTGGTGTGGTGGTTCAGGCCACCCCCGAAGCCCGTTGCGATCGTGGGACCGCCGCGTTCGAGCTACGAACTCGACAATTTCACCCTGCACGCATTCGGGCAGGACGGCAAGCTCGCCTTCACCATGACCGCGCCGCATCTGGCGCGACGCGAAGGCAACGACTCTCTGTACGTGAATGCACCCAAATACTTCTTCGTCGCCAGTGACGGTTCCGACTGGGACGGCACCTCCCAATACGCGTGGATCAGCTCCGACAATACCCTGGTCAAGCTGATCGGCAAGATCCAAATGCGACGGCCGCCGACCGCGACCGTCCCCGAGGCCGATATCCAGACCGCCGACGCGACCGTGTGGACCCAGGACAAGCGCCTGGCCACGGCCGCTCCCAGCGTGATTCAGGAGCCCGGTTCTATACTGCGCGGCATCGGCATGAAGGCCGACTTCGACACCCGTACCCTGGAGTTGCTCTCCGATGTCCATGCCACGCTCACGCCGCATTCGCGTTGAATTGCTGATCCTCTTCATCGCGGCGCTGAGCCCGTGCAGTCTCGCGCAGGCCAAGCAATCGGACAAGAATCAGCCTATCCATGTCAGGGCCGACACTTTTGCCGGTAGCCAAGACAGCGGCAGGATCACCTTTACCGGCAATTTTCACATGGACCAAGGATCCTTCCAGGCCGATGGCACGCAAGCTACCGGCTACACCGACCCCAATGACACCAGCCAATGGCAGCGCGTGGTGGTAAATGGAAGCCCCGCGCATTTCCAGCAGACCCAGGACAGCGGCACCCTCGTTCATGGCCAAGCCAGCACCATTGACTACAAGGTTTCCGAGAATACGGTGATCCTGACCGGCAATGCCCAAGTGGTGCAACAAGGTCGCGGCGAATTTCGCGGAGACAGGCTGGTATACAACACCGACACCGGCGAAATTGAGGGTTCGCCCACGACTGGTGGTCAAGTGCACATCACCCTGCAGCCGCGCACGAAACCCGCGCCCGCCAAGCCGTCAGCAGCGCAACCTGCATCGAGCTCCACCGTGGCAGCACGATCCAGCTCGACGGCTGGTACTGCCGCTCCCGACAGTGCTCTCTCCACGGCGGCGCCCGCTCCCGCATCGACCTCGGGAACGCACTGACCCATGTTGTCCGCGCAGGGACTGCAAAAGAGTTTCCGCTCGCGACAAGTGGTGCAGGATTTCGGGTTCGAGATCCGGCAAGGCGAGGTGGTCGGACTGCTGGGTCCCAACGGTGCGGGCAAGACGACTTGCTTCTACATGGTGGTCGGCTTGATCGAACCCGACGGAGGCCGCATCACGCTGGACGGCGAAGACATCACCGGCCTGCCGATGCACCAGCGCGCGCGCCTGGGGCTGGGCTACCTGCCGCAGGAAGCCTCGGTGTTCCGGCGGCTGTCGGTCGCCGACAACATCATGGCCGTGCTGGAACTGCGCGGCGACCTGGCCGCCGATGCGCGCCAGCGCGAGCTGGACGCCCTGCTGGACGAATTGAAGATCACCCACATCGCCACGCAGAAGGGCATCAGCCTTTCCGGCGGCGAGCGGCGACGGGTGGAAATCGCGCGCGCGCTGGCGGCCAACCCGCGTTTCATGCTGCTGGACGAACCGTTTGCCGGTGTCGACCCGATTTCCGTGGGGGAAATCCAGCGCATCGTGCGGCACTTGCGCGACCGCGGTATCGGCGTGCTGATCACCGACCACAACGTGCGCGAGGCGCTCGGCATCTGCGAGCACGCGTACATCCTGAACGAAGGCAAGGTGCTGGCGCGCGGCACGCCCGCGGAAATCCTCTCGCACAAGCAGGTGCGCGAGGTCTACCTCGGGCACGAATTCAGGATGTAGCGTCGGGCGCCGAAGAACCCGCGGCGCCCGGCAGTCTGCACGCAGGAACCCCACGGCCCACCACCCACGCCACGGTTCTTCGGCATCCGTGACATGCCGTCAAGCAAAAAGCGTGCCGTTGCACTACCCATCGACCGAGCCGTGTTATAGGATGCCCGCGACTGCCCACGAATGTCGCCATGAAACCAGGCATCCAGCTTCGCCAGTCGCAACAGCTCTCCCTCACGCCGCAGCTGCAACAAGCGATCAGGCTGCTGCAATTGTCGCAGGTCGAATTGCAGGTCGAATTGCGCGAACTGGCGGAGGCCAATCCGCTGATCGACCTTGACGCCATGGAGGCCGAGGAAGAAGAGCAAGCCGAAGTGCCTGCGCCGGACGGCGCCGAAAGCGCAGTCGATGCCTCGCCACCGGACGCCGACGACAGCGAGTACTGGGACGAAAATTCGCCACAGGTCGTCGAATGGGCGCAGTCGAGCCGCGGGTTCGACGACGACGACAACGCCGAACCCCAGGATGCCGCCCCCGAAGGCCTGCGCGACCACCTGCAGTGGCAGGCGAACCTGGGCGGGTTTTCCGCCCGCGATGCCGCGATCGCCGCGGCCGTCATCGATGCGCTGGACGACGACGGTTACCTGCGCGAAGGGCTCGAGCCGGTGCTGGCCGCGCTGCATGCGCTGGAACCTCCGGTCGGCAAGGACGAGGCGGACGCCGTGCGGCTCAGGATCCAGCACTTCGAGCCGGTCGGTGTAGCCAGCCTCGACCTTGGCGATTGCCTGGGTGCCCAGTTGGAACAGCTCGATCCCGCGACCGAAGGCCGCGAGCTCGCGCGCGCGATCGTGGCAAGTGAGCTCGACCTGCTCGCGCGCCGCGATGTCGCCAAGTTGTCCAGCCGGTTCGGCGCTTCCGAGGACGAAGTCATCGCCGCAATCACCCTGGTCCGCGCACTCGACCCGCGCCCGGGTTCGCGATTCGACCACAGCAGCACCGAATACATCGCGCCGGATGCCTACGCGGTGAAGGCCGGGGGGCGCTGGCGCGTGTCGCTGTCGCCCGATTGCCAGCCGCGCATGGCCATCAACCAGCACTACTGCAGCCTGATCGCGCGTGCCCAGCGCAGCGACGCGGCCTGGATGCGCGGCCAGTTGCAGGAAGCACGTTGGCTCATGAAGAGCCTGGAAGCGCGCGCCGACACCTTGCTCAAGGTCGCCCAGGCGATCGTGCGCACCCAAAGCGCATTCCTTGACTTCGGGCCGGAGGCAATGAAACCGCTGGTGATGCGCGAACTCGCCGAGGAACTCGGCATGCACGAATCCACTATCTCACGGGTTACCACCCGCAAGTACCTGCACACGCCGCGGGGCACCTTCGAGTTCAAGCACTTCTTCTCGAGCAGCGTGGCCACCGAGGACGGCGGCAGCGCCTCGGCCACCGCGATCCAGGCCATGATCCGCAAGCTGGTCAACGAGGAAAATCCCTCGAAACCGCTGTCCGACCAGACGCTGACCGCCGAGCTGAACAAGCGCGGCATCCAGGTCGCACGCCGCACCGTCGCGAAATACCGGGAACAAATGCGCATTCCAAGCTCGAGCGAGCGCCTGCGGGCCCGCTGATGTACACGCGGGAACGGAAAGTTCACGCGGCCCGCGCCACGCTAGATGCAACTTTCCCCGGCGTGCGCGATCACAGGGAGCAGTACGACGAACCATTCATCACGGCGCCCGGTGCGCGCCGGATCCGGTATCGATGCCGGACTTCCGTTACCGATGCGAGAGGAGTCAGCCATGCAAATCCAGGTCAGTGGTCACCAGATCGAAATCACAACGGCCCT
>JAJXWZ010000193.1 GCA_021781345.1 Pseudomonadota bacterium
TGGCCGATGGCCATCGACGTCGACGAAGCGTTCTATTTCAAGCCCGACACCGGCCAGATCCTGCTGTCGCCCGCGGACGAGACGCCTTCCCCGCCCTGCGACGCGATACCCGAGGATTGGGATATCGCAGTGGCAGTCGATCGGGTGGAAGCCGCAACCACCCTCCAGATCACGCATGTGCGCCGAAAGTGGGCCGGGCTGCGTTGCTTCGTCCCCGACCGCAGCCCGGTGGTCGGCTATGACCCGGCGTTGCCAGGCTTCTTCTGGTTGGCCGCGCTGGGTGGCTACGGCATCCAGACCGCGCCCGCGATGGGTCGACTGGCCGCGGCGCTGATCGAACAACGCCGACCACCGGACGACATCCTCGCGACGGGACTCGAACCGTCGCAGTTGACGCCGGGACGGTTCGCGCTGACCGGGGCCACCGAACCTGCCTATTCCGACTGGCGGAGCCAATGATGACCGATCCCAAGCGTCCCGTTCGTGCCCCGGATGCCGGGCCCGAGGCCGGCACGCCCTACCGCCAGGAACTCGCGCGCACGCTGGAACTGCGGCATCTCCTGGTGTTCGGCATGATTTTCATGGTGCCGATCGCGCCATGGGCCGTTTACGGTTTCGTTGCACGTGAAAGCTTCGGCATGGTGCCGCTGGTCTACGCGGTCGGCATCGTGGCCATGTTGTTCACCGCGCTCAGCTACAAGCAGTTGAGCGCGGAATTCCCGATCGCGGGCTCGGTGTATTCGTACGTGCAGCGCGGGCTGAATCCGTATGTGGGTTTCATCGCGGGATGGATGATCCTGGCCGACTACCTGCTGATCCCGGCGCTGATCTATGCATTCTCCGCGAGCTGGTTGCACGGATTGCTGCCCGGCGTGCCGCCCTTCCTGTGGGTGCTGGGCTTCGTGGTCTTCAACACCGCGATCAACATCCTCGGAATCCGCCTGCAATCGCACGCGAACTTCGTCCTGCTGCTGACCGAGCTCGCGGCGCTTGGCGTGTTCGTCGCCCTGGCGATCGATTTCGTGTTCGTGCGGGGACACGGTGCCGGCGGCTGGTCGCTGGCACCTTTCTATCAACCGCAACATCTGGACTGGAGCTTCGTGGCGACCGCCACCTCGATCGCCGCCCTGAGCTTCCTTGGCTTCGACGCCATCAGCACGCTGGCCGAGGAAACCCGGGAGCCGCGCAAGGCAATCGGCAACGCCACCGTACTGTCGCTGCTGTTGCTTGGCGGCATCTTCATCGGCGAGACGTATCTTGCCGCACTGGTGCATCCGGAGTACACGACCCTCGACGCCAAGCTCGGCTTCTTCGAAATCGGGCGCGAGGTCGGCGGCCCGGTCCTGTATCTGGCGATGATCCTGGTCAACGTGATCGCCGCCGGCGTCGCCAACGCGCTGGCCGCGCAATCGGCGATCGCACGCATCCTGTATTCGATGGGGCGCGATCGCGTGCTGCCGGGCGCCGGTTTCCTCGCCCGCGTCCACCCGCGCTGGAAGACGCCGGTCAACGCCACGCTGCTGGTGGCGGTCCTGTCCATCCTGCTGGCCCTGGCGGTGCCCGAAGAGGCGTTGCTCAAGCTGGTCAACTTCGGCGCACTGACCGCGTTCATGCTGCTCAACGTCACGGTGTTCGTGTATTTCTACATCAAGCGCCGTCGCCACCGGCAGGTTTTTCGCTACGTCCTGTTCCCGCTGCTGGGGCTGCTGGTGGTTGCCTTCGTGTGGTCGGGTTTCGACCGGATCACCTTCCTGACCGGCGGCACCTGGCTGGTCATCGGTATCGCCCTGGGCGCGGCGCGGCGCGAACGACTCGCGCCGCTGGAACTGCCCTGACACTGACGCGCCGAAGCGCGCTCAGGACAGTCGCATGCTTCGACTCGATGTCCATTCCTCCGGACTCACCGATCATGCAACCCATCACCTCGACGCATACAGCTCCAGGTGCGCGACCTTGGCATGCGGCGGTGCATTGACCGCCACGGCCTTGCCATCGGCACTGACCTCGACGCCATCGGCGTTGCCGAGCGTGAGCCGCAGCGATTGCGCATAGCGATAGGTCCACGATTCGCCGGAACTGAGGACGCGCGAATCGATGACATGGCCACCGCTGTTGGCGATCGCCACCCAGCACTTGCCGGTGGCCTGCAGGGTCACCACGTGTTGCCCGGCTCGCCCGCCCCGCCGCGTGCCCAGCTTGGCACGCAGGAGGGTCAGGCTGTAATTGGTCGGATCGGCCTTGGCCAGCAACTCGATCTCGCGGTTGGCTTCGTCGTAATCGCCTTGCGTGATCGTCTGCTCCACCGCCGTGACGGCATAAGGGAACAATTCCCGCAGCGCGTCCCTGGCGATCCGATTGCGAGGATCCTTGTGCAGCGTCGCCACGTAGTACCCGATCGTGTTGTCGGAAGCCGGGGCGACCAGGTGCCCGCGCTTGTGCGCGTCGAGCGCTGCCGCGAGCAACGCCGGGACCGTCATCGCCTGCAGCTCGTTGTTCACGGCGTGCGAACTCGGCGAAGCCGGTGTCGGCGCGGAGACGGGTGCAGCGGCCAGCGCCGGCGCGTTCGCCAACAGTGCTGCGGCCAGGCAACCCGCGATCAAGCCGAGCTTGTGCCGATTCGACATGGCCGCTGATTTGGTGTGCTCGTTCATATCCTGCCTTCCTTATGACGGACAAGCGTCACGAAATTTGTCACTGTCCGTCACAATCGTTTTTCGGATTCACGGAAGCAAAACGCATCATGCGTGCCAGACTTCGCCCGGGTGATGATTATTTACAGTGGCGACGGGAATTCGTACGGGCAGCGCGGCCGCTCCCGAAGCCCGGCCTCGCCATCGGGCGGATATACCGCCCCCGATCGTCCGTGATATCGCATACCGCCCCGGCAATACGCAATAACGCGTGCACGGCAAGAAGTCCCGGCGAGAGGCGGCATCGACCAAGCGCTTGAAGCGGCGCTGGAAATTTCCGATTGACAGCCACATCCGAGCGCGGGGCGATCCGGTGACCATCCCAGAACTGGGGTCTACGAAGCGTTAGCCTCGGATTTGAACTGCATAACCCGCAGGCAGGGCTGAACGCAGTAATTCCCGACACTGGCGAGTGACAACGTCGGGCTTGGCGAGACTTGGCGTGGCCCGGCCCAAACTACGACCGCGGCAGCGTCCTCGAGGAACGCGATCACTGCTGCTTGATCTCACGCAACGCCTGCGCCATGCGCTTGCCCGACACCGGCTCGGCGGTCTTGAGTTCCTGCGCGAACACGGACACGCGCCATTCCTCGACCAGCCAGCGGAGTATTTGCAATGCTTCCGACGCGTCGCCGGACGCCCGGGCATCCAGCACCGCACGCCAGTAGGGCAGCACCTGCTGCATGCGCGCGTGGTCGCGTCCTGGATCGCTGCGCAGTTTCTCGGCGCGCATCCGCATGGCCTTGAGGTAACGCGGCAAGTGCGCGAGGCGCGTGCGTGGCAGGTTGCGCAGGAAGCCGGGCGCGAGCAAGGCGTCGAGCTGTCCACGCAGGTCGGCATAACTCGCTTGCGCCTGGCCCTTGATGGCGGGCTTCAGCCAAGGCTGCAGTTCGGCCAGCGCGGCAAGGATCGGTTCGGCCAGTTGCATCCGTTGCGTGGCCGCGGCAAACAGTGCGTGCGACACGGCATCGCGCAATGCTTGCCATGCGGCTCGATCGCGCACATCGAGGTCGTATTCGCGCAACACGTCGGCGAATGCGCCTTCGACGATGTCCTCGCGCAGCGCGTCGGCACGGCCGTGCGGTGCGAACGCCACCGCGAGCCTCGGCTTCAATGGCAATTGTTTTTGCGCACGCTTGAACTCAGCGGCCAGCGCGATGCGCAGCAGACGCTCCACGCCACGCCGGTGTGACGCAGCGGCCTCGTCGGCATTCTCGAACACCCGCAGCGCCGCCACCTCGCCCAGATCGACCAGTGCCGGGTACGCATTCATGCCGTCGCGCGCCCGGGTGCGCTCAGGGATCACCTCGAACGCCCACTCGCGCAGGTCCTCGCGGGTGACGGCCGTGTCGGCGTGACGGGAAAACGCTTCGCGCGCACGCGACCCGAACCGTTCGCGCAGCGCTTCCAGGTCGCGGTCCTGTGCGATGGACTCTCCGCGCTCGTCGCGCAGGTCGAAGCGCATCCTGAGGTGCGCTGGCAACGCATCCGCGTCAAACGCTGCGGCATCGAGATCGACGCCGGTAATCCGACCAAGGAACGCCGCCAGCGCCCTGGCCAACGGCTCGTCACGTGGCGCCTCGGCTTCGATGAACGCCCGCGCGAACTCCGGCGCCGGGACGAAATTGCGCCGCAGGGCCTTGGGCAGGCTGCGGATCAACGCGGCGACCTTGTCCGCGAGCAGCCCCGGCACCAACCACTCGCAGCGCGAAGCGGGCACCGCGTTCAGCAGCGCCAGCGGCACGTGCAGGGTCACGCCGTCCGCGGCGTCGCCGGGCACGAAGCGGTACTCGAAGGCGAGCTTCTGGTTGCCGATTTCCAGTGCGTCCGGAAAGGCGCCGGCGTCACCCTGCACCCCGGCTTCGAGCACGTCGCGCAACGACCAGCACAGGGCCGCGCGCTCGTCGGCGGGAGCGCGCCTGTACCAGGCATCCAGCGCCGCCGATGAAGCGATGTCTTCGGGCAGTTTGCCGGCGAAGAACGCGGCGAGATCCTCGTCGGATTTCACCAGGCCCTTGCGGCGCTGCTGCGCTTCCAGTTCACGCGCCTCGTCCAGCACGCGGGCATTGGCGCGCACGAAGTCGGCACGACAGTCGATCTCGCAACGCGCCAGCGCCTCGCGCAGGAAGATCGCGTGCGCGAGCCCGGGATCCTGCTTCGCGAACGTCACCGTGCGTCGCTCGACCAGGACCAGGCCATGCAACGAAACCTGCTCGAACGCCTGTACCGATCCGCGTGCGCGCGACCAGTGTGGATCGCTGCAGGTACGCCGCAAAAGGTGCGCGGCCTGGCGTTCGATCCATGCCGGCTCGATGCGCGCGCATTGCATGCCCCAGACCTTGCCGCCGAGATCGAGGATCTGCGCGACGAACAGCCATGCCGGCGGCTTCTTGGCCAACGTCGAGCCCGGGAACACCTTGAACTTGCGTTCGCGGGTGCCGCGATACACGCCCTGCTCGTCCTTGCGTGCGACGTTGGTGGGCAGGCCGGCCAGCAATGCAAGGTGGATGGGTTGATATGCATCGGGACCGGGGGGTTGCGAGTCGGGATCGCCGGCACGATCACCGCGCCGCCCTGTTCCACGTTCCCCTCTCCCGCTCTCCAGCAGAAGCTGCCTGTGCAATTCGCGCCATTCGCGCATGCGCATGAACGACACGAAGTGTTTCGCGCACCAGTCGCGCAGCTTCGACTGTGTCAGTTCCTCATGCGCGATGCGATAGGCATTCCAGAGGTTCAGCACGCCGATGAAATCCGATTGGGGGTCGGCGAATTCGGCGTGCGCGGCGTCGGCCTGCTGCTGCTTGTCGGCGGGGCGTTCGCGCGGGTCCTGAGTGCCGAGGAAGGCCACGACCGGCAGCACGTCCTGCGCGACGCCGAGCTTGCGCGCATCGATCAGCATCCGCGCCAGTTGCGCGTCGATCGGGATACGCGCGATCTGCCTGCCCAGCGGGGTCAACCGGCGCGCGTCGTCGACCGCACCGATTTCGGCCAGTCGCCGCCAGCCGTCATTGACCGCGCGCGGATCGGGCGGATCGATGAACGGAAACGACTCGACGTCGCCGAGGCCTAGGTCGAGCATGCGCAGGATCACGTCGGCCAGCGCGCTCCGAAGGATTTCCGGATCGCTGTATTCGGGCCGCGCGGCAAACTCGGCTTCGTCGTAAAGGCGCACGCAGATGCCCGGCCCGACGCGCCCGCAGCGGCCGGCGCGCTGGTTGGCGGCGGCCTGCGAGACCGGCTCGATGTGCAGTCGCTCGATCTGGCTGCGCCGCGAGTAGCGCTTGACGCGCGCATCGCCGGCATCGACCACCCAACGGATGCGCGGCACGGTCAGGGAGGTTTCAGCGACATTGGTCGCCAGCACGATCCGGCGCGCCGGACCGGGCTTGAACACGCGGTCCTGTTCCTTCACCGACAAGCGCGCGTACAACGGCAACACTTCCGTATGGCGATACTGCCGACGCGCGAGCGCGAGGTGGGCGTCGCGGATCTCGCGCTCGCCGGGCAGGAACACCAGCACGTCGCCGCGCGGATCCTCGCCGGTGATGTCGTCCATCGCCGCGACAATGCGCTCGGTCAGGCCCGCTTCGCGTTCCGGCGGCCGGTAGCTAATCTCGACCGGATAGGCGCGGCCTTCCACGGTCACCACCGGCGCACCTTCGAAATGTTCGGCGAAACGCGCCGTGTCGATGGTGGCCGAGGTGACGATCAGCTTGAGGTCGCGCCGCTTGCGCAGCAGCGCTTTCAGGTACCCCAGCAGGAAATCGATGTTGAGGCTGCGTTCGTGCGCCTCGTCGATGATCAGCGTGTCGTATTCCGACAGCCAGCGATCGTGCGCCATCTCGGCCAGCAGGATGCCGTCGGTCATGAACTTGACCAATGTGGTGTCGCCGAGCTGCCTGGCGAAGCGCACCTCGTAGCCGACGATGCCGCCGGTCTCGCCACCCAACTCGTTGGCGACGCGATGCGCCATCGCACGCGCGGCAAGGCGGCGCGGCTGGGTGCAGCCGATCATCCCGGCGACGCCGCGCCCGGCCGCGAGGCACAGCTTCGGCAACTGCGTGGTCTTGCCCGAACCCGTCTCCCCCGCGATCACCAGTACCTGGTGCTCGCGTATCAGCCGGGTGATTTCGTCCGCCCGCTGCGTGATCGGCAATAATGCATCCAGGGTGATGCGGGGGACGAGCGCGGCGCGGGTCTCCCGCGCCGTGGTGGACGCCTGGATGTCGCGGGCAAGTTTCGCCCATGCCTCGCGGGGCGGCTGGTGATCGCGCCCCAGCTTGCGCAAACGGGCACGCAGGCGCCCGGCGTCGCGACTGAGCACCCCGTCGAGGCGCGATGCCAGCTCGCGGAGGCCCGGGGTGGATGGCGAGGAAGGTCGGGGATCGGGAGCCATGGTTCCGTGCGTTCCGGCACCTGCAGGCGGGACCGGTTTGGTGCATCATCGGGATTTTCCCATATCGGATCGGTCCCATGCCGCGCATCCAGCTTGTCCTTGCCGCCGCCGTCGCGCTCGCGCTCGGTGCCTGCTCGCAGCAATCGCCCACCACCGCCTCGGCTCCCGCCGCGACATCGGCACCCGCGGCACGGGCCGCGACCACCGGCGCTGCAGCTTCCGCCGGCACCACGCCGGACATCGGCATCAAGCTTGCGTATATCGACCACGCCGTGAAGCCGGGCGACAACTTCTTCGAATACGCCAACGGCGGCTGGCTTAAGACCGCGCAGATCCCGGCCGACCGGTCCAGCATCGGTTCGTTCTACGACGTATTCGTGGCAACCGAGAAGCATACCGCCGAGCTGATCAGGAACGCGGGCGCCGACAACCCCGCCGCAGGCAGCAACGCGCGCAAGATCGCCGACTACTACGCGGCCTACATGGACACCGCGGCCATCGACAAGGCCGGCCTGGCGCCGCTGGAACCCGAACTCGGCGCGATCGACGCGATCAGGACACGCAAAGACCTAGCGCGTGTGCTGGGTTCGCGCCTGCGCGCCGACGTGGACCCGATCAACGCCACGCACTTCCATACCCAGCACCTGTTCGGGCTGTTCGTGACCAAGGGGCTGGAGGAAACATCGACGCAGATCCCGTACCTGTTGCAAGGCGGCCTGGGCATGCCCAGCCGCGATTACTACCTGTCGAAGGATCCGCACATGGTGCAGGCCCGCGAGGCGTACAAGACCTATGTCGCCGCGTTGCTCAAGCAGGCCGGCATCGCCGGCGCCGACGCAAAGGCCACGGCCATCCTCGCGCTGGAAATCAAAATCGCGCAGGCACAGGAAAGCCTGGTCGACAGCGAGGACATCCACAAGGCCGACACGCTGTGGTCCACGGCCGAGTTCCCGAAGAAGGCCCCGGGGCTCGACTGGCCCGTGTACTTCAAGGCAGCCGGACTCGAGGGCGTGCCGCGTTTCGACGTGTGGCAAGCCTCGGCGATCAGCGGCGAGTCGAAACTGGTCGCCAGCCAGCCGATCGACGCGTGGAAGGACCTGCTGGTGTTCCACACCCTGAATGGGGCGGCACCCCTGCTGCCCAAGCCGTTCGAGCAACTCAACTTCGATTTCTATGGCAAGACGCTGTCGGGAACCCCGGAGCAGCAGGCGCGCTGGAAGCGCGCGGTGGCTGCGACCAACAGCGACCTCGGCGACGCGGTTGGCCAGTTGTACGTGAACAAATATTTCCCGGCGTCGTCCAGGGCGGCAGCGCAGGCGATGGTGAAGAACCTGCTTGCCGCCTACCGCAGCGGCATCCGGAACCTGACCTGGATGTCGCCCGCCACCAGGAAGAAGGCCGAGGAAAAGCTCGACACGCTCAAGGTCGGCGTAGGCTATCCGGATCAATGGCGCGACTACTCGTCGCTGGTGGTCAAGCCCGACGATGCGCTGGGCAACCACATCCGCGCGATCGAATTCGAATATGCGCTGGCCAAGGCCAGGATCGGCAAGCCCATCGACGACAACCAATGGTGGATGACGCCGCAGACGGTCAACGCCGTCAACCTGCCATTGCAGAACGCGCTCAACTTCCCGGCCGCGATCCTGCAACCGCCGTTCTTCGACGCCAAGGCCGACCCCGCCGCCAATTACGGCGCGATCGGCGCCATCATCGGCCACGAAATCAGCCACAGCTTCGACAACACCGGCGCCGATTTCGACGCACACGGGCGCCTGAAAAACTGGTGGACGCCGGCCGACCTCAAGCATTTCGAGGCCGCGACCGCGGCACTGGCGCGGCAATACAGCCAGTACCAGGCGTTCCCCGGCGTGTATGTCAACGGCAGGCAGACGCTCGGCGAAGACATCGCCGACGTATCCGGGCTCACCGCCGCCTACCGCGCCTACCACCTGTCGCTTGACGGCAAGCCGGCGCCGACGATCGACGGCCTGACCGGCGACCAGCGCTTCTTCATCGCGTTCGGGCAGGCATGGCGCAGCAAGGCCCGTGATGCCGCCCTGCGCCAGCAGCTCGCGACGGACGTGCACGCGCCGGCCAAGTTCCGCGCCGAAACCGTGCGCAACCTCGATCCCTGGTACCAGGCCTTCGACGTGCAACCGGATGCCAAGCTCTACCTCAAGCCCGGCCAGCGCGTGAAGATCTGGTAGGCCAACGCTGCGCGGCGCGGCGGCGCGATCCCAAGGGAACGTGTCGCTCGCGCCGCGCTCCGGTCGTCGAATGCCGATGCCTGACGATCGATGACATCGTGCTGCGAGTCGACATTGGACACCGCAAGCGCCGGTGCCTGTCTTTGCGATCTTTGCGTGATATGGACGAACGGCAGCCCGTTGATCGAATCAGGCAATGCCGAGACCGGTGATCTCGCCGATGGTGCCGCCGTCGAAGCCGGCCAGGTTGGCGAATGCCCGGCCGCGCTCGGCGTAATCCCTGAACTGGTCGAAGCTGGGCGCACCGGGCGAAAGCAGCACCACGCCACCGGCGGGCACCGAATCCACCGCGAACCCGACGGCAGCCGCGAGGTCGACGGACTCCAGGATCGGGCATGCCACGTTGGCTTCACGCAAGGCGCGGGCGATGCGCGGCCCGGCCGCGCCCTGCGCGACCACGGCGTGCGGTGGCGAATGCTTCAGCGACCGTGAGAATGCACGCCAGTCGAGGCCGCGGTCGTGACCACCCAAGATCAGCGTCGCGCTGCGTCCGTGCAGGCTTGCCAGCGCGGCCAATGCGGCATCCGGGGTGGTGCTGATCGAGTCGTCGATCCATTCGACGCCATCGCGCATGCCGAGGGAGGTCAAACGATGCGGAAGCGGCTTGAACCCGGCCAGTGACCGCGATGCCACGCGCGCATCGAAACCCAGCCATTCGATCGCGGCCAGCGCGGCGCAGGCATTCTGCGCATTGTGCAGGCCTTGCAGTGGCAGCGATGCGAGCTCGAGCATGTGTTCGCCGGCACGCATGATCGCGCCTTCGGCGACATGCCAGCCTAGCGCATCGTTGAAGGTCCTGCGATCGGGATGACCCTGTGTCTTCTGCTTCATCAACGGTGATTCGGCATTCACCAGCAGGCTGCGCGACACGTCCGCGAGCTTCAGCTTGTCCGCGATGTAGCGTTCGCGCGTGCCATGCCAGTCGAGATGGTCCTCGCCCAGGCTCACCACCACGCCCAATTCCAGCGGGCCGGCTTCGCCAGTCTGGAAACTCGACAGTTCGATCGCCCACAGGGCGGCGCTTTGCCCGTCGAGGTCCAGCAACGGCAGGCCGATGTTGCCGGCCAACGCCGTGCGCACGCCGAGCGAGCGCGCGGCATGCGCGACCATCGCGGTGGTGGTGCTCTTGCCCTTGGTGCCGGTCACCGCAACCACCCGCGCGTCCCCGCTTTTACCCGACACGTTCTCGCCGAACCACAGCGCCGTGCCGGACGTGAAGCGCGTGCCACGCTCGCGTGCGGCCATGATTTCGGGCCGGTAGGCACTGATGCCGGGCGACTTGATCACGAGTCCGTATCCGGCCAGCGCATCTGCATCGGGTGCGGTGTCCAGGACGCGCAGGTTCGGGTCGCCCAGCCCACGCGCGTGACCGGCCTCTTCCGGCTTGCAGTAAAGGGTCAGCGGTTTGTCGGAGTAACGGCGCCTGAGCGCGGCCAGCACGCTGCGCCCTTCGCGGCCGTACCCCCAGATCGCGACCTCGGCGTGCTCAAGCTCGGCGAATCGCATCGAGTGCTCCCGCGAAGCGTTCGGGAACGCCATGTTCGCCCGCCGGCTCGAGCCATGGCTCCAGTGCCAGGGGCGCTGCGTCCAGTTGCGGCGCGATCTCCTCCCTGAAGCGCGCGACCAGTGCGTCCTCGCGCCATTCGGGACGCGCCG
Source organism: Pseudomonadota bacterium (assembly GCA_021781345.1). GTDB lineage: Bacteria > Pseudomonadota > Gammaproteobacteria > Xanthomonadales > Rhodanobacteraceae > 66-474. The sequence goes on from JAJXWZ010000193.1 coordinate 11,013, forward strand.
CCAACGCCGTGAACGCGGCGCGTGCCTCGCTGGCTTCGCCCACGCATTCGAACGGCTTGTGGTCGCGGTATTCGATCAACGCGTCGAAACCGGCGGCCCGGGTGTCATCGTCGAGCAGGTTGCCGCCGAATATCTGCAGCAGGCGCGGCTTGGGCATGAACGGCGCCAGCGCCAGAAACACGAAATGGCACTTGGGGCAGTGCCCGCACCAGCGGTCGGCGGGTTTGGGACCGGTGATCCTGAAGTTGCGGTTGCAGCTCGAAAACACGTCGAAATAAGCCGCACCCGTCTTCGCGAACGCGCGCGTGACCGCGAGCTCGGAAAATGGCCGCAACAGCGAGAAGTAATCCAGGCCGGCGGCGACGTGCGTACGCAGCCACGCCGCATACACCTGTTCGAAGGCCCAGCCCTTGCTCCACTGGTGGTTCACGTGCTGGCCGTCGTACTCGAGTGTCGCCGCCGAGGCCGATCGCTCGTTGGCAAACGCGATCGCGTCGAATCCGTACAGGATCGCGGCGCAAGCGAGGATGGCGGAATTGATCGCGGTGACCGGAATGTGGCCGTTCCATGCGCCAATGCGGTTGTATTCGAACAATACCGGCGACAGCTCGCGTCCGATGTTGAGCGTCGGCCGTCGGGTGCGCGCGGCCACGCCCGCGATCAGGGGCGAGGCGCCGACCCAGACCGCGGTGGACTCGGAACCGATCGCCTTCAGCGCCTCCACCACGACCAGCGAATCCTTGCCGCCACCGATGGGCACCAGCACGCGTGGCCGGCCCTCGCGCCCCATCGACGGGAGACCCGGATCGGCGGGCACGGCGGCCCGCGGGAACGCGATCTTCCCGCGCAGGTCGAGGCCATTGCGGTAGGCGAATTCCGCCAGCCCATCGACGTACAAAGCATCCAGAAGTTCGGCCGTCGACGCGTCGAGCGGCCCCGTGCCGACCTCGATCCGCGGCGGCACGCCCGCCTTGTAATAGCTGACGCCGGCGATCAGGTGCAGCATGCGCAGCGCGGACTCGAACACAACCTTGCGGTCTTCCGCCAGGCCCGGCGCATCGGGAAAACGTATCCGCTCGATCAGCTCCGGACCGTCGTCGAACGCATACGCGAGTTCGGCCACGCCATCCGCGTATCCGCAGCGCACGCAGCGAAACGCACGCGCATCGCGTGGGTCGGCCAATGCGTTCATTCGATCACCGCCGCATCGGCCAGCGGCCGCAGGTTGTAACGGGACGCCATCGATTCGCCGTAAGCGCCGGTCTGCGCGATCAACAGCACGTCGCCCTCGCTGCTGTTGGGCAGGCGCCGGTCGGCGCCCAGGACGTCGCCGGACTCGCAGATCGGACCGACCACCTGGTACAGCGTGTCGGCGGGCGCATCGAGGCGGGAAAGGTTCACGATTTCGTGCCAGGCGTCGTACAGTGCCGGTCGGATCAGCGCGTGCATGCCCGCGTCGCAGCCGAGATATTCCAGCGCGCCCTTGCGCTTGGACTGGGTCACGCGCGCCAGCAGCACGCCGGCATCGGCGACCAGCCAGCGACCCGGCTCCAGCCACAGTTCGTACTGCGGGTAGGCACGCTTGACCTCCGCCAGCGCCGCGTCGACGGCGGCCAGGTCCAGTTCCGCCTCGCCCGGATGCGAGGGCACTCCGAGACCGCCGCCGAGATTGAGCACGCGCACGTTGCCGATCTTTTCGGAGATGCTCGCCAGCTGCCCGCACACCACCGGCCAATGCGAGGCATCCAGGATCCCGGAGCCCAGGTGCGCGTGCAGGCCGCCGATGCGCACGCCATGCGTGCGCGCCAGTTCCAGGAACTCGTCGAGCCGTTCGACCGGCAGGCCGAACTTGCTGGACGCACCGCCGGTGCGCACCTTGTCGTGGTGGCCGAGCCCGCGGCCGAGGTCCACGCGCAGCATGACCTCGCGTCCGGCGAACAGCTCCTGCCAGTGCTGCAAAGGATGCAGGGCGTCCAGCGTCGTGGCTAGGCCGCGCTGCATCACCTGAGCGTATTCCGCGCGCGGCGCGAAGTTGGGTGTGAACAGGCGCGGCGACTCGCGTGCATCCGCCACCGCGTCGACCGCATCCAGCTCTCCCGGCGACACGCATTCGAAGCCCAGCCCGGCGCGCGCGAGTGCACGCAGGATGGCGGGATGCGGATTGGCCTTGATTGCGTAGTACACGCGGTCGACCGAGCGCATCGCGCGCAATGCCTGCGCGCGTTCCAGGATCGTCGGCAGGTGGTAGGCGTAACGCGGCGTCGCCTGCGCGAGGTCCAGCAGCCGCGTGCGCGCTGCCCGCCACCACGGCGCGTGGACGTGGGAATCGCTTACGCCGTACAAGGCCTGCCAAGTCGGCCCGAACAGCGTGGCGTCGTCGGTGCGCAAGGCCCCCGCGCGGATCAACAGGTCGTGCAGCCGCGGCAGCAGGCCGTCGAGCATCCCCTCGTCCACCACGAAGGTCAGGTTGAGGTTGTTGGACGATTGCGAGATCAGGTGCACGCGCTCGCGCCCGAATTCGGCCAGCACCCCGGAAAGCCGGTACAGCATCGAACGCATGCCGCGCCCGACCAGCGTCACCGCGGCGCACGGCGCGATCACCTTGACCCGGCATATCCTGGCGAGGTCCGCGGCCAGCGCCGCAACCACGTCCGAATCCAGCAGGTTTTCAGTGGGATCCAGCGACACGGTGACGTTGGTTTCCGCCGAACCGATCAGGTCCACCGACAGGCCATGCTGCTTGAACAGCGCAAACACGTCGGCCAGGAAGCCGACCTGCTGCCACATGCCGGAGGTTTCCATGGACACCAGCGTGATGCCGCGCCGCGAACTGACGGCCTTGATGCTGGGTGCGGCCTCCGGTGGCAACGGACCAATCGCGGTGCCGTCGAAGTCGGGATGGCGGGTGTCCTTGATCAGCAGCGGCACGCGCGCGCGCCGGCACGGCGATATGCAGCGCGCATGCAGCACCTTGGCGCCGGTGGTCGCGATTTCCTGCGCCTCGTCATAGTCGAGCCGCTGCAGCAGGCGCGCGCCCGGCACCTGGCGCGGGTCGGCGCTGAACATGCCCGCCACGTCGGTCCAGATTTCCACGCGTTCGGCACGCAGCAATGCACCGAAGTAGGCCGCGGACGTGTCCGAACCGCCACGGCCCAGCAACACGGTCCGCCCATCGCCGTCACGCGCGATGAAGCCCTGGGTGATGTACACGTCGCCACGCGCGGCCAGGGCGGCGGCGAAGGCCGGGTCGGGATCAGCCTGGACCTGCGCGGACAGGGCGCGCGCGCGATCGTTGAGGAACGGCACCTCGCGTGCGAGCAACGCCTCGCGCGCGTCGAGCCATCGTGTCGGCAGCCCGTTCGCGCTCATGAAGGCCGCGCCCAGCGCGCTGGACAGCAATTCGCCGTGCGCCTGCACGGCCGCCTGCCACAGGGGCTGGCTAGTGGCCGCATCCGCTGTCGCCCCGCCTTCCTGACTGAGCACGCGCAGGGACGCCAGCCAGCGATCCACGCCGGCGCACTCGGCGAGACCCATCCCGTGGACGAGCGCGTGGTGCCGTTCCACGAGCCGTTCGACCGCAGCCAGCCGTTCCGGCGCGGCGCTGCCGCAAAGGGATTTCAGCGCATCGGTGACACCGGCCAGCGCCGATACCACGACGAGGACGCGCGCACCCCGCGCGCGACGCGCCCCGGCCAGTTCCAGGATGGTCCGCCAACGCGCTTCGGTGGCCACGCTGGTGCCACCGAATTTCAACACGACCCAGGGTGCGTCGGGCGCAAGCGGCGCTGTGGTGGAGGCGTTCATGCGGGGGCGAATGTGGCGGCGCAAACTCGCGCAGGCAAGGCCGCAAGTGTTGCGTGCGTCCCGCCAAAACGCAATCGCGCGGGTGCCGATCCGAAAACTCCTGCACTGCAGGATGCACGGCGCCTGAACACCCGGTTCCGGCGCGGGCAGCGGCCCGGATGAGGAGCGCAGAAGTAACGCATACAATCAGCGGATGCCAGCGATCCCGCCGTCTCCACCGACCGATATCGTCCCCCAGCCGATCCGCGGCGGCATCGATGTCTCGATCAACGGCAAGCATTTCCGCCACACCGGCGATCCGGCCATGCCGTTGCTGTGGTACCTGCGCGACATCCTGCGCCTGACCGGGTGCAAGTACGGCTGCGACGACCGCAGTTGTGGCGCGTGCAGCGTGCTGGTCGACGGCAAGCTCGGGCGGGCGTGCGGGCTTGCAATGCGCGACCTCGCCGGCAAGCAAGTCACGACGATCGAGGGACTCGCGGGGACGGACGGCGGCCTGCACCCACTGCAGCAGGCTTGGATCGCGGAGGACGCGATCCTGTGCGGTTACTGCCAGCCCGGCCAGATCATGGCGGCGGCGGACCTGCTGGCGCGCCAGCCGAATCCCGGCGACGCCGACATCGACGGCATCGCCAACCTGTGCCGCTGCGGCAGCTACCCGCGCATCCGCCGCGCGATCCTGCGGGCCGCCAAGACCATGCGGAGCGGCGCCCAATGACGCTTGCGCACGACGCCGGGCGCCGGCGCTTCCTCCGGGTCTTCGGTACCGCAACGGGCGCCCTGGTGGTGGGGTTGCCGGCGCTGGCGTGGACGCCGGACGAATTGCTGGGCCAGGACCTGGTCCGGCTCAATGCCTACGTACGCATCGAACCTGACGGTACCACGGTGATCGGCGCACGCGATCCCGAGGTTGGCCAAGGCATCCGTACCGCCGAGGCGCGGATCATCGCCGAAGAACTCGATGCGGATTGGGCCCGGGTGGTAGTCGCGCCGCTGGACCTGGGCGTCGCCAACTCGGGCGGCGAACCGCATTGGACCTACGGCCACCAGATGGCCTCCGGGAGCACCAGCGTGCCGGCGGCATGGAACGACTTGCGCGCGGTCGGCGCCACCGCACGCGAACTGCTGGTGCGCGCAGCCGCCAGCCGCTGGCAAGTCCGCCCGGACAGCCTGCGAACGGCGCGCGGCATGGTGATCGCCGCCGACGGCCGCGAGCTGGCTTACGGCGAACTCGCCGAGGCCGCATCCAAGGTCAAGCCTGCCGCGAATCCGCCGCAGCCGAAAATCGCCTCGCAATACACGCTGGTGGGCCGGGACGTCGGCGATGCCGACGCGGCGGACATCGTCACCGGCCGCCAGCGGTTCGCCATCGATGAATGGCTCGGCGACGCGCTGGTGGCGGTTGTCGTGCGCTGTCCGTATCCCGGTGGCAAGCTCGCCCACCTCGACGATGCTGCCGCGCTGCACATCAAAGGCGTCGAGAAGGTGATGACGGTCCCGGCGCCCGACCCCGCACGCGCGCTCGGCACGCAGCAACTCGCTGCGGGTGTCGCGGTGCTGGCGACGGACACATGGGCGGCACTGCAAGCCGCGGCCAGGCTCGAAATCCGCTGGGACAGGGGTGCCCGGGCCGCGCAGGACGACCAGGTGCTGGCTGGGATCGCCGGCACGCTGCTCGCTGGCGAACCCACCAAGGCGGTGCGCTCGGACGGTGATTTCGCCAACGCGGCAAGGCACGCGCCGCATCGTTTCGAGGCCGAATACCGCATCGCCACGATCGCGCATGCCGAGCTGGAGCCGCCCAACGCGCTGGTGAAAGTGGATGGCCAACAGGCGCTGCTGGTGGCCCCGCTGCAGAACCCGCGCGCCGCGTTCGAAACGCTGCAGAGGCTGACCGGGCTGCCACCGGACCGGATCCGGGTCGAGCTACCGAGGGCCGGCGGCGGCTTCGGCCGCTTCCTCGAAACCGATTACGTCGCCGAAGCCGTGATGCTGGCCAAGGCTGCAGGCAAGCCGATCAAGCTGACGTGGACCCGCGCCGACGCATTCGCCAACGACACCTACCGGCCTTTCTCCGTGCACAAGCTGCAGGCCTGCGCCGACCGCAAGCGCAAGCCGACCGGCTGGACCCATCGCATCGCCAGCACATCGCGCCTCGCCGGACGCGAACCGCGCGAGCGCTGGTGGCTGTCGGAAATGCATCCCGACGACCTGCCGGCGGGACTGGTCGACAACCTGCAGTACGGCTGGTACGCACTGGACTCGGCGCTGCCGCGCGGCAGTTACCGCGCCAGCTCGCACGGGGCGAACGCATTCGCGACGGAATGCTTCATCGACGAGGTCGCCTACGGCTTGAAGCAGGACGCGCTGGAATTCCGGTTGGCGCTGCTGGGCGAGGCGCGCAAGCTCGCCTACCGCGGCCATGGCGGACCGGTGCTCGATACCGGACGCCTGAAGTGGGTGCTGCAGCTCGCGGCCGACGCCATCGGCTGGGACAAGCGGCATACGCACGGCCACGGCTTCGGCCTGGCGTGCCATTTCACCTTCGGCGGCTACGTCGCGCATGCGGTCGAGCTATCCATGCAGGGACGGCAGCTGGTGATCCACAACGTGGTGTGCGCTGCCGACCTCGGCCGCGTGGTCAATCCCCTGGGCGCGCGTGCCGCACTGGTCGGCGCGACACTGGATGCCTTTTCCACTGCCCTGCGCCAACGCATCACGCTCAAGGACGACCGCGTCGTGCAGCGCGGCTTCAGGGATTACCCGCTCGCGACCATGGCGCAGATGCCGCACGACGTGCAGGTCGTCCTGGTGCCTTCGGAAGAGAACCCGACCGGCGCCTTCGACATGGGTTTTCCTTCAGCGGCGCCGGCACTCGCCAATGCGATCTTCGCCGGTACCACGGTGCGCGTGCACCAGATGCCGATCTGGCCGGAACTGATGCGCCTTCTGTAGCGATCGGCGCGGACCGCTCAGGCCGTGAAGCCGCGCGAAACCCGGAACGACCCCGTGGCATCGATTTCACCGATCGCGAGCGGGCGGCCGGTCGCCGACATGGCGAGGTATCGGCCCGGTTCAGCCGGGACGCGCAATGGCCGGCCATGCGCAACGTCGGAGGCGTCGGAGACATCCAGCCGCAGGACAGGCCAGTCGGCCAGGCCGGCTTCGATGGGCAGCAGGCATTCGAGCAGCCGCGACGGCTCGCCTGCGCCCAAGTGCGCGAGTTCTTCAAGGGTAACCATCCGCGGCTCGCGGAACGGCTCGATCCACAACCTGCGCAACGCGGTCAGGTGGGCGCCGCAGCCCAGCAACTCGCCGAGGTCGCGCACCAGGCTGCGCACGTAGGTGCCGGAACCGCATTCCACGTGCAGGCGAAGCGTGTCGCCGTCGCGCCCCAGCAAATCGAAACGGAATACCTCGACCGCGCGCGGCGGCGCCTCGACCGCTTCGCCGCGGCGGGCGCGCTTGTACAAGGGCACGCCCTGCTGCTTCAGGGCCGAATACACGGGTGGAACCTGGGTGATGCGGCCGGTGAGTGCGGCCAACGCCTTCCCGAGGACCGTGTCGTCCAGGGTCGGGACGGGTCGTTCGGCCAGCACCTTGCCTTCGCTGTCGCAGGTATCGGTGGCGATGCCGAGCCTGCAATCCGCTGCGTAGGCCTTGCGTGCACCGAGCAGGTAGCCCGCGATCTTCGTGGCCTCGCCGAAACAGACGGGAAGCAACCCCGTGGCGAGCGGATCCAGGCTGCCGGTATGCCCGGCCTTGGCGGCACCGAAGATGCGTTTCGCCTGCTGCAACGCGCGGTTGGAACTGATGCCCGTGGGTTTGTCGAGCAGCAGGATCCCATCCACCGCTCGCGGCGGGGGGAGGGAGGCCGATGACGGGGACTCGGACATGGGGTCGTGGCACGCGCGGGAACGGGCGAAACGTGCCCCGGTCACGCGTCCTTCGTCCCTTCCTTCCGCAGCAATGCCTCGATGCGCTCGCCGGTGTCGACCGACTCATCGTACTTGAAGCGCAGTTCGGGCACGCGCCGCATCCGCATCGTGTGTGCAAGTTGGTGGCGAAACTCCTTGGCCAGCGACTTCAGCGCACGCACGACTTCGGCGGAGCGCTCCGGCTGCAGCGCAGTCACCCATACCGTCGCGACATCGAGCTCGCGGCTGACTGCCACGTCCACCACGCTGGCCTGCGGCAGCGCATGGTCGCGCACCGCGGCATGCACCAGCGTACCGACCTCTCGGCGGAGTTCGGCATTGACGCGATCGGTGCGATGGAAGGAGCGGGTGGGCATGATGGATGAGTAAGCGGGGGGTGAAGATTCGAAGCCGTCATTCCGGCGCAAGCCGGAATCTATTTGACTTCAACATGCGAAGCAGGATCAAAATGGATTCCGGATCGCCGTTACGCGGCGTCCGGAATGACGACATGGCGAGTATGCTCTCCGGGTCCCGGGGTCCGGCTTCAAAGCGTCCTTGCCACCTCGATGCGCTCGAAGCACTCGATGCGGTCGCCGGGCTTGACGTCGTTGTACTGCTTGACGCCGATGCCGCACTCGGTGCCGCTCTTCACTTCGTCCACGTTTTCCTTGTAGTGGCGCAGCGACTCGAGTTCGCCCTCGAAGATCACGATGTCGTCGCGCAGCACCCGGATCGGTTTGCTGCGCTTGACCGACCCTTCGACCACGCGGCAACCCGCGATCGCGCCGAACTTGGACGAGCGGAACACGTCGCGCACTTCGGCGATGCCGATGACCTCCTCGCGCACCTCGGTGCCCATCAGGCCGGATGCGGCCTGCTTCACCTGGTCGATCACGTCGTAGATGATCGAGAAATAGCGCAGGTCCACGCCGTTCTGCTCGATAACGCGCCGCGCCGAGGCATCCGCGCGCACGTTGAAACCGATCAGCAGCGCCTTGGACGCCGACGCCAGCGTGGCGTCGGACTCGGTGATGCCGCCGACGCCCGACGCGATCACGTTGACCTTGACCAGGTCGTTGCTGATCGCACCGAGCGATTCGCGCAACGCCTCGGCCGAGCCCTGCACGTCCGCCTTGATCAGGATGTTGAGGGTCTGCTGGCCCTCGCCCTTGCCCATCTGGGCCATTACGTCCTCGAGCGTGTTGGTGCGCGTGACCAGCCGCTTCTCGCGGCGCTTCTCTTCGCGCTCGGAGACCACGTTCTTGGCCAGGCGCTCGTCGGCCACCACCACGAATTCGTCGCCGGCTTCGGGCACGCCGGAAAGCCCGAGCATCTGCACGGGGATCGAGGGGCCCGCGCTCTCGACCTGCTTGCCGGCCTCGTCGAACAGCGCGCGCACGCGTCCGTACTCCACGCCGCAAACCACGTAATCGCCGCGCTTGAGCTGGCCTTGCTGCACCAGCACGGTCGCGACCGGGCCACGGCCCTTGTCCAGGCTGGATTCGATCACGACGCCGGAGGCACGCCCGTTCGGCACGGCCTTCAATTCCATGACCTCGGCCTGCAGGCTGATCGCGTCGAGCAGGTCGTCCACGCCCATGCCGGTCTTGGCCGACACCGGCACGAACTGGGTATCGCCGCCCCAGTCCTCGGGGATCACTTCGTACTGCGCCAGCCCTTGCCGCACGTTGTCGGGATTGGCTTCCGGCTTGTCCATCTTGTTGACCGCGACGATCAGCGGCACCCTGGCCGCACGCGCGTGCTGGATGGCCTCGATGGTCTGAGGCATCACGCCGTCGTCGGCAGCCACGACCAGCACCACGATGTCGGTGGATTGCGCGCCGCGCGCCCGCATCGACGTGAATGCCGCGTGGCCGGGGGTGTCGAGGAACGTGATCACGCCCTTGGGCGTCTGGACGTGATAAGCACCGATGTGCTGGGTGATGCCGCCGGCCTCGCCCGCCGCGACCTTGGTGGCGCGGATGTAGTCGAGCAACGAGGTCTTGCCGTGGTCGACGTGGCCCATGATCGTGACCACGGGCGGACGCGGCGCCAGGTCGCCCTCGGCCGCGTCGGTGGTGACGTGCGCGGCGAGTTGGGTTTCGGCCGTCCTCTCCGCCGCCTCGACCGCCTTGTGGCCGAGCTCCTCGACCACCAGCACCGCGGTATCGTGGTCGATGGTCTGGTTGATCGTTACCATGGTGCCCATCTTGAACAGCGCCTTGACGACCTCGG
>JAJXWZ010000162.1 GCA_021781345.1 Pseudomonadota bacterium
CCAGCCCGCCTCGGTGGCTGCGCGTCCCGGATGGGAAGCGATTCCGGCGGTGCGCGACGGCGAGTTGCATGAAATCAAGTCGCCGATCATCCTGCAGCCCGGTCCGGCCGCGCTCACCGACGGGCTCGACGCTTTGCATGCGGTCATCGCACGCTGGGCGCGCGGCGAACGCCGCCCGGTTTGACGGCATCCTTGGTTTCCCCGCGTCGTTGCGCGCCGCGGGCTGCTTTGTTTTGCGGCAAGAACGGCTTGTTCTCGCAGCGAGGCGATCCCGCCCTGGCTAGATCGCGTGCCCGAAGTTCGTCAACCACGCGACCACCACCGTCTGCACCAGCAGGATCGCCAGGATCGCGAGCATCGGCGACAGGTCGAAGCCGCCGATCAGCGGCAGCACCCGGCGGAACGGCTTCAACGCCGGATCGACGATCTTGCCCAGCAGCGGCACCAGCGGATTGCGTGCGTCGACGTTGACGTAGCTGAGCAGGGCCCATGCGAAGATCATGATCAGGTACACCATCATGAAGAAGTCCAGCAGGTCGGCGACACCCAGGACCAGGGTTCCGGGATAACTGGCCCAGACGTCGGGCACCACCAGGCACAACAGCGCGTTCTTCGCGACTTCCAGCAGCCATGCGATCAGCAGCGCGGCGAGGTTGATGCGTCGCCAGGTCGGGATCGCGCGCCGGATCGGCGTCAGCACCGGATTGGTGGCGCGATACAGGAACTGGCAGATCGGGTTGTAGAAATCCGCGCGTACGGCTTCGGCGAGCAGGCGGAACACGAACAGCGCGACCGCGCAGCCGAAGAAGAACTGGATCAGCAGGATCAGCGCATTGGCGAGGTAGGTCATGCGCCGGAGTCCAGTTCGGCCGACATTTCGGCACCGCGGGCCCGTGCCGCGGCGAGCGCCTTAAAGACCAGTGCGCAGAATCCGCCTTGCTCGAAGGCATCCAGCGCGGCGGCGGTAGTGCCGTGCGGCGAAGTCACGCGCCTGCGCAACTCCGCGGCCGTTTCGTCGCCGTCGGCGAGCATGTGTCCGGCACCGAGGCAGGTCTGTGCGGCGAGCGCGCGCGCGGTGTCGCGCGGCAGGCCGAGTTTCACCGCGGCGTCCTCCATGGCTTCCACCAGCAGGAAGAAATAGGCGGGGCCGGAGCCGGAGAGCGCTGTCACCGTGTCCATCTGTGACTCGTCGTCGATCCAGCGCACGATGCCGGCCGCATCGAGGATGCTCTCAGCCAGCGCCCGTTGCCCCGCCGTGACGTTGCGATTGGCGCACAAGCCGCTGGCGCCGGCACCGACCAGCGCGGGGGTGTTCGGCATGCAGCGCACGATCGCGTGTCGAGTGCCGAGCAGGTGCTCCAGTTGCGCAAGGCGGATGCCGGCGGCGATCGAAATCACCAGCGGTCCGGCATCCCGCAAGGGTCCGGCAAGTCCCGCACAGACCGTCAGCATCATCTGCGGTTTAACCGCCAGCACGATGCACTCGGCGCCAGTGACGGCTTCGGCATTGTCGGCGAAGGTCGCCACCTCGAATTCGTGCGCCAAGGTCTTGCGTGAGTCCGCGCGCGGTTCGGCGACGCGGATCGCTGCAGGCGGCACCCCGCGGGCCATCTGCGCGCCGATCAGGCTGCGCGCCATGTTGCCGCCCCCGATGAAGGCGATGCGCGCATGGCGGACTGGGGACGGCTCGGTACTCACGGGCAGGGCCTTGGCATGGCGGAAACGTCTACAAGCATAACAAGCCGCGTCGTCGCCGATTCCCGCTGGGCTTTCAGGCCTGCCCCAAGGCGAGCTTGCGCTTGAGCGCGCGTTGCGCCTTGCGCTCGCGCCGGCGGCGGGCCCAGGTGCCGAACACCAGGTAGATCGCCGGGGTCGAGAGCAGGGTCAGGCTCTGCGAAAAGATCAGGCCGCCCAGCATCGCGATGCCGAGCGGACGACGCAGGTCGGCGCCGGTGCCGATGCCCACGACCAGCGGGACCGAGGCCAAGATCGCGACCATGGTGGTCATCATGATCGGGCGGAAGCGCACCAGGCAAGCCTCGCGCACCGCATCCAGCGGCGTGCGTCCCTCGCGTTCTGCCACCACCGCGAAGTCGATCATCATGATCGCGTTCTTCTTGACCAGGCCGATCAGCAGCACCAGCGCCATGATCGCGACGATGGACAGCGGCGTGTTGGTGACGAGCAGCGCCAGCAGGGCACCGACGCCGGCGGCGGGCAGCGTCGAGAGGATCGTGACCGGATGCACCAGGTTCTCGTAAAGCATGCCGAGCACCAGGTAGACCGCGACGATCGCGCCGACCAGCAACAGCGGCATCATCGCCATCTGCTCCTGGAAACGGCGGAAGAAATCGCCGTATCCCAGCTTGATGTCGCCGGGCATGCGCATGTCCGAGATCGTCTTCTGGATCTGCTGTGTTGCTTCGCCCATGGTGGCGCCGGGTGCGAGGTTGAAGCTCAGCGACATGCTGGTCATCTGGTTGATGTGCTCGATCTGGCTTGGTGAGATCGTGGCCACCTGGTGGGCGATCGCGCTGATCGGGACCATCCTGCCGGTGGAAGAGCGTACGTGGATGTCGTTGAGCGCCGCAGGCGAGGCGGTTTGTGCGGGCAATGCCGTCAGCACCACGGGGTACTGGTTGGTGTCGGAGTAGATGGTGGACACCTGGCGTTGGCCGAAGGCGTTGTAGAGCGCGTCGTCCACGGCCGCCAGCGATACGCCGAGCCTGGCGGCCGCAGCGCGATCGACCACCATGTTCTGCAACAGCGAGGCCTGGTCGAGGTCGGTGCCGACATCACGGAAGATCGGGTTCTTCTGCAATTGCGCCTGCAGTTTGGGCAACCATTGCTCGAGCTCGCTGGCGCTGTTGCTGCGCAGATCCACGCTGTACTGGCCGCCCTGGCTGGTACCACCGCTGCCACTGGGAAGATCCTCGTGCGCGCGCAGCCGAACCTCGAGGTCCGGATATTGCGACACCTTCGCGGACAGGCGCGCGACGACTTGTTGGGTCGAGTCCTTGCGCCCTTGGCCGAGCGGTTTCAACTGGATGCTGAACCAGCCGCTGGCACCGCGCCTGCTTGTACCGATCGATGCGCCGACGTACTCCACCGCCGGGTCCGCGCGCAGCATCTGCATGATTTTCTGGGTGCGTGCCTCGAGGTCGTTGAACGACATGGTGACGCCGCCACTGGCATGGCCCCAGATCAGGCCAGTGTCCTGCGGCGGGAAGTTGGTGGCCGAAACCTTGGTGAACAGGAAGATGGTGAGTCCCAGCAACAGCAGCGGCGACCACGCCATCAGCCTTGGGTGCTTGTGCAGTGTCCAGTCCAGCGTACGGGTGTACACGGCCAGCATCCCGGCGTGGAAACGGTCGAGGGCCCGCCCGATCCGGGATGGCCCCGTTTCGCGGGCGTCGTGATGACTGAGGAACCTGCCGCACAGCGCTGGCGTAAGCGTCAGTGACACCAGCATCGACACGAAGATGGCCGCGATCAGCGTGAGGGTGAATTCGCGGAAGAAGGTTCCGATCATCCCGGGCGCGAACAGGATCGGCGTGAACACCGCGATCAGCGAGGCGGTGATCGCGATGATGGTGAAACCGATTTCCCTGGCTCCTTCCAGTGCTGCCTCGAGGCGCGACTTGCCTTCATCGAGGTGACGCGTGATGTTCTCGATCACCACGATGGCGTCGTCCACCACGAAGGTGAGCGCGATCACCAGCGCCAGCAGCGACAGGTTATCGAGGGTGTAATCCATCGCGTACATAACGATGAACGCGCCGCACAGGGCCAGCGGCACTGCCGCCGAGGCGATCAGGGTGGGCGCGAGCCGGCGCAGGAACACGGCCATGGTCAGCACCACCATAGCGAGGCTGATCAGAAGGGTGATCTGTACGTCCTTGATCGAGTCGCGGATGGTGGGTGTACCGTCGAAGTACGGCGTCAATTGCGTGCCCGGCGGCAGCAGTGCGCGCAGCCCCGGGAGCTCCGCCTTGACCGCATCGACGGTCTCGAGCACGTTGGCGTCGGGGCGCTTGAAGACCTCCAGCTGGATAGAACGCTTGCCGTTGAAATACGCGGCCTGGAACTGGTCTTGTGCGCCCTGGTAAACCTTGGCGACATCGCGCAGGTAGATCGGCGTGTTGTTGTGGTTCGCGATCACCAGGTTGGCGAAGTCCTGGGCGGTGTGCAGCTGGTCATTGGCGGTGAGCGCGGTTTGGATCTCGCCGTTGTCGAGGAACCCCTGCGGCGAAGTCACGTTGGCGGCGGTCAGCGCATTGCGTACCTGGTTGCTGGACAATCCGAGCGCGTCCAGCTTGTGCAGGTCGATGTCCACCCGTACCGCCGGCTGCGCGCTGCCGGACACGTCCACCGACGAGACCCCGGGCAACTGGCTCAGGCGGGGTTGCAGCAAGGTGTTCGCCGCGTCGAACAGTTCCGACATGGGCTGGGTGTTCGATGTTAGGGCCAGCGCGATCACCGGGTCGTCGTTGGGGTTGGCCTTGTGCCATTGCGGCATCGCGAGGCCGGACGGCAGGTCGGGTACCGCGGCATTGATCGCGGCGTCGACTTGCTGCGCGGCTGCATTGATGTCGACGCCGGAATCGAACATCAGGAACACCACTGCGCTGCCATTGGAGCTGCGCGAATGCATCATCTCGACACCGGGAATCTGGCCGAGGTGGCGCTCCAGCGGTGCGGTCACCGTGGCCGCCATGGTGTTGGCGCTGGCGCCCGACTCGCTTGCCGATACCCAGATGAAGGGCACCGAGAACTGCGGCAGCGAGCTGATCCCGAGCAACGTGTAGCAGAGCACGCCCACCGCGAGAACCCCCGCCGCCAGCAGCGAGGTGCCGATCGGGCGCTTGACGAATAGAGAGGAGACGTTCATCGGGATTTGCTTCCCTCACCCGGCGCTGCGCGCCACCCTCGCCGGGTGGCAGAGGGGGAAGGTCCAGTGGCGAACGCATGCGTGATCATCGGACATCACTTGCCGCTGTCGGACGCCAGCTCGACGTGTCGTCGGCCCGTGCGTTCGCGCAGCCAGTCGCTGAAGCGTTCCATGTACAGGTAGATCACGGGCGTGGTGTACAGCGTCACCAGTTGCGACAGCAGCAGGCCGCCGACGATCGCCACGCCCAGCGGACGCCGGAGTTCGGCGCCGATGCCGTTGCCGAGGGCCAGCGGCAAAGCGCCGAACAGTG
>JAJXWZ010000113.1 GCA_021781345.1 Pseudomonadota bacterium
CATCGGCATTGAATGCACCCCGGGGATGATCGGCATCAATCCGAGGAGGTCGAGACATGCACATCGTGTTCGTAAGTGAAACCTGGCCGCCGCAGGTCAATGGCGTGGCCCTGACGGTGAAATCCCTGGCGCAAGGCATGGCTGCGCGCGGACACCGCGTTGCGGTCGTGCGCCCCGGTGCGGAGGCGCAGGACGGCGACATCGACCTGCTGCACGCGCGCGGCGTGCCGCTGCCGCGCTACCCCGGCCTGAAGGTGGGCATGCCGCAAGGCTCGGAGCTGCGCAGGCGCTGGAGCGAGCGGCGCCCGGATGCGGTGTACATCGCCACGGAAGGCTTGCTGGGGATCTCGGCGATGCGCGCGGCGAACGTCCTGCGCATTCCCGTGATCACGGGCTTCCACACGCGCTTCCACGACTACGCCGCGCATTACGGCGTAGGGTTGCTGGCTCCGTTCGTGCGCTCGCGCCTGCTGCAGTTCCATCGTCGCGCGCAGATGACGCTGGTCCCGACCCGTGCGCTCGTCGACGAACTGTCGCAAGCGGGCATCCGGCATGTTCGCAAGCTGCGTCGTGGCGTCGATATCGAGCTGTTCTCGCCGACCCGTCGCGACCGCAGCCTGCGCGAGAGCTGGGGCGCCTGCGACGAGGCCCCCGTGTTCCTGTGCGTGGGGCGGATCGCTGCAGAAAAGGGTCTCGGGCTGGCGTTGCAGGCCTACCGGGCATTGCAGTCGCGGGTTCCGGCCACGCGCATGGTGATGGTCGGGGATGGACCGCAACGCGCGGCGCTCGCGGCCGCGTACCCGGACGTGCTGTTCGTCGGGACCCGGCTCGGCGAGGATCTGGCCGCGCATTACGCCAGCGCGGACGTGTTCCTGTTTCCCAGCGTCACCGAAACCTTCGGCAACGTGGTGCTCGAGGCCATGGCCTCCGGACTTCCGCTGGTGGCATTCGATCGCGCCGCGGCCGGCGAGCATGTCGCCAACGGCATTTCCGGGCTGGTGATACCCGAATCGGATACGCGCGGATTCATCACCTCCGCCTACGAACTGGGCATGGACGGTGATACACGCCGGATGCTGGGCACCAACGCGCGCATCGTCGCCCAGCATTGCGCGCCGGAGACGGTGATCGCGGAGTTCGAAAAACTGCTGCGCGCGATGGTGCTGGAGCATGACCATGATCCCGTCGGTGCAGCCGCCTGAACCGCCGGCATGGCGGACGTTCGATCCGCGGCTGTGCCGCGCCGCCAGTCGCTGGGGAGCCCGGCGCGGCATCCACCGCTTCTTCGCGGTCATCAGCCGCCTCGGTGACGGCTGGTTCTGGTACGGCCTGATGGCCGTGCTGGCGATGGCCGGCGGCGAACGCGGACGGCTGGCCGCCGCGCAGATGTTGGGCACCGGGCTGGTCGCGTGGATGCTCTATCGGACCCTGAAACGCAGCACCCGCCGGCCGCGCCCCTTCCACGCCCACGCGGACGTGATAGCGCGCGCGACAACGCTTGACGAATACAGCTTTCCCTCGGGTCATACGCTGCATGCGGTCAGTTTCACCATCGTGGCCGTCGCTTGGTTTCCCTTCCTGGCCCTGCCCCTGATCGTGTTCGCCACCCTGGTCGCGATGTCGCGGGTGGTGCTGGGCCTGCACTACCCGACCGACGTGCTGGCAGGACTCGCGCTGGGCGGCGTGCTCGGTTGTGCGTCGCTGTGGACCGGCGCCTCGCTGTTTCCGGCCCTGGCCTGACCGGAGGTCGCGCGAGGGGAGCGTTCGACCGCGGCTCCGCCGGGACACGCTGTCATCGACCTGAAACATGCCTGCGTTCCAATCGTGGCAGACTGCCTGCGCTTCGCGCAGGACCTGCGGCCCGCATCCGGACTCGAGGGACCAGCATGGCGACGACAGATGGCACGACGGCCGCGATCGAGACGGCGAACGCGGACTTCCGGCGTCCCGACCTGTACCTCAACCGCGAACTTTCGGCCCTGGAATTCAACTGGCGCGTGCTTGCGCAGGCGCGCGATCCCAAGGTGCCGCTGCTGGAACGCTTGCGCTTCCTGTGCATATCGGTACGCAACCTCGACGAATTCTTCGAAGTGCGCGTGGCCAGCCTCAAGCACTGGATTGACTACGGCGACGGACGACCCGGCCCGGACGGCATGCCGCTGACCGAGGTGCTGGCGCGGGTGCGCGAAAACGCCATCAGCCTGATGCATGCGCAATACGAGACCTGGAACCGCGAACTGCGCCCGGCCATGACCGGCGCGGGCATCAGCTTCAGCGATGCCAACCAGTGGTCCCCCGCGCAGACCGAATGGGCGCGCGAACACTTCCGGCGGGACATCCTGCCCGTGCTCTCGCCGCTCGGACTGGATTCAGCGCATCCGTTCCCGCGCATCCTCAACAAGAGCCTCAACTTCGCGGTGGTCTTGCACGGCCGGGACGCTTTCGGCCGCGAAGGCAACACCGCCGTGGTGCGGGCGCCTCGATCGCTGCCGCGGGTGATCCGGATGCCGTCGGCGATCGCCGACTCACCACACCATTTCGTGTTCCTGTCCTCGCTGCTGGAACGTTTCGCCGACGCGATGTTCCCCGGCATCGAGGTGCGCGGGGCGTACCAGTTCAGGGTCACGCGGGATTCCGAACTGGAACTCGAGGAAGACGAGACCGAGAACCTGGCGCGCGTCCTCAGCGAGGAACTGCGCGAGCGCGGTTACGCGGAGGCCGTGAGGCTGGAGCTGGGCGAGGAATGCCCCCCGGAAATCCGGCAGATGCTGCTGGTGAACTTCGGCTTGAGCGAGGCCGACGTATACCTGTGCGATGGCCCGGTCAACCTGCACCGGGTGTCGGCCGTGTACGACATCGTCGACCGCCCCGACCTGAAGTACCCGCCTTTCGTGCCGGCGATGCCCGCCGCGTTCGCGCAGGGCACCCACGTGTTCGACGTGATCGGACAGGGCGACGTCGTGCTGCACCACCCGTTCGAATCCTTCACGCCGGTGCTGGAACTGGTCAGGCAGGCCAGCATCGACCCCGAGGTGCTCGCGATCCGGCAGACCTTGTACCGCGTTGGAGAAGATTCGCCGCTGATCGGATACCTGATCGACGCCGCGCGCTCGGGCAAGGAAGTCACGATCGTGATCGAGCTGCGCGCGCGCTTCGACGAGGAGGCCAACATCCGGCTGGCCGATCGCCTGCAGGAGGCGGGCGCGCAGGTCGTGTACGGCATCGTCGGCTACAAGACCCATGCCAAGATGCTGCTGATCGTGCGTCGCGAGCAAGGTGTGCTGCAGCGCTATGCGCACCTGTCCACCGGCAACTACCACCAGACCACCAGTCGCCTGTACACCGACATCGGCCTGATGACGCGGCATGCCGGAATCTGCGAGGACGTGGGCCGGATTTTCCGGCAACTGTGCAGCCTTGGGCCGATCATCGAACTCGAATACCTGCTGGAATCGCCTTTCAGCCTGCACCGGGGATTGCTCGCGATGATCGAGCGTGAAATCGCCCACGCGAAATCGGGCAAGCCTGCGCGGATCGTCGCGCGCATGAACGCACTGAACGATCCCTCGATGGTGGAGATCCTCTACCGCGCCTCCTGCGCGGGCGTCGACATCGACCTGATCGTGCGCGGCTCATGCATGCTGCGCCCCGGGCTGCCAGGCATTTCCGAGCGCATCCGCGTGCGTTCGGTGCTCGGTCGCTTCCTCGAACACAGCCGCGTCTACTGGTTCGCCAACGGCGGCGATGCCGAACTCTACTGCTCGTCGGCCGACTGGATGGAGCGCAACCTGTCGCGCCGGGTCGAGGCCTGCTTTCCGATCCGCGATCCGCGGCTGGCCGCGCGCATCTTCAGCGAGGCCCTGCAGAACTACCTCGACGACAACGAACAGGCGTGGTTGCTGGGAGCGGATGGACAGTACCACCGCGCCGCAGCCGGTGACGCCGCACCGCATTCGGCTCAGCGCTGGTTGCTCGAACGGTTTTCCACCTGAGTCCCGGACGCGTCACAATTGCCGCGGGCCACGCGGGAGAACGATGTGCCGAACAGCCGCAACGCACGCATCCGCGACGGTGAACTGCTCGCGTCCGTCGATCTCGGTTCCAACAGTTTCCACTTGCTGGTCGCACGTTGCGAACACGGTGAACCCAGGCCGATCGATCACCTGCGCGAAAGCGTCCGGCTGGCGGCGGGCCTGCAAGCCGACGGCAGCCTCGACGCCGCGCACCGCAAGGCGGCCCTGGAGTGCCTGGCACGCTTCGGACAGCGGCTGGCCTCGATACCGCCCGAGCGCGTACGCGCCGCGGCGACCCATACCGTGCGGCAATTGCGCGCGCCGCTTGCCTTCCTGCGCCAGGCCGAACGTGCGCTCGGCCACGCCATCGAAGTCGTCAGCGGACGCGAGGAAGCGCGCCTGATCTGGCAGGGCGTTGTGCACACGCTGCCGCACTCGCGCGAACGCCGACTTGTCATCGACATCGGCGGCGGCAGCTCCGAATTCGTGGTGGGGCGCGGCCTCGAGCCCGAGCTGACCGAAAGCGTGCAGATCGGGTGCGTCGCCTCCAGCCTGCGGTTCTTCCCCGACGGCAGGATCACCCCCAAACGCTGGCAGCGCGCCCGCGAAGAAATCGGCATGGTGATCCAGCAATTCGCCGGGGAATACCGCGAGAAGGGCTGGCGCGAAGCGTGGGGCGCGTCCGGCACGATGCATGCGGTCGCGGCGATCGCCACCGCCATGGGCGGCGACGCCGGTGCCATCACCCGCGCACCGCTGCGTCGCATGCGCGACGCCGTGCTGGCGGCGGGTTCGGTCCACCGGATCGCGTTGCCGGGCATGAACAAGGATCGCCGGCCGATCATCGCCGGCGGCATCGCCATCGTCGAGGCCCTGTTCGAGGCACTGGACATCGAATGGCTCGGCGTCAGCGACGGCGCGATGCGCGAGGGACTGCTTTGGGACATGCTGGGACGCGCCGCCGGCCACGATCCGCGCACCACCAGCATCCACGGGCTGGCGCACCGCTACGGCGTGGACCTGGCCCAGGCGCGACGGGTGCAGTCCGCGGCGATGCGCCTGTTCGACACCGTGGCAACCGAGTGGCAGCTCGACGCGCGAGCCCGCGAGTGGCTGGCGTGGGCCGCCTGGGTGCACGAGGCGGGACTTGCGATCTCGCACAGCCAGCACCATCGGCACGCCTGGTACATCCTGCGCCATTCGGACCTGGCGGGATTCAACACCCTCGACCAGCAGGTGCTCGCGGCGATCGTGTGCAACCATCGCCGCAAGCCGGTGCCGGAGTTGCTGGCCGCCCTTCCCGACCGCTTGCGCGAGCCGGTCGAGCGGGTCACGGCCCTGCTCAGGCTCGCGGTCCTGCTGTGTCGCACCCGCGATGCGACGACCTGGCCGCGGCGCGTTGGCGCGCAAGCCAACGGCCTGTCCCTGGCGATCCCCGGGTCATGGCAACGCCGGCATCCGCTGACCCTTGCCGATCTCCGCAACGAACGCAGGATCCTGCGGGAATTCGGGCTGCGCCTGGTGCTTGAATCGCATTGACGGTGGCGGACACGCCATCACACTACGCCGCGCACGTACACAAAAAACAGCGGGCCCGTGAGGGCCCGCCGCCAACGTTGACCTGCCGAGGGTACGACGCTGGAGAGTCTGGATTTGATGCTGCGCCGGCGACGCGACCGCTTCGACGATCAGAATTTGTAATCGATCATCACGCGGTTGTAGATGAACGAACCGTTGCCGGGATTGAGGCCGATTCCGCCCGTGGAACGTTCCCAGCGATCGCGGAGCGAGAGGCCCTTCAGCCAGTTGTCGAGCTTGTACGTTACGTCGATGTACGTATTGTGGCTGTCGCCGCTGAGCATGGTCGTGTACTTGGCGTACGCAACTTGCAGAAGCAGGCGGTCGTTCAGGAATCCGTACGCGAACTTGGCCTTCCACGCGTGCCCCGGCCCCTGTTCGACCAGGCCACGGATCATCGAGGTCGTGTACAACGGGTCGGTGGCGTAGGCATCGGTGTAGGGCGAGATGATCGCGCCGCCACCGATCGCACCGTTTTCCTGGCTGATCTTGTTGTAGGCAACGTCGAACTGCCCGTGCGGGATCTTGACACCGGCGTCGACGCCCCAGGCTTGGCTCTTGACCTTGTCGCCGGTGACGCCGAACAGCTTGGCTGCGTTCTCGACGAGGATGTTGCCGGAGCCGCCCGTCTCGCCCATGTACTGGGCAGCCACGAACGGATCGAAACCACTGCCGGTCTTGAAGGTATAGCTGCCGTCGACGTACCCCATACGTGCAAACCCGAGGAAGTCGTAGTACCAGGCCTGCCCCTTGAAGCCGCCGGCGGTGTAGGTCGTGCCCAGCGCCCAGGTGCCGCGCGTGGCGCGCGCGCCGGCAGGCAGTCCGCCGATGCCGCCGTACATCGAGTCACCGCGCCACGTCGGCGGGTAGTACAGGTTGTCGAAGTGGTAATCGCTGGAGGTGCGGCTCTTCCAGCCATAGGTGCGGATGCCGAAGATATCCCAACCGGCAGCTGGCTTGAATCCCACCGAAATCGCCTGGTATGACGCCGGCATGACGCGGGAATCGCTGCTGCCCATCCACGGCGTATTGAGGTACTGGTCGCCGATCTTGAACATCGCCCGGTCATTCTTGTACTGCAGGTAGGCCTGGCCGAGCGCTGACACCGAGTTGGTGGGACCCATCAGGGTGGTGTCGATCTGCGCCGGGTTGCTGGGCTGCGAGCCGAAAGCATTGGCGGTGAGCAGCGACGCTCCGAGGCTGAACCCGCCGCCGAAGGTAGCCGTCTGCGCGTTCAGCAGCAGCGCCCCGGAGAGCGCGCGTGCGTCCGGTTTGACCGACGACGAGTAGATGCGATTGAAGTTGTAGAGGCGGAATTCGCCATCGACGTGGCCCTGGCTGAACACGTCGGCGAACGATTGCGCGTGCGCGCCACCGCTGGCGAGTCCGGCTGCCGCGGCGATACTCAGGGCTAGCACTTTGAAACGCATGAAAACTCTCCGTGGTCTGTTTGGTTGGGGTTCCGCGTCGCGCCCTTGCGCGGGGAACGAGGCACAGACTGCTGCGCTTCGATGACAGTTGTGTTGATGTCACATGACAGGTTCAAGACAATTTCACCGAATGCCTTGGCTCCCTTGCGTTAGAGCCGGCTGTCATGTTCCTGCAACAAAAGCCTCACGCGAGTGCAACATGACCCGCGTGGAATACACCGGAGCGGGCAATGCGTCCGCGTAGACCAAGGAGTCCATCGTGTTTTCGCCCAAATCCGCATCGATGCCGAAGCAGTCCGTCTCCGGCAAGCCTTCCCGCAAGCTCCGCACCGTTCTGCTGGCCGCCGCGCTGGTCGTGGCAGGTTCGGCCACGGCCGCCACCACCCACCTGATCGAAACCGGCTCCAGCCTGCTCTACCCGTTGTTCAACCTCTGGGTACCCGCCTGGACCGCCAACCATCCGGAGGTGCGCATCGACACCGCCTCCACCGGCAGCGGCACCGGCATCGCCCAATCGATCGAGGGCATCGCCCAGTTCGGCGCTTCCGACGCCTACCTGAGTGACGTCCAGATGAAGCGCAATCCGGGCATGCTCAACATCCCGGTGGCGATTTCCTCGCAGATGATCAACTACAACGTGCCCGGCCTGAACGACAAGCACATCAAGCTGGACGGCCCCGTGATCGCCGGGATGTACGACGGCAGCATCCGCTACTGGGACGATGCCCGCGTCAAGGCACTGAACCCGGGCCTGGCCCTGCCGCACAAGACGGTGGTGGCGGTGCATCGCGCCGACGGCAGCGGCGACACCTTCATGTTCACGCAGTTCCTCAGCTTCAGCACCCCGGCATGGAACCAGAAGGTTGCCTACGGCACCACGGTGAGCTGGCCTTCGGTACCGGGCGCGATCGGCGCCACCGGCAACCCCGGCATGGTGACGGCGCTGGCCAACACGCCTTACTCTATCGCGTATGTTGGCGTAAGCTTCAAGAATGAGACCGACAAGGCGAAACTGGGCGAGGCGATGCTCAAGAACCGCGCGGGCAAGTTCGTGCTCATCAACGCCAGGACGGTTCCGGCCGCCGCCGCCGCGATGGTGCCCAAGACCCCGAGGGACCAGCGCATCAGCATGGTCTACGCACCGGGCGAGGAATCCTACCCGATCATCAACTACGAATACGTCATCGTGAAATCCGTGCAGCCGAATGCGGAAGCCGCCAAGCAGATGCGTGACTTCCTGACTTGGGCCGTTTCGCCGGATGGCGGCAACGCGCCGAAGTTCCTCGACCAGGTGCACTTCCTGCCCTTGCCGGCTTCGGCCCGCGCGCTCACACTCGCACAGATCAAAGAGATCCACTAAGGAAGACTTTTGGACCCGTTGCTCCCCGTAGCTACGCCGCCGTCGAACCCCGACGGCGGCGACTTTTTCGGCAAGAGTCGAAGCCACAGCGGCGGCATGCGCCGCTCGACCGACGTCTTCGGGATCCTGGTGGCAACCTCTGCCGGCATCGTGCCGCTGGTGATCCTGGCGCTGCTGGCCTTCCTGCTTTACAACGCGTGGCCAGCGCTGCACTTCAACGGCTGGGGATTCCTCACCGGCAATTCGTGGAACCTGGGCAACCAGTACGGCGACCTAGTGAAGGTTCGCGGCGTCGAGGTCCTGCCCGGCGCGAGATTCAGCATCCTGTTCCTGATCTTCGGCACCCTGGCCAGCTCCGTCATCGCTCTCGTGCTCGCGATCCCCATCGGGGTCGGCGCCGCTGTGTTCCTGGCAGACGCCGTTCCCCCGCGCCTACGCAACAGCGCCTCCCTGCTGGTCGAATTGCTCGCCGCCGTACCCAGCGTGGTATTCGGCCTGTGGGGCTACGTGGTATTGATCCCCTTCACCGCCCGGCACGTCTATCCCCTGCTCGGGCACGTGCTCGCCTTCATTCCCTTTTTCGGCCCACCGACCTACAACGGTTACGGCCTTCTGACTTCCGGAATCGTGCTGGCACTGATGGTGGTGCCGCTGATAACCGCCAACATGCGCGAAGCGATCGCCGCCACGCCAGCGGCACTGCGCGAGGCGGGGCTGTCGACCGGCGCGACCCGTTTCGAGGTGGTGCGCAAGATCGTGCTGCCGCGCTTGCGCCTGCCACTGATCGGCGTGAGCACCCTCGCGCTGGGCCGCGCCCTGGGAGAAACCATGGCGGTATTGATGGTGAGCGGCAACGCCATCAACGGCCTGCCCCACAACGTCTACAGCCCGATCTCGACCATGGCGGCATTCATGGTCTCTCAGCTCGACAGCGCGCTGCAGGATCCCTCCGGCATGGCGGTCAGCAGCATTACCGAGATCGGCCTGATCCTGCTGGTGTTGTCGATGGCCGTGAACGGCATCGCGCGGCTGCTGGTGTCAAGGACCCAGCCGCGATGAACGCCTCGGCCACCTCCGCGCTGGAAAGGCGGCCGTCGCTGCGCTACCGCCGCCGTTACCTGACGAACCTGCTCGGCTGGACGTTCTATGGCGTGTTCTTCGCCGTGCTGGCTTTCGCGCTGCTCGACATCATCGCCGTGGTCCTCAAGCACGGCATCCCGGCCATCAGCCTCGAACTTTTCACGAAACCGACCAACGGCGTCAGCGGCGGCCTGCTCAACGCCATCATCGGCACCTTCCTGCTCACGTTCGGATCACTGCTTCTGGCCGCACCGGTCGGCATACTGGGCGGCATCTACGTCGCCGAATACACTGCCAGCCCCTTCGCGCGCGCAGCACGTTACCTGTCCGACGTGCTGGTCGGCGTGCCATCGATCGTGTTCGGCCTGTTCGGCTACCTCGCCATGGTGACCTGGCTGGGCTGGCATTTCTCGCTGCTGGCTGGCTGCATTACGCTGGCGCTGATGATCATCCCCTACATCCTGCGCACCACCGAACTCGCGTTCCGCGGCGTCGTCTCGGAGTTGCGCGAAGCCGCTTATGCGCTCGGCGCAAGCCACGCCAAGGTGACGCTCAAGGTGATCCTTCGCGCCTGCCGCGGGCGCGTGCTGACCGGCGTGCTGCTGGCGATGGCGATTTCGATGGGCGAAACGGCGCCCCTGATCTATACCGTGAACTGGTCCAACTACGTGTGGGGAGGACACCTGACGCACGAACCGGTCGGCTACCTGACCTACGTGGTCTGGTCGTTCATCAACGAGCCGTTCGACAGCGCGCACGCGCTGGCCTACGCGGCAGCCTTGCTGGTCACGGTGTTCGTGTTGGTGATCACGACATCCACGCGACTGCTGCTTTCGCGCCTCGACACCCACAAGCCGCATTGAACATGCTCGCAGGAATCCAGCCCATGCATGCCCCTCCGATCCCCAAGCCGTTCGACCCGATGTCGGTGGCGGACGATGCGTCGCCGGCTACCGCCACGGAGCCGGTGATCGACATCCGCAACCTGTCGTTCTACTACGGCGACTTCCAGGCGTTGAAGGACATCACGCTTCCGCTGAACCGGAACGAGGTCACCGCCTTCATCGGCCCTTCGGGCTGCGGCAAGTCCACCCTGCTGCGCGTGCTCAACCGCATCTACGACCTGTATCCGCGCCAGCGTGCCGAAGGCGAGGTTGTCATCGATGGCCGCAACATCCTGGATGCACGCACCGACGTCAACCTGCTGCGCGCGCGGGTCGGCATGGTGTTCCAGAAACCCACGCCGTTCCCGATGTCGATCTACGAGAACATCGCCTTCGGGATCCGTCTTTACGAGAAGCTCGGCAAGGTGGAAATGGACGAACGCATCGAACGCGCGTTGCAGCGCACGTCGTTGTGGGGCGAAGTGAAGGACAAGCTGCGCCAGAGCGGCATCAGCCTGTCCGGTGGCCAACAGCAACGCTTGTGCATCGCGCGCGCCATCGCGCTGAACCCCGAAGTGCTGCTGCTCGACGAACCGACGTCCGCGCTCGATCCGATCGCGACCGGCCGCATCGAGCAGCTGATAGAAGAACTCAAGGGCGACTACACCATCGTGATCGTGACCCACAACATGCAGCAGGCGGCGCGCGTTTCCAACCGCACCGCGTTCCTCTACATGGGCGAACTGGTCGAATACGGAGCCACCGCAAAGATTTTCACCAAACCCACCAAACGGCAGACCGAGGATTACATATCCGGGAGATTCGGATGAGCGCGGAATTCCACGAACACATCGTCAAGAGCTTCGACGAGGAGATGTCGCGCCTGACCGGCGAGATCGCCGCGATGGGCGAGCTCGCGGTCAAGCAACTCGAGGCTGCGATGGACGCGCTGGGCAAGCGCGACAGCAAGGCCGCGCAGCGGGTGGCCGACAACGACGACGCGCTGGATGCGCAGGAGCACCAGATCAGCGATGACGTGCTGCGCCTGCTGGCTTTACGCCAGCCGATGGCCCGCGACCTGCGCGAGATCCTGGCCGCGTTGCGGATCGCCTCGGACATCGAACGCATCGGCGACTACGCGGCCAACGTGGCCAAGCGATCGATGACGCTCAACCTTTCGGCACCGGTGCCGCTGGTAGGCGCACTGGCACCGATGGCGCGGATGGCCGGACGCCTGGTGCATGAGTCGATGCTCGCCTACACCGCCCACGACGCCGAACTGGCGCACGCGGTATGGGAACGCGACGCCGACCTCGACACGCTCTATACGACGCTGTTCCGCGAACTGCTGACCTACATGATGGAAGACGCGCGCAGCATCACGGCCTGCACGCACCTGCTGTTCATCGCCAAGAACATCGAGCGCATAGGCGACCACGCCACCAATATCGCCGAGAACATCTGGTTCGTGGTGCGCGGCGAGCCGCTCAACGAGCCGCGCACCAAGCAGGACGAAACCCTCGACACTTGAACCGGGATCCGGGCGCGCGGGTTCTCCGTCACTCGTCGCCGGAATCCGCCGTCAGCAAACGCTTCGAATCGAATACACAGGTGAAGGTCGAGCCCTTGCCGGGCTCGCTCTCGATGCGCATCTGCGCGCCGTGCAGGTTGAGCACGTGCTTGACGATCGAAAGGCCGAGGCCGGTGCCGCCGGTGCCGCGCGAACGACTCGACGAAACGCGGTAGAAGCGCTCGGTCAGGCGCGCCAGGTGTTCTGCCGGGATCCCGTAACCCGTATCGGACACGGAGTATTCCGCGCCATCCGGGGTACGCCGCCAGCGGATCAGGATCGACCCCCCTTCGGTGGTATAGCGCACGGCGTTGCTGACCAGGTTCGAGAACGCGCTGTGCAGGTCCTTGAGCGAACCGAACAGGTCGGCGTCGGCCTCATCCTGCACGGTGATCCGGTGGCGCCCCTGGCTCAACGCCTCGGCTTCGCGACGCAGGGTCTCGAGCATCGGCGCCATCTCGACCCGCTCCTCGGGCAGGCTGTGCTGCATTTCCAGGCGCGACAACGCCAGCAGGTCCTCCACGATCTGGCGCATGCGCTGCGACTGCGCGCGCATTTCCTTCAGCACCGGCGCCAGCGCCGGCACGTCCTCGGGATCCAGCAGCTCGAGATAGCCGTGGATGACCGTCAACGGCGTGCGCAATTCGTGCGAGACGTTGGCCACGAAATCGCGCCTGACCTGCTCGAGCCGGCTCATGTGGCTGACGTCGCGCGCGCGCAGCAACTGCTGGCGGTCGCCGAACGGGATCAGCGCCATCTGCAAGCGCACGGCCGGGTCGGTCGGCGCGGCGACATCCTCGGATTCGTCATCGTGTTGCCGCAGCCACTGGCCAACCTCGCTGCGCGCGAAGCGCTCGGCCACCGGCACGCCACGATCGCGCGGCCACGCGATGCCGAGCAGGCTGGCGGCGGCCGGATTGCTCCATCGAACCCGTCCCTGCGCATCCAGAAGGACCAATGCGTCGGGCAGCAGTCCGGCGACGCTGCGCAGGTCGCGCAGCTGGGTCGCCAGTCGCCTGGCCCGCACGTGGTCGGCATTCATTGCGTGGTCGAGAAACGATACCCGGTGCCGCGTACCGTCTGGATCAGCGAGTCCAGCCCGAACGGCTCGAGCGTCTTGCGCAGTCGGCGGATGTGCACGTCCACCGTGCGCTCCTCCACGTACACGCTGCCGCCCCAGACCTGGTCAAGCAGTTGCGCGCGCGAATAGGCGCGCTCGGCGTGGCTCATGAAGAAATGCAGCAGGCGGTATTCGGTTGGTCCGATCTCGACCTGCGCATCGCCGGCATACACGCGGTGCGCGGGACCGTCGATGCGCAGGCCGCCGATTTCGAGCGAGCCGGTGCCGCCGTCGGCCTGCGCGCGCCTCAGCACCGCCTTGATGCGGGCGATCAGCTCGCGTGTGGAAAACGGCTTGACCACGTAATCGTCGACGCCGGCGTCGAGGCCGTTGACCCGGTCCATCTCCTCGCCGCGCGCGGTCAGCATGATGATCGGGACATCCGAGGTGCGCTCCTCGGCACGCAGGCGGCGCGCGAGTTCCAGCCCCGTCATGCCCGGCAACATCCAGTCCAGCAGGATCAAATCCGGCGGGGTATCGCTGATGGCGACCAGCGCCGCATGCGCGTCGGGGGCATGGATGGCTTCCATGTCGGCCTTGCGCAGGGCAAAGGAAACCATTTCCCTGATCGACGCTTCGTCTTCGACAACCAGTATGCGCTTGTGCATGCTTGGGTCGCGTGGCAGTCCCGTGACGCCATTATTGCATCGCAGAAACGTGACAGGCGCGTGACAGCCGGTGCGGCTTGGGCGGCACGCCCGGCGCGTGAGACACTGTGCCATTGCATGCCGCCGCGTTCCCCGATGGACCAGGCCGAACTCGCCCGCCACACGCCGCTGATGCGCCAGTACCTCGCCGCCAAGGCGGAGTATCCGGACGTTTTGCTGTTCTTCCGGATGGGCGACTTCTACGAGCTTTTCTATGATGATGCCCGCAAGGCAGCGCGGCTGCTCGACATCACCCTGACCCAACGCGGCGAATCCGCCGGCGCGCCGATCCCGATGGCAGGCGTGCCCTACCATGCTGTCGAGTCCTACCTCGCCAAACTGGTGCGTGCGGGCGAATCGGTGGCGATCTGCGAGCAGGTCGGCGACCCGAACGGCAAGGGTCCAATGGAGCGCAAGGTCGCGCGCGTGGTCACGCCCGGCACGCTCACCGACGAAGCGCTGCTGCCGGAGCGCCGCGACAACCTGCTGCTGGCCATCGCCGCAGGGCCATCGGGCTACGGACTGGCATGGGTGGACCTGGCGGGTGGACGTTTCCTGTTGAGCGAAGTCGCCGATGCCGACGCCTTGGCGGCGGAACTGGCACGCCTGAATCCCGCGGAAACGCTGGTGGGCGAAGGCGTGCCCTGGCCGCACGCCGTGACAGCGCTCACGGGCCTGCGCCAACGGCCGCCGTGGCACTTCGACGCGACCAGCGCGCAGCGCGAACTGACGCGCTTCTTCGGTACCCGCGACCTTTCCGGGTTTGGCGCCGACGGCGTGCCACTGGCGGTCGCCGCAGCCGGCTGTCTGCTGGGCTACCTCGAGGAAACCCAGAAGGCGGCGTTGCCGCACCTGACCGGACTCGCCATCGAATCCGCCGACGAGAGCGTCGCGATGGACGCGGCTACCCGCCGCAACCTCGAACTCGACACCCACCCATCGGGCGACACGCGCTACAGCCTGCTCGGCGTACTCGACGCGAGCGCCACGCCTATGGGCGCACGCACGCTGCGACGCTGGCTGCACCGGCCCTTGCGCGATCACGCCGAGCTGCGCCTGCGCCACCAGGCGCTGGATGCGCTGATCGGATCCGGGGCACTCGATCCCTTGCGTGAACGGTTGCGCGCGATCGGTGATCTCGAACGCATCCTCGCACGAGTGGCGTTGCGCTCTGCGCGACCGCGCGACCTCGCCACGCTGCGCGACGGGCTCGCCGCGGCCCCCGGATTGCGCGCGACCCTAGCGGACATCGATTCGCCATTGATCCACGCCCTGCTGGAACGCCTCGGCGCACACGACGGGACGGTCGCGCTGCTGCAAGCCGCGATCATTGAGCGTCCGCCGGCATTGTTGCGGGAGGGTGGCGCGATCGCGGACGGATACGACGCCGAACTCGATGAACTGCGCCGGCTTTCCACGCACGCCGATCAATACCTGGTCGAACTGGAGGCGCGCGAGCGCGCCGCCACCGGCATCGCGACGCTGAAAGTCGGCTACAACCGGGTGCACGGCTACTACATCGAGTTCGGCAAGGCGCAGGCCGACAAGGCGCCCGCGCATTACACCAGGCGGCAGACCACCAAGAATGCCGAACGCTACGTTACCGAGGAGCTGAAATCCTTCGAGGACAAGGTACTGTCAGCCAGGGAGCGTGCGCTCATGCGCGAGCGTGCGCTGTACGACGGCGTGCTCGACGCATTGACGGATCAGCTCGCGCCGCTGAGGCAGGCCGCCCAGGCGCTGGCCGAAATCGACGTGCTGGCGGCGCTCGCCGAACGTGCCGACGCGCTCGACTGGAGTCGTCCCGAACTCGTGGATGAGCCCGTGATCGCGATCGAACGGGGTCGGCACCCGGTCGTCGAGCAGGTCCGCGACGAACCGTTCGAACCCAACGACCTCGCGCTCGACGAGGCATGCCGGATGCTCGTGATCACCGGCCCCAACATGGGCGGCAAGAGCACCTACATGCGCCAGAACGCCCTGATCGTCCTGCTGGCGTACATCGGCAGCTTCGTACCGGCCGCGCGTGCGACGATTGGCCCGATAGACCGCATTTTCACCCGCATCGGCGCGGGTGACGACCTCGCGCGCGGGCAATCGACCTTCATGGTCGAGATGAGCGAAACCGCCAACATCCTGCACAACGCGACAGCCAAATCGCTGGTACTGATGGACGAGGTCGGACGCGGTACCAGCACCTACGACGGCCTCGCGCTGGCGCGCGCCGCGGCGGTGCACCTCGCCACCGCCAATCGCGCGTTCACCCTGTTCGCCACGCACTACTTCGAACTGACCGGACTGGCCGCGGCGTTCGACGGCATCGCCAACGTGCACCTGGACGCGGTCGAATACCACGATCCTGCCCATGGCGAACGACTTGTCTTCATGCATAGCGTGAAGGAAGGTCCGGCCGACCGCAGCTTCGGCCTGCAGGTCGCCGCGTTGGCGGGCCTGCCCAGGGCGGTGATCGCCGATGCGAAGCGCACGCTGGCGGCACTCGAACGCGATGGACGTGTGCCGACCTCGACCATGACCGCGCCTGCCGCTGCCGCACCCTCGCCGCAGTCCGATCTTTTCTCCCTGCCCGCCATCGATCCGCACATGGCCGAACTCGTCGACTCGCTGCGAGCGGTGGATCCCGATGCGCTGACACCGCGCGAAGCGCTGGATATGCTCTACCGTTTGCGCAAGTCCTTGCCTGAACCATGATCCTCCACGTCTTCTTCCTCGCGTTCTTCCTGTGGATGCTGGCCAGCGGCAGCCTCGATCCTTGGTTCGCGCGCTGGCGCCGACACTGGCGTCGCAAACATCACCGGGGCGATCCGGCGGCCGATCCGGTGCAATCGGCAGCGGATGCATTCGCCGCGGTGGACGCGCCCGGTGCGGCCATCGCGATCGCAATTGTCACGCCCGGTGGCGTGCGCCAGGTGTTCGCCGGCCGCATCGATGGCGCTGACTCGCCGGCGCCCGACGCCGAAACGCCATTCGAGATCGGCTCGATCTCCAAGACCTTCACTGCGGCGTTGCTCGTGGCGATGGAGCGAGCGGGACGGGTGCGCCTGGATACATCGCCCGACGCGCTGCTGCCAGACGCCGCGCGACCCGGCCACCGACACGCCGCGACGCTGGCCGACCTGGCCTCGCATACCGCCGGCCTGCCACGCCTGCCGTGGGGCCTGCCGATGCTGGCCGGCCTCTATCTCACGCCACGCCAGCCCTACCGTTTCATCGGTCCGCGCGTGCTCCAGCACTGGCTGCGCCGTACCCGGCATGAGCAACGCTACCGCTATTCCAATCTCGGCTATGGCTTACTCGGAGCGGCCCTCGCCACGGCGGTAGGCAGCGACTATGCGCAAGCGCTGCAACAGTTCGTGCTTGCACCACTGGGACTCGCCAACACCCGTGCCACAGCCGATGCCGCCTGTGCGCAGCCGCATTCGGTGCTCGGCCGCCGCATGCCCGCATGGGACCTGCGCGCGATCGCGCCCGCGGGCGGCATCCGCAGCACGTTGGCCGACATGACGCGCTGGCTGCAGGCCAACATCGCAGTCGCCGCACCGCTCGACGCCTGCCTGCACGCTCCGCGCGCTCAGGCCGGCACCGCGGGACGGCGAGTCGCGCTTGCGTGGCAGGTCGATGGCGACGGCGACGGTCGCGTGGTCTGGCACAACGGGCGTACCGGCGGATCGTCGAGCATGATCGCATTCGTACCGGCGCGGGGCACCGGTGTCGTGGTGCTCAGCAACAGCGCCGCCGGTGTCGACGCGCTCGCGACGGGCTTGCTGCAACGGGCCGTCGGCGGTCTCATGCAAGCCCCATCCAAGCCACTGCCGGACGCATCGCCCGTCGCCGATGCGGTGTGACAGGCACTGGCGACGCGTGTGCCACGGGCCTATGCTCTGGCCGCGATTCCAGCCAGAGGGGATTCACCATGCGTCGATCTATCCTGTCCGCATCCATCGTCGCGATCGCGGTGCTGCCCGGCATCGCACACGCCGCCCATCGCGTTCCCGGCGAATGGCAAATCACCAGCCAGATGCATTTCACGCAAGGCGGCATCCAGATCCCGCCGGAAGTGATGGCGCAGATGAAGGCGCGTGGCATCAAGATACCCGCCATCGGCGCGCCGCACACCTTCAAGGAATGCCTGACGCCCGCGCAGGCCGCCAAGGACGACCATCCCGATTTCAGCAACGACAAATCCTGCAGGATGCAGGACGCGCGATGGTCGGGCGACCATTTCCACGCCGAGTTCGCCTGCAGCGGCGGCGAAGGGCCGCGCCATGGCACGATCGACGGCAGCATCAGCGATGGCGGCAGGCGTTACGCCGGAACCTTCCGGATGGAAGGCGACAACCCCGCGATGGGCGGCCACTTCGTGATGGAGGGCCAATCGTCCGGCGCATGGCTGGGACCGACGTGCGGCAAAGGCACGTCCTGAGCCGGTCGCTCACGCATCGCTTGCGCCTGGTTCGCGTGCGTCGTCCGCGGTCGCGCGCACCGGACTGCCGACACCGCTCGCCTGCACCGAGGCCGAGCCGGTTCCGGGCGAGGCCCCGGCGATGGTCCGCGTGACTTCGGTCATCGGCGCGCCGAGAGGTTGTGATGCCGCGCCGATGTGCGCGTCGTCCGGCATCGCCACGTCCGGGATTGCATTCCATTCCTCCGCCGAAATGCCCTCGGGAACCGCATCTGGCGGCATCGGCAGGACACGCGCCGGCATGCGTCCGGCCTGCACCAGCGAGCGGATCGCATCGAAGACTTCGGCGCGCCCGAACGGCTTCCTGACGAACCCGTCGGCGCCGAAACGCTGCACGTAGAATTGCTCGGTCGCTTGCTGGTTGCCGCTCATCATGACGATCGGCATGGCGCGGGTTCGGCTGTCACGGCGCAGGGCGCGCAACACCGCGAATCCCGACATGCCGGGCAGCACGATGTCGAGGAACACCAGGTCGGGATGCTGCGTCTGCGCCGTGTCCACGGCACGCTCGCCGTCCTCGGCCTTGAGCACCTCGTAGCCGTCCTGGATCAGCATCTTGCCCAGCACCGCCCGGATCGTCGCGGAATCGTCGACCACCAGCACCCGCGCACCCAGCGACGCACGCACGCGCTCGGATCCGCGGCGCTCGCCAGCCGGCGCGCTCGTCCCGACGAAACGCTTGAACAGATCGAAAACGGCCATCGCCATCCCCTGATGCGTCTGGGCGCTAGTGTCGGCCAGGCGCCCACCCGGCGCAAGCACGCGACGACGATCCGCCCTTCCGTCCCCATCGGCGCCTAGAATGGCTTGAACGCCAGCCGGCGTGTGCAGGGGGTCGCATGAACGCTGCGAAACGCCAGATCGGCCTCGTCGTGGCCACCGCGCTGGTGCTGGGCAACATGATCGGCTCGGGCGTGTTCCTGCTGCCCGCGTCGCTGGCCCCCTACGGCGGCTACAGCCTGTTCGGCTGGCTGATCAGCGCGGCCGGGGCGCTGCTGCTCGCGGGTGTGTTCTACCGGCTTTCGAAACGCGCGCCTCGCGCCGGCGGACCGTATGCCTACAGCCGCGAGGCCTTCGGGGACTGCATCGGTTTCCTGGTGGCGTGGATGTACTGGGTCGCGCTGGTCGGCGGCAACGCCGCGATCGCGGTCGCGTTCGCCAGCTACCTGTCGGTGTTCTTCCCCGCGCTCGGCGCACATGCGTTGTTCGGCGCCATGGCCGCCCTGGCGGCGATCTGGCTGGTGACGACCATCAACATCGCCGGCATCCGCAGCGCGGGCGTCGTGCAAGTGCTGACGACCTGCCTCAAGCTGTTGCCCCTGCTCGCGTTGGCGCTGTTCGGCTTCACCCGCTTCAATCCGCATCTGCTGGTCCCGGGCGTCCACGCCGGTTCGCCGTGGAGTGCGATCAACCTGTGCGTCGCGGCAACCCTGTTTGCGTTCATCGGCGTCGAAGCCGCGTCGATCCCGGCCGGGCACGTGCGCGATCCGGAACGAACGATTCCACGCGCCACCATGCTGGGGACCGCGATCGCGGCGGTGGTCTACATTGCCTGCACGACCGCGGTGATGGGATTGTTGCCCGCGTCCGAGCTGGCCAGGTCGACAGCGCCATTCGCCGATGCCGGGCGCCTGCTCTGGGGTCCGTCGGCGAGCTGGCTGATCGCCGGTGCGGCGGCGATATCGTGCTTCGGCGCCCTCAACGGCTGGATCCTCATCGCCGGGCAATTTCCCCAGGCGGTCGCGACGGATGGCCTGTTCCCGGGTTTCTTCGCGCGCGAATCGGCCCGCGGCACTCCGACGACGGCGCTGTTGACCGCAGCCACGATCGTCAGCGTGATGGTGCTCGCCAACTACACGCGCGGCATGGTCGCGATGTTCACCTTCATCGTGCTGCTCTCGACTCTCAGTAACGTGGTCGCGTACCTGTTCTGTTCCATGGCCGACGTGGTGCTGGCCCGCCGCAGCGGCCGGCCTGTGCCCTTGCGCGACCCGATCCTCGCCTGCGCGGCCTTCGCCTTTTCGATGTGGGCGGTAATCGGCGCCGGAGCGGACGCGGCCTACTGGAACCTGATCCTGCTGGCGCTGGGCATCCCGTTGTACGCGTGGCAGACGCGGCATGCCAAGAATGCCACCGCTTCTTGATAGTCAAAAACTATCGACCAGATAAAAACAATCGAATTCACATTCGCATCGGCGCGGCCTACCCTTGTACTTGAACTCCAGCAAGGGCCCGCGCCATGTCAAGCGAATCGAAATGCCCGTTCCATCCCGCCGCCGGCACCACCAACCGCGACTGGTGGCCGAACCAGTTGCGGCTCGACCTGTTGAGCCAGCATTCGGAAAGATCCAATCCGCTGGGCAGCACATTCAACTACCGCCAGGCGTTCGGCACGCTCGACTTCAAGGCCCTGAAAAAGGACCTGCACGACCTGATGACCGACTCCAGGGACTGGTGGCCGGCCGATTTCGGCAGCTATGCCGGCCTCATGATCCGCATGGCCTGGCACGCCGCCGGCACCTATCGCATAGGTGACGGACGCGGCGGCGCCGGACGCGCCCAGCAGCGCTTCGCGCCCATCAACTCGTGGCCCGACAACGTCAGCCTGGACAAGGCGCGCCGCCTGCTGTGGCCGATCAAGCAGAAGTATGGCCAGAACATCTCCTGGGGCGACCTCATGATCCTGGCCGGCAACGTCGCGCTGGAATCGACTGGTTT
>JAJXWZ010000101.1 GCA_021781345.1 Pseudomonadota bacterium
CGAGTTGACGCGTTCCTCGAAGGCTTTCAAGTCCAGGTCGATGTCGGCCAGCGTCGGCCCCAGCATCGAGGCGAGGTAATAGCGCAGGTAGTCCGCATCGAGGTGTTCGAGGTAAGTGCGCGCGTTTACGAAGGTGCCGCGCGACTTCGACATCTTGGCCCCGTCCACGGTCAGGAAGCCGTGCACGTTCACCGCGCCCGGCATCTTCAGGCCGGCGCCATGCAGCATGGCCGGCCAGAACAGGGTATGGAAGTAGATGATGTCCTTGCCGATGAAATGCACCATCTCGGTGTCGCCGCCGGGACGGATGAAACGCTCGAAATCGGCGGGGGCAAGGCCCTGCTTGTTGCCGCTCTCGCACAGCTCCCTGAAGGCGGCTAGGTAACCGATCGGTGCGTCCACCCACACGTAGAAATACTTGCCGGGTTGGCCGGGGATCTCGAAGCCGAAGTAGGGCGCGTCGCGCGACACGTCCCAGCTGCGCAGCCCGTCGGCGAACCATTCCTTCAGCTTGTTGACCACTTCGGACTGCAGTCCGCCGGCGGCGCGGCGCGCTTCCAGCCAGGACGCGAGCAACGCCTCGAAGTTGGCCAGTTTCACGAAGAAATGCAGCGATTCCCTTTCGACCGGCTTGGCGCCCGAGACCACCGAGTACGGATCGATCAGGTCAATCGGGTTGTAGGTGCTGCCGCACACTTCACAGGCATCGCCGTACTGGTCCTTCGAATGGCAGACCGGGCACTCGCCCTTGATGAAGCGGTCGGGCAGGAACATCTGCCGTTCCGGATCGAATAGCTGCTCGACCGGCCGCGATTCGACGTGGCCCGCGGCATCCAGCGCCTGCCAGATGCGGTAGGTGAGTTCGCGGTTGGTTTCGGTGTGCGTGCTGGAATAGTGGTCATAGGCGACACCGAAGTCGCGGAGGTCGGCGGTGTGCTCCTTCCATACGCCGTCGATCAGCGCTTCCGGCGTGATCCCCTCCTTCTCCGCGCGCAGCATGATCGAGGTGCCGTGCGCGTCGTCGGCACAGACGAAGTGCACCGCGTGCCCGGCCATCCGCATCGCACGCACCCAGACGTCGCTCTGGACGTGCTCGACGATGTGACCCAGGTGGATGCGCCCGTTGGCGTAGGGCAGGGCGCTGGTGACCAGGATTTCGCGGGGCATTTCTCGGGTTCGCGCTCGCGGGACAATCGACGATTATCGCATGGCCCGGAGCATCCACTCCGGGACGATTGTCATTCCGGCACAGGCCGGCCCGCGTCGAAGCGAGGCGATCGGGCCTTCCCGCCTGCGCCTGGAGGATGACGGACGCGCGGCACCCCGCGCCGGCATCACCACCCCATGTAGTGCCCGCCGTTGATCGCCAGGTTCGCGCCGGTGATCCACGAAGCATTGTCGTCGAGGAAGAAGCCGACGGCGTGGGCGATTTCCTCGGGCTTGCCGAGCCGCCCCAGCGGGATCTGCGCCACGATCTTTTCGCGGACTTCCTCGGGCACCGCCATCACCATGTCGGTACCCACGTAACCGGGCGAGACGGTGTTGACGGTGATGCCGAACCTGGCGTTTTCCTGCGCCAGCGAGATTGTGAAGCCGTGCATGCCGGCCTTGGACGCGGCGTAGTTGGCCTGGCCGTATTGGCCCTTCTGGCCGTTGATGGAGCTGATCTGCACGATCCGTCCCCACTTGCGCGCGCGCATGCCCTCGATCACCGGCCGGGTCACGTTGAAGCAGGAGTTGAGGTTGGTGTTGACCACCTCGATCCACTGCTGGTAGGTCATCTTGTGGAAAGTGCTGTCGCGGGTGATGCCGGCGTTGTTGACCAGGATGTCCACGGGGCCGACGTTCGCTTCGATTTCGCGCACCATGCTCGCGCAGGACTCCGGATCGGATACGTCGCCCTTGGCGATGAACACGGGCACGCCTTCGCCGGCCAACTTGTCGCGCCAGGCGTTGGCCTTGGCTTCATCGCGGTAGTTGGTGGCGACCTTGAAACCCATGCCGGCCAGTTGCCGCACGATCGCGGTGCCGATGCCGCCGGTGCCGCCGGTTACCAGTGCCACGCGTTGCTGGGACATGCCGTACTCCTTGTTGCTGTCGCGATGGGGGGTGTGCGGTCCATTCTAGACAGCAAAATCTCGCGTCGGTGCTGCAGCGCAATGAAGGCTCAAGTCGCGGGGGGCGGGATGGCGAGCGTGGCCGTGCGCGGCAGCCGGGCCGGATCGAAGGCAGCGAGCGCACCTGCCAGCAGTGCGCGAGGCGTGTCGACCCGCAGCCCATCGAGCGGGATGCCAAGCAGGCCGAGGACGGTTTTCATCGCGGGCAACGGATCGGCCGGATCGACGGCGGCTGAACCGATGGATTTGGAGAGTTTGTCACCGTGCACGTCGACCAGCACCGGGAGATGCAGGTACGCCGGATCCGGCAGCCCCAGCAGCCGGCGCAGGAAGACCTGCCGCGGCGTCGATTCCAGCAGGTCGGCGCCGCGCACGACGTCGGTGATGCCGGGCGCGGCATCGTCGATCGCGCAGGCAAGCTGGTAGGCGAACACGCCGTCCGCACGCTCGAGCACGAAGTCACCGGCGGTGGCCGCGAGCGGCCAGCGCTGCGGACCTTGCAGCGTGTCGACGAATTCGATCACGGTATCGCCGACGCGCACGCGCCACGACGGTTCGCGCGCGGGTTCGGCCGCTGCGATGCAGGTGGCTGGATGCAGGCTGCCGTGCGTGGCGAGATCCGATCGCGTGCACCAGCAGGGATAGACGAGATTGTCAGCGCGCAATGAGGCGATTGCGTCGGCGTAGACGCCTGCTCGTGTGCTCTGGTACAGCGGCGGCGCGTCGGGCTCAAGGCTGCAGGCACGCAGTGTGCGCAGGATCGAGGCGGCCGAGCCCGGCACTTCACGCGGCGGATCCATGTTCTCGATCCGCACCTGCCACGTTCCGCCGGCCTTGCGGGCGCACAACCACGAACCCAGCGCCGCCAGCAGCGAGCCGAGGTGCAGGTCGCCGGTGGGGGACGGCGCGAAGCGTCCATGGTAGGCCAAGGTCGTCCTTTGCGTGGCACGGTGCCGCGGCTAGTATGCGGCAATACCGGCCCGCTGGCAGGGCCTCGCACGCCGCGCGGCAACGCGCCATCGACACGAGGGGAACCATGCGATGAATGCAGCGAACAGCCTGACGCCGCGCAGCGAACTGACGTTCCGCGGAGTCCTCATCGGCATCGTCATCACGGTCGTGTTCACCGCCGCCAACGTGTACTTCGGGCTGAAGGCGGGGCTGACGTTCTCGACCTCGATCCCGGCCGCGGTGATCTCGATGGCGATACTGAAAGCGATGCGCGACGCCACCATCCAGGAAAACAACATCGTGCAGACGGTGGCGTCGGCGGCCGGCACGCTGTCATCGATCATCTTCGTGCTGCCGGGGCTGGTGATCGTGGGTTACTGGACCGGGTTCCCGTTCTGGACTTCCGCAGCGATCTGCGCGACCGGCGGCATCCTCGGCGTGATGTACACGATCCCGCTGCGGCGCGCACTGGTCACCGATTCCGATTTGCCCTATCCGGAAGGCGTGGCCTGCGCCGAGGTGCTGAAGGTCGGCGCCGGCGAAGCGCAGGGCGACGAGGCCGAACAGGTGGAAACCGGCGGCGCGGGCCTGAAGGCCGTGGTCTGGGGTTCGATCGTCTCGGCGGCGTTCTATGTGGTCGTGCAGACGAAGGTGTTCGCATCCAGCGTCACCGATTATTTCCGAGTCGGCAGCGGCAAGGCCGGCGCCAGCGGCTTCGATTTCGGTTTGTCGTTCGCGCTGTTCGCGATCGGCCACCTGGTCGGGTTGTGGGTGGGCGTCGCGATGCTGGTCGGTGCGCTGATCGGCTGGGCCTGGGCGGTGCCGTACTTCACCCACCTGCACTGGGCCGCTGGCGCGGCATCGGTGGTGGCGCAGGACGGCTGGAGCCATTACGTGCGGTTCATCGGCGCCGGCACCATCGGCGTCGCCGCGATCTGGACGCTGGCGAAACTCGTCAAGCCGCTCGCCAGTGGACTGGCGGGCGCGATGCGCGCCTCGCGTGCGCGCAAGGCCGGAACGCTGGATCAACTGCCGCGTACCGAGCATGACATGCCGATCGGCATGGTCGGTCTGATCTCACTGGTTTGCATGATCCCGATCGCGTACCTCTTGTGGCACTTCGCGGTGAACAACGGGCTCGGCGGCGCAACCGCGACGCTGGTAGTCGGCGGCGTGGTGTTCGTAATCCTGCTGAGCTTCCTCGTCTCGGCGGTTTGCGGTTACATGGCCGGATTGATCGGATCCAGCAACAGCCCGTTGTCGGGTATCGGCATCCTCGTCGTGGTGATCGCGGCGCTGTTGCTGGTGGTCGGCGTCAAGCCGTTCCTGCCGGCTGGCGCGGACAAGGCGCTGGTGGGTTTCGCGCTGTTCATCACGTCGATCGTGTTCGCGGTGGCGTCGATCGCCAACAACAACCTGCAGGACCTCAAGACCGGCCAGCTGGTGGACGCGACGCCGTCGCTGCAGCAGTGGGCGCTGGTGATCGGCGTGCTGGCGGGCGCGGTGGTGATCCCGCCGGTGATGGACTTGCTGCAGCACACCTACGGGTTCCTCGGCGCGCCAGGCGCCGATCCGTCCAGGGCGCTTCCGGCCCCGCAGGCGGGCCTGATCTCGGCGCTGGCCAAGGGCGTGATCACCGGCAACGTGCCGTGGGACATGATCGGCCTCGGCGCCGGCATCGGCGTTGCGATCATCATCCTCGACGAGGTGCTGGGCCTGGCGAAGAAGGGTCCGCGGCTGCCGCCGCTCGCGGTCGGCCTCGGTATCTACCTGCCGACCTCGACCACTTTGATGGTGGTGGTCGGCGCGCTGGTCGGCGCGTGGTTCGATCGCCATGCCGAGCGCGGCCCCAGGGCCGAGGCGACCAGGCAACTCGGCGTCCTGCTGGCGTCCGGCCTGATCGTCGGCGAAAGCCTGCTGGCGGTGATCTTCGCCGGCGTGGTCGGTTTCAGCGGCAAGCAGAACCCGATCGCGGTGGTAGGCGACAGCTTCGCGACGCCGGCGATCTGGATCGGCGGCATCGTGTTCGCGGTGACGATCGCGCTGCTGTACCGCTGGATCATCCGGATGGCGCGTTCGGCAAGCGCCGCGTAACCGGT
>JAJXWZ010000159.1 GCA_021781345.1 Pseudomonadota bacterium
CGTGTCCTTCCTGGTGCCGGCGATGCGACGGGAGTTCGGCGGCTGTGCCGGCAACATCGCCTACAACCTCAAGTTGCTGGGCGGCGAGCCGGTCCCCATGGCGACGGTGGGCCAGGACTTCGCACCGTACCGGGCGTGGTTCGACGAGCTCGGCATCCGCCTCGACCAGGTGCGGGTGGTGCCGGACACGTTCACCGCCCAAGCCTTCATTACCACCGACCAGGACAACAACCAGATCACCGCATTCCATCCCGGCGCCATGGCGCTGAGCCAGTTGAACCGGGTCGGCGACGTGGCGGATGCCGCGGTCGGCATCGTGGCGCCGGATGGCCGCGATGGCATGCTCCAGCATGCGGCCGACTTCGCGGCGCGCGGCATCCCCTTCATCTTCGATCCCGGACAGGCGATGCCGCTGTTCTCGGGCGAGGAATTCCGGGCCTTCGTAGAGCAGGCCGATTACGTCGCGGTCAACAGCTACGAGGCCAGCCTGCTGTGCGAGCGCACCGGCTGGTCCGAGGCCGACATCGCCAGGCGGGTCAAGGCGTACATCGTCACGCACGGCGCGGATGGTTCCGTGATCCATGCGGGCGCCACCACCCACGAAATTCCGGCGGCCAGGCCACGGGAAGTGGTCGATCCAACCGGTTGCGGCGACGCCTATCGCGCAGGGCTGATTTTCGGCATCCTGCGTGGCCTCGATTGGCCGACCACTGGCCGGATCGCTTCGTTGATGGGTGCGCTCAAGATCGCCCATCCCGGCACCCAGAACCAGCGCTTTTCGCCGGACGAGTTCGCCGCCGAGTTCGAGCGCCAGTTCGGCCGCGCCATGGACTGACGCGCACTGGACGAATCGGCACCGATCCTGAACGGATGCCGTGGGTCCATCTGGCGTTGTCATGGGTCGCGGGCAACAATACCCGGCAACTTTGCATCCACCGGAGGCCACCATGCACATCGCACGTATTCTCGTTTTCGCTGCACTGTTCGCGGGCGTCGCGCTCGTGCACGCGGCTCCCGCGCGGGCGGCCGGGGAAATCAGCTGCAGGATGCGCTTCGAGATGCACGGCTGGTCGGCGTTCTACAAGACATCCAAAGGCAGCGGGACCGTGACCTGCAGCAACGGGCAGCACATGGCGGTCCACCTGCGCAGCAAGGGCGGTGGATTGACCTTCGGCAAGTCCAGCATCGAGGGCGTCGGCAAGTTTTCCGGCATCTTCAGCATCAACGAGATCCTCGGCACCTACGTGACCGGCGGTGCACATGCCGGCGCGGTGAGGTCGGCGGGCGGTACCGTGATGACCAAGGGCAACGTCTCGCTGGCCCTGAGCGGTACCGGCAAAGGCTGGGACCTCGGGATCGACTTCGGAAAGTTCGTCATCAGTCGATAGTGGCGGGCTTGTTCCTGGGCGCCGTCGCGATCGTCCTCGCGGGGCGCGGCGGTTCGTTCCCGCCGGTCCCGGCACGACCGAAACCACGATCCATGGCCGGGGGTTCCCCGGCCTGATCTCAGGCCGATTGCCGCTCCGGCTGGAACGCCCTGCGCACGACTCGCGTGCCGACGGTCGCCGCACGTCAGGTTCGCGGAGCACTTGATCCGAATCGTCCCTGCGGTGGGCCATGCGCTACCATGCCGCTTCCAGCGAGGGTGGCATGTCCATACCGATCCTGATGTACCACAACGTCGCGGAAGTGCCCGACGGCCTGGATCCGGACGGTCGCTGCCTGTATGTGACGCCTGCGGCTTTCGCCGCGCAAATGGGCCTGTTGCGTCGCTTGGGCTGGCGCGGCGTTTCCATGGGCGATGCGATGCCGTACCTGCGTGGCGAGAGGCGCGGCCGCGTGGTGGCGATCACTTTCGACGACGGTTATCTCGACAATCTCGAGCAGGCCATGCCTGTCCTGCAACGTTGCGGGTTCGGCGCGACCTGCTACGTGGTCAATGGCTGCATCGGCAAGTACAACCTCTGGGACGCGGAACGGCTGGGCGTCCGCAAGCCGATGATGACCGTCGGGCAGTTGCACGCCTGGCGTGCGGGCGGGATGGAGGTGGGCGCGCATACCCGCAACCATCCGCGTCTCACCGAATGCAGTGATGCACGGCTTCGGGACGAAGTCGCGGGCGGCAAGGCCGAGCTGGAAGACTTGCTCGGGATTGCCGTGCCGCAGTTCTGTTACCCGTTCGGCGATGCCGATGCACGGGTGGCGAAGGCGGCGCGCGACGCCGGTTACGTGGCCTCGCCGACCGTGCGGCGCGGCCGTGCACGCCGCGGCATGGACCTGTTCATGCTTCCGCGCGTCGCGATCGACCATGCGGATTCGCTGGCGCATTTCGCGATCCGGGCGTTCACGCCGTTCGAGGATTGGCGTGCTTGACCGTGAGGTCATCCCCAGTCGCTGCGCTTCCGGTCAGTGTGCCCGCTGTTCCGGGATGAATTGCTTGTCGACCGCTTCGGCCAGCTGATCCGGCGGCAGCAGGCCCTGCGACAAGATGAAGTCGTTGAAACGCTGCAAATCGAACTTGTCGCCCAAGGCGATCTCGGTGTGCGCGCGCAGTTGCAGGATGCGCGAGTATCCGTAGAAATAGGCGGTGGCCTGACCGGGCGAGCGGAACATGAAGCGATCCAGCTCCTCGCGTGCGAAGGCCTCGGAGATGCCGACGTCGTCGACCAATATGTCGTGCGCGCGCTGGCGCGAGATCAATCCAAGGTTCAACATCGGATCCAGGAACGCACGTGCGGCGCGCAGCAACCGCAACTGCAGCGCGATCATCTGGCCGCCCGGCGGCTCGTACGGCACCATCATCCATTCGGCATACAACGCCCAGCCTTCCACGTTGACGCTGTTGAAGGCGAACAGCGAGCGCGCCAGCGACACGCCGTGCTCGAGCATCGCCGAGAATTGCAGTTCGTGCCCCGGGCGCCCTTCGTGGGCGGTCAGGGTCCAGGCGCAGGCCTTGCACGTGAAGTCGTCGTACGCTTCGTTCCTGCCCTTGCCGCTGGGCGGATTGCCGAGCGGCAGCACGAACTGGCCGCGCTCGCCGTGGTTGTTGATGAGCGGCGGCGGGTCCATGTGCGGCGCGGGTTCGGCGGCGCTCTCGGCCTCCGACGCCAGCCGCATGATCATCTTGC
Organism: Pseudomonadota bacterium; assembly: GCA_021781345.1. Classification (GTDB taxonomy): domain Bacteria; phylum Pseudomonadota; class Gammaproteobacteria; order Xanthomonadales; family Rhodanobacteraceae; genus 66-474. The sequence goes on from JAJXWZ010000159.1 coordinate 3,129, forward strand.
GCCTGGGCAGCGTGACGAGGTGATGCTCGCGGATGATGGCTTCGATCTTGCCGATCACGCCCTCGTAGTACGGTTCGATCGAATTGCGATCGAGCTGCTGCTTCTTGAGTTCCTTGAGCACCGTTCGATAGTTGGTGGTGGGCGCGAAACCTTCCGCCTTGGCGACGTAGGGTGCCAGTGTCTGCATTTGCGCCTGGATTTCCATGAAGGCCTGTTCGGCCTGCTTGATCAATTCCCGCGGGGGGATGTCGATGCCGACGTTCCTGAGATTGTCGGCGTAGATCGCAGCGGGCAGGCGCGCATCCGTGCGCGCACGCGGCAGCACCGTCGATTTCACCCACGCGTCGTAGGCGTTCAACTGCTTTTGCAGCGCGGCCAGCGCCGGACCGCCGCCCTCGATCCCGTATTTCGCGAACAGCTTGCGCACGCCCCCGACATAGCGCGGCGTGTTGGCGAGGTTCTGCTCGACCTCTGCCTTGTATGGTCCGAGCAGTTGCTTGTCGCCGGCCTTGGCCTCGAACAGCGCTTCGGCCTCTTGCGTGACAGGCGTGCAACCCGGCGCCATGCCGACGTAGCACTTCAGCCGGGCCAGCGCGTGCGGTCGGCGAGCCGTCGGCACCTGGTCCTGCAACAGTCCGAACTCGCCCTGGAAAATCGTTTGCCCGATATCGGTGTACGGCAGCATGTACCTGTCCTGCAGCTTGCTGCTCTCGATGAAGCGGCCGGCCGCCTGGATCATGATCTCGAGATCCTCGCGCACGTTCGGGTCGCGGGTCCCGGCGAGATCCCGCTTCAGCTGGTCGCGGGCCTGTGCCAGCGCCGCACGCGAGCGCTGCTGCACGTGCGGCTTCAGGTCGACGACCTTGTCGTCGTAACCGGGCACGCCGAACTGCGAAGCGGCCTCGGGATTGAATTCGGCGAGCACCTTCAGCAGGACCTGCGCGTCGGCGTTGCTCTGCCTGACCCATGCCGGCGCCGGCACCGGTGGGTGGTCCGGACGCAGGTCGGGTTTGGCCGAAGGCGGTGGCGCGGCGAACGCCGCGGGCACGCAGATGAACAGGGCCGCTAGCGCTGCAGGGGATTGCTTGAGCATGACGGAACTCCCGGTGGGTACGGAGCAAGTTTGCACACCATCACGCGAGGCCAGCCGGGAGCCAGCCCGTGCTTGCCTCAGCGGGCGGCAGTGGTGAAGTCGCCGGCGTAGGCCGGCTTGAGAAATTTCGCGAAGACCCCGGCAGGGACGTCCACGGTTTGCGTGCCGTAGACATAGGGCGCGACCTGATAGGGCGGGAAGATCAGCGTCAGTCCCGGGCTTGGCGCGCCCGCCGCGCTGCCCACGCGCACCACGAATACCGAGTAATTCACCGTGGTCGGCTTGGTGCCGTCATTCAACATCTGCGTGGTGTTGGCTTTCCACTCGCGGATCGCGTCCGGCGAGCCTTCGCCCGGCCTGGGCGCGTTGGCCATGAACTTCTTCAGCAACGTGTCGTGTGCGAAGTTGGCCAGCGCCCGGCGCGCCGCCGCGGGATCGGAGAACAAGTCGTCCAGCGCGATCAGCCTGCCGGCCTTGCGGTCGAACACGAACGAAGCGTCGACCGGAATCGGATGCGCGCCGCCGGTGTCCGAACTGCCGGTTTCGCGCACGCTGGTAAACGCCGCGGTCCTGGCGACGATCCGGAAATTTAGCGTCAGGTCGAATTGCCGGTTCGCGAATTCCGGGAGGGCCTGTGGGTCCGGTAGCGCCTGGAGGAAGTCGCGCTTCGCGTTGTCGGCGGTGGTCCGCAAAGCATCCGCCAATGGCCTTTCATCGGCGGGCAGTTCGGGCAGGCTTATCGCGATCTTGTAGTGCCCGGTGGCGGCATGGTTGCCCGGCAACTGTGCGGTGGCGGCCGGGGCCGGCACGCTGGCGGGCGCCGGTATCACGGGTACGTGTGGGCTCGCGGCCGGCGCCGATGCCTGGTTCGTCGCGGATGGCCGTTGGCAGCCCGTCAGCGCGAGTACGACCGCGACGAGGACGAGACTGCGGATCTTGGTGGATGCGTTCATTGGTGAATTTTCGTGGTGCCCGCGGCAAGTCTAGGTGCCTGAATGTTAAGCAATCGCTGCGGATGCAATGGCCGAACCCTTATCATTCGCCGATGCGAAGCGAGACCGCGAATGCGTGGCGCCTGTGCGTGGCGCCGATGATGGACTGGACCGACCGGCACTGTCGGTACTTCCATCGCCTGCTCAGCCCGCACGCGCGCCTCTACACCGAGATGGTCACCGCCGCCGCGCTTGTGCACGGCGATCGGGCCCGCCTGCTCGCCCACCATAGGGATGAACATCCGGTGGCGTTGCAGTTGGGTGGCGCCGAACCGCGCGAACTCGCCACGGCGGCCCTTTGCGGCGCAGAGGCCGGCTACGACGAGATCAACCTCAACGTCGGATGCCCTTCCGACCGCGTGCAGTCCGGCCGCTTCGGCGCCTGCCTGATGCGCGAGCCGGAACTGGTCGCCGATTGCGTGCGCGCGATGCGCGAGGCGGTGCAGGTACCCGTGACCGTGAAATGCCGGATCGGCGTGGACGACCAGGACGCGGACAGGGATTTGTCGGCATTCGCATCCCGCGTGGTCGATGCCGGCGTTCGGGTCCTGATCGTGCATGCGCGCAAGGCATGGCTGCAAGGCCTTTCGCCCAGGCAGAATCGCGAAGTCCCGCCGCTCGACCATGCGCGCGTGTACCGGTTGAAACGCGAATTTCCGTCGCTGACCGTGGTCGTCAATGGCGGGATCGACGGACTGCCTGCGGTTCGCGAGCACCTGCAACACGTCGATGGCGTGATGCTGGGACGGCTCGCGTACCACGATCCGTTCGCCCTAGCGCGGATCGATGCCGCGCTGGCGGGCGCCGTGCTGCCGGAACGCGAGCAGGTGCTGCGGCAGATGCGCGGCTATGTCGAGCAGGAGCGGGCGCAGGGCGTCCGACTGGCCGCGATCACGCGCCACGTGCTGGGCCTCTATCACGGCGAGTACGGCGGCAAGGCATTCCGGCGGGTGCTGTCCGAACGGACGCATGCCGCCGACGCGGGCTGGGAGGCGGTTGAGGCGGCACTCGACGAAGTCCGCATCCGCGGCATGCGCCGGGTGGCCTGAGCATGCCGAGCGGCATCCGCCAATGCCGGCGCCGAACCGTGTTCAGCACGAATTCAATGGTTCGCCGGATGATCGGACCAAATCGAACGCGCGAACCCCAAGCAAGGAACATGAAAGCCCGGATATCCGTCATCCTGCTGGCAGCCGCCTTCGTGGTCGGCAGCGCGTGCGTGCACGCGGCGCCACCACGCCCGGCATCGGCCCAGCAGGCCTCGCGCCCGGCGACGCTCGAACAGGCCGTGAAACAGGTGCAACAGCAGACGCGCGGCCATATCCTTGCAGCCGACACGGTATCGCGGGGGCGGACCAACGTGTACCGCATCAAGGTGTTGACGCCGAAGGGCAGGGTGCAGGTGATGCAACTTCACTCGAACCCCCAGCCGCAGGGCCGTTCCAGCAAGATCCGATCCCATCAAGGAGGACACTGATGCGAATTCTGTTGGTTGAAGACGAAGCGCCGCTGCGGGAGACGCTGGCCGCGCGGCTCAAGCGCGACGGATTTGCAGTGGATGCCGCGGCCGATGGCGAGGAAGGCCTGTACCTCGGTCGCGAGGTACCGTTCGACCTCGCGATCATCGACCTTGGCCTGCCGAAACTTTCCGGCATGGAGCTGATCGAAGTCCTGCGCAAGGAGGGCCACGGATATCCGATCCTGATCCTCACGGCACGCGCTTCCTGGCAGGACAAGGTGGAAGGATTGAAGTTCGGTGCCGACGACTATCTCGTCAAGCCTTTCCACGTCGAGGAGTTGCTGGCGCGCATCAACGCGCTGGTGCGGCGCGCCTCGGGCTGGGCCAAGCCGGTACTTTCGTGCGGCCCCATCCGGCTTGATACCACCGCGCAGACGGTGACCGTCGAAGGCAAGCCGACCGACCTCACCAGCTACGAATACAAGGTGCTGGAATACCTGATGCTGCATGCCGGCGAGCTGGTGTCGAAGGCCGACCTGACCGAGCACATCTACCAGCAGGATTTCGATCGCGACTCCAACGTGCTGGAGGTGTTCATTGGCCGCTTGCGCCGCAAGCTCGATCCGGAAAGCACTCTCAAGCCGATCGAGACGGTGCGCGGTCGCGGCTACCGCTTCGCGATCTCGCGCGACGAAAATCTGGCCGAATGACCCACCGCCGATCGTGTCCGCGCTTGCGTGCGCGGGACGCCCGCGGTGATGATGGGGTCCGTCGCAATCGGATGCGATTGCGCTGAAGGCCCGGCTCCGGATGGCTACCGACGAAACCGCCGCGCGCGGACCGCTGTCGCTGATTTCGCGCGCGACCATCGCGACCTTGCTGGTGCTCGTCGGTTTCCTCGGGGTGACCGGTTTCGCGCTCGACCGTGCCTATGCCAATGCGGCACTGGCGGGCCTGCAGAATCGTTTGCAGAGCTATGCCTATGCCTACCTCGCCGGCACCGACGTCAGCAACCGCTCCGACCGCGTGATCCCGCCCGACGCTGCGCAACCCAATTCCGATTTCCTGCAGCCGGGTTCGGGATTGTATGCGGTGATCGTGGGCGAAAACGGATTTCGCTGGCAAACGCCTTCGGCCCTGGGTCGCGACCTGCCGTTCGACAAATTGATGCCGCAAGGTGTCAGGAAATTCCAGGGTCCGGTCAAGACCGCGACGGGTTCGCTGTACGTCCTGAGCATGGGCGTGCAGTGGGAGACGCCGAGCTACCACATCACCATTTACGTGGCCGAGAGCGCGGATCTGTACCGGGCTGGCCTGGTCGCCTATCGGCGCACCTTGCTCGGCTGGCTGGGGGCGCTCGGCCTGGCGCTGCTGGTATTGCAGCAAATCCTGTTGCGCTGGAGTTTCTCGCCGCTGCGGCGCGTGGCGCGCGACATCGCGCGCATCGAACGCGGCAGTGCCGAGCGACTGGTCGGTCCGTATCCGCCGGAGGTTTCGGTGCTCACGCGCAACCTCAACCGATTCATCGAGAGCGAACGCGAACACCTGAAGCGCTACCGCAACACGCTCGACGATCTTGCGCACAGCCTGAAGACGCCGCTGGCGGTCGCGCGCTCGCGGCTGGAGTCCAGCGATGGCGAGGCGGAGGTTCGCGCGGACCTGCTCGCCCAGGTCCAGCAGATGGACCAGATCGTGGCCTACCAGCTGGCGCGGGCCAAGGCGTCCGGCCATTCCACGTTTGCGGCGCCGATACCGGTCCAGAACCACGCCGAGGCAGTGGTGCGCAGCCTGGAGCGGGTGTATGCGTCAAAGAACATCCTGTGCGAGTTCGACATCGACGAGGCTGCGCGCTTCTACGGCGAGGAAGGCGATTTGCTGGAGCTGCTCGGCAACCTGCTCGAGAACGCCTTCAAGTGGGCGAACCACGGTGTGCTGCTCCGGGTGGTGCGCGTCCCCCCCAGAGATCCCCGTGCCTCGCGCGCGGGATTGGACATCCGGGTCGAAGACGATGGTCCGGGCATCCCGCCGGAGCAACTCGACCGGATCCTGCAACGCGGGGTGCGTGGAGACGAGCGCGTGCAGGGGCATGGCATCGGGCTGGCGATAGTCGAGGACATCGTGCGCAGTTATCGCGGCGTCCTGCACGTGGATCGATCGACCGAACTCGGCGGCGCCTGTTTCCATGTCCGCTTTGCGGAGATGTGAGGCTGTCGCGCGCAGCGCAACCGGGATGCGCGACGCGTCGTGTCGATGGACGCCGCGGCGGCGCCGATTCGCGCCGCTACCCGGTGCGTTCCGGGGTATGCGACGGATCGCGAAGCTGTCGGATCGGGCCGGCGGGGTGCCGGAGAGACGGCCAGGACCTACTGGATCGAACCTGGTAGCAGCGATTGCCAGGTTGCGGTCGCAGGCTGTGGCGCCGCAGGTGCCACCGGCAGGCGCCACCTGTTGCTGGCAGTGGAGCCGCTGTTGCGCGTGGCGGGACCCGGGTGTTGCGATGGCGCCATGCGTGGATGGGTGGTCGCAGGCGCGGGTGCGGCATCTTCGCCGTCCCCGGCGTCGGCAGCGGCGACTTCGGACTTGGGCATTTCACCCAGGGATGCGGCGCGACCCTGCGCGTCGGGCAATTGCGGGGCGTTGGCGTTTCCGGCAAGCAACGGCGAATCCGGGCCATAATCGAGTGCCGCCGCGGTCAGCGGCACGCTGCCCAGCAACAACACCGTCATCCACACCGACAAGTGCTTCATGCAGCCCCCGAAATCAGCGCATGCCCAACCGCCATACTGACACATCGCGATCAGGTCTGCCAGCCAGCCCGGGAATGCGGCACGCAGGGGGCGCGGGCATGCCCGCGGTGCTCGCGTTGCTGGCATCGGGTGCGCGACTGGGCGGCCCCGGCATCGCGCGGCGACTGGGCATTTCGCGGGCCGCGGTCTGGAAACAGGTCGCGGCCCTGCGGGCGACCGGGCTGGAGATCGACTCGGACAGCGAAGGCTATCGGTTGGCGCGGCCCTTGGACGGCCTGGATGTCCGCAGCGTGCTCGCGGGATTGCCCGACTCGACCCGCAAGCGGTTGGGCAAGGTCGAGAACCACTGGCGCCTGGATTCGACTTCCAGCGAGTGCCTGCGGCGCGCCGCCGAGCTTCCGGACCTGTCATTCGTGTTCGCGGACTGGCAGGACGCCGGCCGCGGGCGGCGAGGCCGGCGATGGGTTTCGCCACCGGCAACCAACCTGCAGTTTTCTTGCCTGAAGCGTTTTCCGACCGGATATGCTGCGCTGTCGGGCCTGTCGCTGGCGGTCGGCGTGGCGGTGGTCCGGGCGCTCGCGGATTGCGGCGCCGACGACCTTGGGTTGAAATGGCCCAATGATCTGGTTCACGACGATGCCAAGCTCGGAGGCATCCTGGTCGAGCTGGGGGGTGAATTCATGGGCCCTTGCCATGCGGTGATCGGAATCGGGATCAACGTGCGCCTGCCCGACGCCGCGCGACGTGCACTCGACCGTCCGTGCACGGATCTCGCGAGCTTGCCCGGCGCGATGCTGCCGTCACGCAACGCACTGGCGACGGCCTTGATCATCCGGCTGTCGGACGCCCTGGACACCTTCGAAATATCCGGATTTACCGCGTTCACGCATGCGTGGGCGGCCCGTGACGCGCTTGCCGGGCGCAGAATCCGGGTCGAGACCGGGCACGGCGCCTTCGACGGCGTGGCCGAGGGCGTGGACGCGCGCGGCGCGTTGCGGGTGCGTGCCGCCGACGGCGTGCATTGCCTCGACAGCGCCGAAGTCTCGGTGCGCGCGACGTGAGTGCCCTGCAGGAGGAAACCTGGCTTTTCGACCTCGGCAATTCGCGAGCCAAGGCCGCACGACTCGTGCATCGCGAGCCCGCCGAGGTGTTCGCGCTGGATTGGGAGAGCGAGGACTTCGCCGCGTCGTTGCGCAGTGGGCTGCAACGTTGGCCGCAACCGCAACGCGTGTGGGTCGCCGCGGTGGCTTCGCCGGCCCGGGTGCGCCAGGTACACGAGGTCCTGGCGTCGATCGGGGCCGGAAGGATTGATTGGGTGCGCACGCCGCGGCGCGCCGGAGGCATCACCAACAGCTACGCAAAGCCGGAACGCCTGGGCATCGACCGCTTCCTCGCGATGTTGGCGACGCATGCGCGAGCCGCGGGCGCGTGCGTGGTGGCGGGCTGCGGCACCGCGCTGACCCTGGATGCCGTGGACGCGGTCGGTACGCATGCCGAGGGCATGATCGCTTTGTCGCCAGCGCGCATGCTGCAGGCCCTGCAGGCAGGCACCGCCATCGCCGATGCCAATCCCGAAGCGTTCACTGCTGGCGCCGACGACGATACCGCGAAGGGTTTGCAGGCGGGCTGCTGGGCATCCGCGGGTGCGCTGGTCGAATGGTTCGCGGCGCGTGCCCACGCGCGCCTGGGAGCGGCGCGTGTCTGGTTGCACGGCGGCTGGGCGGTGCAACTGGCTGACTGGCTTGCGCGGGACGGTTGTCGCGTGGAGGTCCTGGACCATGCCGTCTTGCGTGGTCTCGCGGTCTGGGCCGCCTCGGCCGACCTAGAATCCATGGCTCGCGACCGGTGAATCCGTGATGTTCGTTCGTTTCTTGTTCCTGTTGCTGCTGGCGCTGAACCTCGGCGCCGGCGCATGGCTGTTGTTCGGGCGCGAGCCGCCGCGAGCGTTGCCGCCGGCGACCGACCCGGGGGTGGCCGAACTCAGGCTGCTGGCGGAATCGCGAGGCGCAACACCCGCCGCGCGCAAATCGGCGGCGCCACGCGTTTCCGCGATGCCGCCGGTATCCCCAGCGCCGCCCGCCGCCGGATCGTCCACGCCGGTCGTGGCATCCACCACGGCGCAACCCCTGCCCGAGTCCTGCGCGACGCTCGGCGCCTTTTCGAGCATGGCCGACATGCGGGCCGCGATGCAGGCGCTCACGCCACACGTGACGCGCATCCAGTATCGCCAGGAGCAGGTCGAGCACTCGCGCGGATACTGGGTCTACCTGCCCGCCACGGCCACCCGCGAGGCCGCGCTCGACGAGGCGCGCGCACTCGCCGCCAAGGGCATCGACGATTATTACGTCGTGACCGCGGGTGACTCGCAGAACACCGTTTCGCTGGGTTTGTTCGACAACCAGGCGAACGCGCAGGCACGCTTGGCCCGGTTGCAGAAACTCGGCTTTCCTGCCCAGCTCAAGCAACGCGTCGACAGCGAACCCGCCTACTGGATCGACTTTGCCGTGCCATCCGGGACGGCCTTTGCCTGGCGCGATTGGCTGCCGGGGCGCAACGACCTGCAGGCGAAGGCGATCGATTGCTTCTGATGCAAGGTCGCCGCAGCCTCCCGTGCCTGCGATAATGCAGTCGATGGCCGGCATAGCTCAGTTGGTAGAGCAACCGCCTTGTAAGCGGTAGGTCGTCCGTTCGAGTCGGACTGCCGGCATCAATCACCCGTCCATCGCCGCTCGCCAAATTCAGTTAATTCCGCGGAATCCGCTGGGTATGCGGGGTTTTTGTTCGCCGGGGTCCGGTGGCGTCCTCAAGGTCGGGGGCAGCGGCCTGCGCCCGGATGTGCGAGCCAACAATAGGCATCGCAACGATGCAGGGCCTGGGCGTCATAGCGAACCCGGACTAGACCAACGACGTCGGCCCATCGGAATCGGTCAATCGGCAGAATACTGAACCGGGGCGATGCGGGCAGCGGCCCGCCGGTGGCTTGGTTGCGGGCGCATGGTGCGTAGATCGTTCCTCGACATGACAATCGCAAACGCCGAGAAAATCATTGGATCGATCTTGCTTATCGACTCTTCATGCAAGACAGCCATCGCTTCGCCGTGCGACATCGGGTTGCGATACACGCGGACACTGGTCATCGCATCGTATTTGTCAACGATCGAGAGTATCCGGCAGCTTTGGGGGATTTCGTCGCCCGACAAGCCATCGGGATACCCGCTTCCGTCCCGCGATTCGTGGTGGTGCCTGACGATTGCTGCCACGTCGGTACGGTTTGTCAGGAAGGTTTCATTGACTATTCTCTCGCCGCGAATGGAATGCGTTTTGACTTCTTCCCATTCTTCGGGCGTCAAGCGTCCGGGCTTCAGGAGAACTTCGTCTCGAATCCCGATTTTGCCTATGTCGTGCAACTGGCTGGCAATTCGCAAGGCCTCGAGATCGCGTGGCCGCAGGCGCAGTGCATTCCCCAGCGCCGTTGCGAGGATACAGACCCGGTCGCAGTGAACTCTGGTGTACGCGTTGCGCTCGCACAGCGCGGTGATGAGTGACGGATAGGCTTGCTGTTGGTCCATCATCAGCGGAGCGCTCATGAGATCGGCCTGCCTGCAAGTGTAGCGATCGCACGAATATGGCAGTGCAAACGCTCGGTGTTTCTCCGGAAAGCACGCGCGCTCGACAATGGGCTCTCGCTAGCCTGAAATGTGAGCCATTTCACAAAACCGCGATATCATCTGGACAAGCCTCACGGGCGGGCCCGGGCGTGCAAACTGTGCGCAGCTCCATGCGAATATCTTGCAATCCGATCGATGTACGTAAATCCAGTGGCGAGCACAGTCCGTTCGATTCCGACTGCAGGCACCATGGTTCAAGCGGGGTTAGACGTGTGACAGCGAGAGATGCGGATTTCGCGGACGCCGCGTTCGAGGCCCAGATCGAGGCGTTGCGGCAGCACTTTTTGCAAGGCATGCCCGAGCGCCGGTCGGCCTTGGCCGACGCCTGGGACGGTTGCGTCGATGATGGCGACGAGCAGGCTTGGCTGCGCCTGCGGGATGTTGCGCACAAGCTCTCGGGTTCGGCGCCTTGCTATGGACTGGAAACGGTGGGCGAGGCCGCGCGCGATCTCGACAAGCTGCTTTCCGGACGCTCTCCATGCCGCAGGCGAGCGCAGGTTCAGGTGGCGGTTGCGCGCCTGCAGGCCCTGCTGGACGCCGTTCCCGGCGTTTGATGAGGCGTTTTCGCGCGGCAACCTGCGTTGGCCGCGGATGCGGCTGTCCGATATTCTTTCCGGTCGACATGAGACACAGGCAGGTAGAGAACCGTGGCGAACAAGTCGAAAGCCGTTTCCCTGATCGGCGCGCCGACTGACATCGGTGCCAGTGTGCGCGGCGCCTCGATGGGTCCGGAGGCCCTGCGGGTCGCGGGGTTGCCGCAGGCGCTGGCGGCACGGGGGCTGGACGTGCTCGATCGCGGCAACCTGGCGGGGCCGATCAATCCGTGGCAGGGTGCCAAGGACGGTTATCGCCACCTGGCCGAAGTGCTGGCCTGGAATCGTGTGGTGATGCAGGCGGAGCTGGCCGAACTCGAAGCGGGACGCATGCCGGTCCTTCTGGGTGGCGACCATTGCCTCGGACTGGGTTCGATCAGCGCGGTGGCGCGCCATTGCCGCGAACACAGTCGCAAGTTGCGTGTCTTCTGGCTGGACGCGCACTCGGACTTCAATACCGCGGAGATCAGTCCTTCCGGCAACATCCACGGCATGCCAGTCGCCTGCCTGTGCGGCCTGGGTCCGCCGGAACTGACCGGACTCAGCGGACGGATGCCGGCGCTCACCGCCGACGAGGTGCGGCAGATCGGCATCCGCTCGGTCGATCCCAAGGAAAAGCGCCTGGTCCACGACGTCGGACTCGAGATCTTCGACATGCGTTACATCGACGAGGTCGGGATGCGGCGCGTGATGGAGGAGGCGTTGGCGGGACTGGACGACAATACGCATCTGCACGTCAGTTTCGACGTCGATTTCCTGGATCCGTCGATCGCGCCCGCCGTGGGCACCACCGTGCCGGGCGGCCCTACCTATCGCGAGGCGCAACTGTGCATGGAGATGATCGCCGACCGGGGCGGCGTCGGGTCGCTCGACATCATGGAACTGAACCCGGCCCTCGACGAACACAATCGCACCGCGGTGCTGGTGGTCGACCTTGTAGAAAGCCTGTTTGGCAAATCGACCCTCATGCGCGCCTGATCGCATTTCGCGGTCGCCAGGGCGCTTCGATCTGAGACGCGCGTCACCCTTTTCCGGCACTTGGGGTCAACTTGTGTTTCGCTGGGACGGGGGCGGCGGCCGTGAGCACGGCTTTTGCAGATGCCATGTCGACACCGCATGAGCGGTGCACCGGACATTCAGGCAACCGTCGTGGCGAAACAGGGGAACAATCCGAGCGTACTTGCAGCGATACCCGGTGCGCGTGCGGCCTTGCGCTGGCGCGGCTGGCTGGGCATCGGCTTGCTGGTGGTCGCGGCGGTCTCGCTGGCAGTGCTGGCTGCCACCGACAACGACGAAGTCGGCGGCATCGCCACCGTGTGGGTGCTGTCGCTGGCCGGGTTGCTGTCGCTGGTGGCAGCCGGCTACCTGATGGTGTTGGTGCTTGCGAACTTGCGCAAGATGACGGAGCTGGCGCAGATCCTCTGCGACCGCAGCAACGGACCCGTATTCGTGAAAGACACCGGACACCGGTATCGCTTTGCCAACGACGAGGCGGCGGCACTGGTCGGGCGTCTTCCCGCGGGCATCCTGGGGCGCAGCGACAGCGAGCTGGATCCGGGTGCGGCGGCGCTCGCTTTCGAGGAAAACGACCGGGTCTGCCTGGAACGCGACCTGCCGACCCTGTTCCGCGAGGCAAAGTCCACGGCCGATGGCGAACGCACGTTCCTGGTCGGCAAATATCCCCTGCACGATGCGCGTGGTCGGATCACGGGACTCGTGGGCGTGGCGCGCGACATCAGCGGCGAGCTCGAATTGCAGCGCACCAGCCTCAGGCGAGCCGAGGAAACTCGGGTCTGGTTCGACCTGAATCCGTTGCCGGTCGTCACCTTCGCGGATTCGGACCTGCGCGTCCTCGGCGCCAACCCCGCAGCGCTGCAATGCTACGGCTACGATCGCCATGAGATCGTACACAAGTACCTGCCGGACCTGTTCGCGCCGGACGAAGCGGATCGCCTGTACGCCTACCTGCGCCGCGGCGGGCGCGTGCTGCCGCCCGGCAGCGTGGCCTGGAAGCACCGCCGTGCCAGCGGCGAGTCGTTCGAGGCGATCACGGACATGGGTAACCTGCCGCACGACGAAGTGCCATCGCACGTGATGTTGGTGCGCGACATGTCCTCCGAGCAGTCCACCCTCGCCGCCCTGCAAGTCGCCGAGGCTCGCTACGAGGACCTGGTCGAATCGGGCCTGTCGATGGTCTGGATGCACGACCTGGAAGGCCGCCTGTTGCGTGTCAACGCGGCGATGGCGGATGCGCTCGGGTACTCGCGCGATGGCATGAGCGGACGCCTGCTGTCCGATTTCATCGCCGAAGATGCGCACGAGCAATGGCAGGATTACCTCGACCGCACGCACAGCCTGGCGCGCGACGCCGGCTTGCTGCATGTCGTTTCGCGCAACGGCGAGCAACGGGTGTGGCAGTACCAGTTCGTGTGTTATCCCGACGCCGAACCGGTGCCCTACGTGCTCGGCTCGGCGCAGGACGTGACCTTGCGTCACCGTTACGAAATGAGGATGCGCGACCAGAATCGGCGCGATCCCCTGACGGGTTGCCGCACCCGGCGTTTCCTCGATGCCTTCGCGTTGCAAGCGACTGTCGACCAGGTCTGGGGTTGCATCGTGGTGGACGTGGATTATTTCCGGCAATTGAACGCAAGCGAGGGCCGCGCGCGGGGCGACGAGGTCTTGCGCGAATTGGTACGGCTGTTGGCCAACCACGCAGGATCCAACGACGAGGTCGTGCGCATGGGCGGTGATGAATTCGCGATCATCCTGCCGCAGACCACGGCCGACGTCGTACGCGAGCTGGCTGCCCGGCTGGCCGCCGCGTCGAGCGACGGCATGCCGGTGGTATTTTCGCTGGGCTGGGCGGTGCGCGAGGCCGGGGAGCCGCTCGAATCCACCCTGCGGCGAGCCGACAAGACGTTGCTGCGCAACCGGATCCGGGAGCAGCGCTGAATCGATTCGTTGCGCGTTGCGCCCCGGCATGGCGGCGCTTAGCATGTACGGTTTGTCCGCCGGAACTGGTGGGCGCCCAGGATGCAGTGAGCGATGCGTAGCCATTATTGCGGTCTGATCGGGGCAGGCGATGTCGGTCGAACCGTGGTCCTGTGCGGGTGGGCGGATGCACGCCGCGACCACGGCGGCGTGGTGTTCGTGGACCTGCGCGACCACGAAGGCATCGTGCAGGTGGTGGCCGATCCCGACCGCGCGGACGTATTCGCGATCGCTTCGAAGGTCGGTTACGAGGATTGCCTGCGCGTGACCGGCACGGTGCGTGAGCGTTCCAACATCAACGAGAAGATCCCGACCGGGCGTTTCGAGATCGTGGCCGATGCCATCGAACTGCTGAACACGGCCCGCGACCTGCCGTTCGCGCTGCACGAAAATCCCAACGAGGAAATGCGGCTGAAGTACCGTTACCTCGACTTGCGTCGCCCGCACATGCAGAAGGTCATGCGCGCCCGCATCAAGCTGGTGCAGGCGTTGCGTCGCTGGCTGGACGCGCGCGGCTTCCAGGACATCGAAACCCCGATACTGACCAAGGCGACGCCCGAAGGCGCGCGCGATTACCTGGTGCCCTCGCGCGTGCACGCGGGCCAGTTCTATGCGTTGCCGCAGTCGCCGCAATTGTTCAAGCAGTTGCTGATGATCGCGGGATTCGATCGCTACTACCAGATCGCTCGCTGTTTCCGCGACGAGGACCTGCGTGCCGACCGCCAGCCGGAATTCACCCAGCTCGACATGGAATTCGCCTTCGTCGAGGAGCGCGACGTGCAGGACACCGTCGAGGCCATGATCCGCGACGTGTTCCGCGAGGCCGCCGGCATCGAACTGGCCGACCCGTTCCCGCGCATGACGTGGCTGGAGGCGATGACGCGTTACGGCTCGGACAAGCCCGACCTCCGCATCGACCTCGAGCTGACCGACATCGGCGATGCGGTGAGGCATCTGGACTTCAAAGTTTTCGCCGAACCGGCCAATGATGCGGACGGCCGCGTCGTGGCGCTGTGCGTGCCGGGCGGGCATGAGCTGTCGCGCAAGCAGCTCGACGCTTACGCCGCGCACGCAGCCAAATTCGGCGCGAGGGGATTGGCGTGGCTGAAGCTGGAAGATGCCGCGAAAGGGCTGGATGGCGTGAATTCTCCGGTCGCCAAGTTCCTCGACGAGGCCACGCTCGCCTCGATCCTGGAAAGGACCGGAGCGCGGGATGGTGACGCGCTGCTGTTCGGTGCGGGCAAATGGAAGACGGTCAGCGAATTCATGGGCGCCCTGAGACTCAAAGTCGCGCGCGACCGCGGTCTGGTCGGGGAAGGCTGGAAGCCGCTGTGGGTCACCGATTTCCCAATGTTCGAATACGACGAAGCCGAGCGGCGCCACGTTGCGTTGCACCATCCATTCACTGCGCCCAAGGTCGATGACGCCGCGGCGCTGGTGGCCGATCCGGCGCATGCGGTCAGCCGTGGGTACGACATGGTTTTGAACGGTGCCGAGATCGGTGGCGGTTCCATCCGCATCCATCGCCCCGAGATGCAGAGCGCGGTGTTCCGCCTCCTCGGCATCGGCGAGGGCGAGGCGCGCGCCAAGTTCGGCTTCCTTCTGGATGCGCTGAAGTTCGGCGCCCCGCCGCACGGCGGCATTGCCTTCGGGATCGACCGCCTGGCGATGCTGGCCAGTGGTACCGAGGCGATCCGCGACGTGATCGCCTTCCCCAAGACCACCAGCGCGCAGGACCTGATGACCGACGCGCCCAGCCCGATCGACGACCGGCAACTCGCCGAGCTGCACGTACGGGTGCAGAAAGCGGAGTAGTCCCCTCCGATCCGGTCGCGCGTCTAACCGCGGCCGGCGCTTCGCGATCCCCGGGGTCGCGGCGGCGATCGAACCGCGAGGCGCTGCGGTGGGCTCCGCAGGGATGGAATTCCGCGGAGTTTGGCGCGGCGGCGTGGCGGGATGGTGCGTATTTCCCTAGACTTCCAACCTTCCAGTACCAAGAGAATGCCCCATGGGTCGAGGTCCTTCCATCGCTGGCCGCAAGAACGCGCAGGACGCGAAGCGCGGCCAGGTATTCACCAAGCTGGTGCGCGAGATAAGCGTCGCCGCCCGCATGGGCGGCGGGGATCCCGACGGCAACCCGCGCCTGCGCAGTGCGATCGACAAGGCGCTCGCGGCATCGATGCCCAAGGACAACATCGACCGCGCGGTCAAGAAGGCCACCGGCGAACTCGAGGGGATCACGTACGAGGAGCTGCATTTCGAGGGCTACGCGCCCGGTGGTGTCGCGGTGCTGGTCGAGTGCCTCACCGACAACCGCCAGCGCACCATTTCCGACGTGCGCCACGCCTTCACCAAGTTCGGCGGCAACCTCGGCACCGACGGCTCCGTTGCCTACCTGTTCAACAGGATCGGCGTGTTGTCCTACGAGAAAGGCGCCGACGAAGGCAGGGTCACCGACGCCGCGATCGAGGCGGGTGCCGATGACGTCAAGTTATGGCCGGAAGACGGCCAGATCGACGTGATCACGACACCCGAGTCGTTCGAGGCGGTGCGCGACGCGATGGAGAAGGCTGGACTGAAGCCCGACCACGCCGAAGTGACGATGCGCGCCGGGCTCGACGTGCCGGTCGCGTCCGATCAGGTCGAGGCAGTACAGGGCCTGCTCGCGCGCCTTGACGAACTCGACGACGTGCAGAACGTCTACTCCAACGCGGACCTCCCGGCGGCCTGATCGTGGATCCGGCGCAGCCACTGCGCATCCTCGGCATCGATCCCGGCAGCCAGCGCACCGGTGTCGGTATCATCGAAGCGGATGCCACGGGCAAGTTGCGTTGCGTGTTCCGCGCCACGCTGCGGGTCGCGGGCGAGGAGAGTTTTCCGTTGCGCCTGAAACGCATCTACGACGAACTGGGCGAGATCATCGACGCCCACCGGCCGGCGGAGGCTGCGGTGGAGCGCGTGTTCATGGCCAAGAATGCCGATTCCGCGCTGAAGCTCGGACAGGCACGCGGCGCCGCGATCTGCGCGGCGGTCGGTCGCGGCCTGCCGGTGGCCGAATATGCGCCGAACTCGATCAAGCAGGCGGTGGTCGGCAAGGGTCATGCCGGCAAGGAGCAGGTCCAGCACATGATCGGCATCCTGTTGAACGTGCGCGAACCGGTGCAGGCCGACGCGGCGGACGCGCTGGCGATCGCGATCACGCACGCTCACCTGCGCGCCAGCGAGGCGCGCACGGGCATCGCGCCCGCGGCGTGGGGACGCAGAAAATGATCGGTAGATTGCGCGGGATCCTCATTGCCAAGCACCCGCCGTGGGTTCTGGTCGAGGCCGGGGGTGTCGGCTACGAGCTGGAAGTGCCGATGTCGACCATGTACGACCTGCCTGACGCCGGCAAGGAAGTGGTGCTCCTCACGCATTACGCCCACAAGGAGGATACCGTCGCGCTGTACGGGTTCCTGCGCGAGGACGAGCGCGGGTTGTTCCGCGATCTGCAGAAGGTGTCCGGCATCGGGGCGCGCATTGCGCTGGCCGTGCTGTCGGGTACCTCCACTTCCGAATTCGCGCGCCTCGTGCAAGCCGGCGACGTGGCGGCGCTCACACGCATTCCCGGGATCGGCAAGAAAACCGCCGAACGCATCGTGGTGGAATTGCGCGACCGGGTCGGCCATGCGATCGTGGCCGCGTCGCCGGGTGTCGCTGCGGCCCCCCGCGATGCGCGCGGTGAAGCCGAGGCGGCGCTGCAGCAACTAGGCTACAAGCCCGCCGAGGCCCAGCGTCTGGCGGCGGCCGCCGCTGCAGACGGAGACGACGCCGAGACGATCATCCGCAAGGCATTGCGTGCGGCATTGGGACGATGACGGACAAGACGGAAACGTTCGCGGTTGCGCCCGAACCCGGTAAGAAAGCCCTGCACGTGATGGTCATCGGTGCGATCGGGGTGGTGTTCGGCGACATCGGTACCAGTCCGCTGTACACGCTGGCCGAGGCTTTCGACGGCAAGCACGGCATGCCGC
>JAJXWZ010000090.1 GCA_021781345.1 Pseudomonadota bacterium
AGCAAGGACGAGGTAATGACGGCGGGATTCATGGCGGTGCTGATGCACGGCGGGCCGGCGCTGATGTACATGATGCGTTTGGCCGAAGCCGTGCAGGAATTCGCCGGCGCCGGGCACAAGACTTAGCGCGGGGGCAGCGAATCCATTTTCCGTTTACCGCGCAACCGGGACCTTTCGCACCGGCAACGGCACGTTGCAAACGTCGATCTTGCCTGCCTTGTGCAGGTACCACGCATCCGAGCGGTTGCGGCGTGCCTCGACCAGCG
The DNA here is from genome assembly GCA_021781345.1 of Pseudomonadota bacterium. Lineage (GTDB taxonomy): Bacteria > Pseudomonadota > Gammaproteobacteria > Xanthomonadales > Rhodanobacteraceae > 66-474. The sequence continues at coordinate 267 of JAJXWZ010000090.1, forward strand.
CGGCGAAGGTCGGGGTGTCGGTGCGAAGCACCTCGAGGTGAATGCGCTGCGATGGCGGCAACTCGGACGCCAGCCGCACGCGCAGGATGCGGGTGTCGTGCGCGGGGTTCCTGTAGAAGCCCATTGGGCCGTTGCCGCGCGGCAGCGCCGCCAGATAGCGCATCCCTTTCACCACGCGCCCGATCAGCGCGATGTTGCGGTCGAGCTGGCGGGGCGATTGCCCGATCACGGCATACAGTTCGGTGCCGGGCCCGGAGTCTGGCGCATTGTCGCGGCCGGCGCCGACCATGCCGTAGCAGTGCACCAGCCAGGTCTTGCCGGTCTTCGGGTCGCGCGCGACGGGAAATCCTTCACTGAAGCCGACTTCCGGCGCGTACACGTCGCCATCGGGAAGCCGGGTGAAGGGCAGGCCCGGCGTGATGTCGCGCTCGAATTCCGGGGCGATGGTCGACCTGGCCTTGCCCAGCGAGCGCGGCGGATGCGCCGGATGCGTGGCTTCGGCGGCCGGATCACCCCATTGCGTCACGAAATCGTCCTGCACGCGCATGATCGCGAGGCCGTCCCAGTAATGCTCGCGCGCCAGCGTGCGGATGTTCCGCGCATGGAGTGGCGCATACGCCGGATCCAGTTCAATCACTGCGCGTCCCCGCGGCAGGTCCATGTAAAGTGTGTCGTCCGGATCCAGCGGACGCCAGTCGGACGGCTTCGATGCCGCGAGCACCTGTTCCATCGTGGGCGCGGCATGCTTCGCGGTGGCGGCGTGGCTTGCGGCGTACGTGCCCGGCGAAAGGGCGGCGATCGCGGCAGCGAGGGACAGCGCGCAACGTTTCATGGCTTGGATCCTGGTCCTGCGGCATCGCGGGTGAACACGTCCGTGTCGAACGGGCGCAGTCCGCGTTGCCCGGCATAACCGAGGTGCGGCAGGCCGAACCAGTCCTCTACGCTGCGCAGGAGGCTGTAGTGATTATATGGAACGTCCGACACGGTGCCCGGTTTAACGAATGGTGAAAGCACCACCGCGCCGATGCGGCCGCCGCCAGGGCCGAATACGCCCGGCCACGGCGCGCCGGGTGGACTCGTTTCGCCACAGCAGGCCGAGGCGTCGGTGCCTTCGTCGAAGGTGATGATCAGGACGCCGTCCATCTTGAACGCGGGCGAGGCGGTGATCCTGGGCACCCACTTGCGCAGGAACGCGTTCGCCGAAACAAGACCACCGGGCTCGCCATCCTTGCACGGGGCGTTGTGTCCGTCGTGGCAAAGGTTCGGCGTAATGAAGGCGAAATTCGGCGTGGTCGCTATCGATTCAAGGTCGCGAGGGAGCTGGTCAAGGTTCACGACATGCGCCGCGCAATTGGCGTGGTCGTCGATGATCGAATGGAAATAAACAAAGGGATCGTGCTTGTCCGCATAGCGGTCACGTGCGGTGGAGACCCCGGTCCTATCGATGGCGCCGAGCTGCACGTGCCCGCACGTAGAGGCCTCCCGTGATGGATCGGCGCCCATGTCTTCCATGTAGCCTTTCCAGGTGAAGCCGGCAGCCTGCAGCTGGTTGGCCAGCGTCTTGACGTCGGCGGGATACACGCAACCGTTGCCGTGGATCTGGCCGTTCGCATCCAGGCCAGGTGCGCTGCGGCGGAACGGCGCATACACGTGGCAGTCGCGCTGGGTGTCGTGATCCGGGCCCTGGCCGCTGATCATCGCGATGTAGTTGTCGAGGCTGTAATGCCCCGTGGCGAAGTATTGCGTCAACAACGCACCCCGTCCGGGCAGCACATGCGCGAGGTAGGGCGCTGGGGACCGCTCCCCGAACGTGACCTGGTACGGCTCGTTCTCCAGCACAATCAGGAACACGTGACGGGGTTGCTGCGCGAGTGCCGCGGGAGGCGCCGAAGGATCGATGCGGGCGGGAACCCGCGACCCGCATCCGGCCAGGCCGGCACCGAGCAGCATGGCGCAAGCGATGTTCCAGATTCGGCACGAGGCTGCACGAGGCATGCTTGATGTCCCGACGCGGGCAGGCCCGCAAGACCGCGCACAATACCACCCGACTGTTTCGAAATGGTGTCAGGCCGTCCTGCCGGATCTTGGATCGACGATCCGTTCGATGGCCACGCGCAGGTAGCGCCGCGCGTAAGCAGGCCTGTGCTGGGCGAACACCTTTCGGGCGTGGGCCACGCGCCGCTCGTCTGGCGCGAACACGAACAGGAATGCGCCGCCGCGGCGTGCGAGTTCGGCGTCCTCCTCGAGGAATCCGGCTTCCGTGCCGATGAAGTCCGCGACTTGCGATTCGGACTGTTGCATCCAGTTGGCCCCGTGGTGCGCTTCCAGCTGGTTGACCACGAAGTCGCCGCTGGCCGCGCGCACGTCGTCCGCGGCGACGCCGGATTCTGTGAACGCGCGTTCGGCTGCGTGGGCGGCGTCAAAGCTGGGGTAGCCGGCGACGATGTAGTGCTTCGGATAGAAAGTGCCGAACGACGTGTCGCTCTGCTTGAAGAAAGCCCAGTGCCTGATCATGGCCGTCACCCCGCGCGATTGCGCGCGACGGCTTGGCGATGCGGTTCCCCTGCCGACCGGACGCCGTCACTCCGCGCAGCATGTGCCGGATCATGCGAAGGAAACGTGAGGAAGTCGGTGGTTTTCCGGGCGTCGGGCGCATCCGCGGCAGGCGAATGGATGCGGCCGCGTCGGACGCGGCGTTAAAATGTGCGTTTTGACCGAGGAACAGCACATGCCACGCAAACTCGAAGGCCGCGTCGCACTGGTGACCGGCGCATCCTCCGGCTTCGGCGAAGCCTGCGCGCTTGCGCTGGCGGAACAGGGTGCCAAGGTCGCGATCACCGCGCGGCGCGAGGATCGCCTGCAGTCACTGGCGCAACGCATTGGCGATGCCGGTGGCGAAGCCTGGGTGATCGCTGCCGACATCGCGCGGCAGCGCGAGCCGCAGCGCGTGGTGCATGAAGCCGAATCGCACTTCGGCCGGCTCGACATCCTGGTCAACAACGCCGGCGTGATGTACCTGGAACCGGTCGACACGGCCGACCTCGATCGCTGGCGGCACATGTTCGACCTCAACGTGATGGCATTGATCGCCGCCACCCAGGCCGCGCTGCCCGGCATGCGCAAGCGCCGCGACGGCCACGTCGTCAACATCGCCTCGACCGCCGGGCGCATGGCCAATCCGAACAGCGGTGGTTATTCCGCGACCAAGTTCGGCGTGGTGGCGTTCTCGGAATCGCTGCGCAAGGAGGTCTACAAGGACAACATCCGCGTCAGCGTGATCGAGCCGGGCGTGGCCGCGACGGAGCTGCGCGAGCACATTGGTCACGCCGAAACAAAGGATGCGCTCAACGCCTGGGCCGATTCGATGCGCCAGTTGCAGAGCGAGGACATCGCCAACGCCGTGGTCTACTGCGTGACGCAGCCGGCGCACGTCAACGTCAACGAGATCCTGATGCGGCCGACCGACCAGGAGCGCTGACCTGCCGCAACGGCCGGCTGTCCGGTGACGGCTACTTCACCGGCATGCCGGCTTGCGCGCCCGTGTCGGCATCGAGCAGGAACAGCTCGGCGCCGCCGTTGCCGGCCGAGAGGATCATGCCTTCGGAGACGCCGAAGCGCATCTTGCGTGGCGCGAGGTTGGCGATGAACACCACGCTGCGACCGACCAGCTTTTCGGGTTCGGGATAGGCTGCCTTGATGCCGGAAAAGATCTGGCGCTTGCCGAGCCCGCCGGCGTCCAGCTCGAAGCGCAGCAGCTTGTCGGAACCCTCTACCGCCTCGCATGCCAGGACCTTGCCGACACGCAGGTCGAGCCTGGCGAAATCGTCGATGGAAATGGTTTCAGGTGCATCGACTGGCGTGGATTCGTTCATGGCTTGCATCGGTTCCGGCGTGGATGGCGTGTTCACGGATGCGGCGCCCGGCTGCAACGACTCCTTCGAGGCCTCGATCATGGCCCCGATCTGTTTCGGATCGATACGCGTGGCAAGCGCGTTGAACGGCAGGATCGCCTGGTTGAGCAACGGTTCGCGCGCGGCGTTGAATCTGCCTGGCGTGTCGCCGAGGAAAACAAAGGCGCGGCTGGCCGTGGCGGGCACGACCGGCGCCAGCCAGATCGTCAGCAGCCGGAAATAATTGAGCGCCAGCGTCAGTACGACATGCAACTCGTCGCGCTTCGTCTCGTCCTTGGCCATCACCCATGGTGCGTTTTCGGCGATGTAGGCGTTGGCTTCGTCGGCGACTTCGATGATCGCGCGGATCGCTGCGGCGTAATCGCGTGCCTCGAAATGCGCCGCGCAGCTTTCGAGCTTCCTCGCCGCTAGGTCGTAGCGCATGCGTTCGGCTTGCGGCAGATCAGCGGCAAGCTTGCCGTCGAAGAGTCTGTGCACGAAACCGGCACAACGGCTCGCGATGTTCGCCCACTTGCCGACCAGGTGCGAGTTGACGCGTTCCTCGAAGGCTTTCAAGTCCAGGTCGATGTCGGCCAGCGTCGGCCCCAGCATCGAGGCGAGGTAATAGCGCAGGTAGTCCGCATCGAGGTGTTCGAGGTAAGTGCGCGCGTTGACGAAGGTGCCGCGCGACTTCGACATCTTGGCCCCGTCCACGGTCAGGAAGCCGTGCACGTTCACCGCGCCCGGCATCTTCAGGCCGGCGCCGTGCAGCATGGCCGGCCAGAACAGGGTATGGAAGTAGATGATGTCCTTGCCGATGAAATGCACCATCTCGGTGTCGCCGCCGGGACGGATGAAACGCTCGAAATCGGCGGGGGCA
>JAJXWZ010000158.1 GCA_021781345.1 Pseudomonadota bacterium
CGCACAGGACTAGGCGCGCATCGCCTTGAACCGGATCCACCGCACGGCAACGGCAGACAAATAAAAAGCGCGGCCCGTGGGCCGCGCTTTTGTTCTATCTCGACAGCATCCCGCGGTCAGTTGGCGCCGATCTTCACGAGGGTCACGTCGAAGACCAAGGTCGCGTTCGGCGGAAAGCCGTTCTTCGGGTCTGCACCATAGGCAAGATCCGACGGGATCACGAACTTGTAGTGGCTGCCCACCGGCATCATCGTGATGGCTTCCTTGAAGCCGGGGAATACGTTGGCCAGATCAAGCTTGGCCGGGCCACTGCCGTGCTGAGCCGACGAATCGAACGCCTGGCCGTTCACGAACGAGCCGGTGTAATTCACCTGCACGGTGTCGCTCGGCTTGGGCTTGGGACCGGTGCCCTGAGAGATGACCTGGTACTGCAGACCATCCGCGGTCACATGTACGCCGGGCTGGGTCTTGTTCTTGGCGAGGAAGGCGTCGCCTTGCTGCTTGTTCTCCGCCGCGACCTGCTCGTAATGCTGCTTGCCGAGCGTCTGCAGCTGGGTACCAAGCGCTTTCGCGGTACTTTCCAGCTCGGCTTGGCTCATGCTTGGCTTCTGGCCTTCGAGCGCTCGCGTCACTGCCTGCCCGACCTGTTGCGGATTGATCAGGCCGCGCGCCCACTCCGGGTATTGGCCCGCAAGCTGGTAACCGACAATTTCGCTCGCCTTGGCTTTGTCGACTGTCGTGGTCTTGGTTTGGGCCTGCGCCTGCGAAACGCCTGCAACGCCGAGCGCTGCGATCACGGCAACGGCGGCCAGGCTCGGCCGCATGATCTGCTTCATCAATGTATTCCTCTGGTCAAGGGAGCTGCACGCCAACCCATGGCGTGAAGTACAGCATGAAGTCGCCCATTCTGCGTGTTTCCACGCGGAATGGCAACGCGTGCGTGTTGGGACAACATCCTCATGACGGGGTTCATTCATGGGTTTGGCCTTTTCCATTGGCACTCTTCCATGGCCGATGGCCGTCGGAGATCGGCACGGCGCCGCCCAGCATGCTTCACCACAGCTCTCGGAGTCCGTGTGTCGACGAAAGCCACCCATGACTGATGGCAGGGGGGCTTGACGGGGTGAGCTTTAGTGTTATAGTTATCTACAACACCGGTCAACGAGGTCACTAAGGAGGCCCGTCATGAACGCCCAGAAGCCCATCGCAGTCATCGTCGCCATGTTGATCACCGCCGCAGGCATGGCCGGGATCGTCAATTACACCAACGCCGCGGCCAGCAGCCTCGAACGCGGCGGCATCAACGCCACCACCCAAGTCATCCGTACATTGCCCGCGGTCGACGTGCACCCCAGCCGCGAGCAAATGCGGCAACTGCGCGATGAACAGGCCGGCAGCGTGCCCGCGAACCTGCGGATGCCGTTCTACTCTTTCGCCAGCGACAGCACTGGTGCTTGATCCGATCCTGAAGGGCCCCCGCATGATCCGTGCGAGGATGAAAACATTACCGGCAGGACCCAAGCCATGAGCGTAACCTGGAACGACAACGTCCCGATCTATCGCCAACTGCGCGAGCGCGTGGTGGCGATGATCCTGGACGGCGCACTCAGCGAGGGCGATGCCTTGCCCTCCGTGCGCCAGGTCGCGGCCGACTACCAGATCAATCCCCTCACCGTATCCAAGGCCTATCAGGAACTGGTGGACGAGCAACTGGTGGAAAAGCGCCGCGGCCTCGGCATGTTCGTCACCGACGGCGCCCGCGAGGCGCTGCTAAAGAGTGAACGCGAACACTTCCTGCGCGAGGAGTGGCCCCGCATTCGGGCGCGCATCGAACGCATGAACCTTGAACTTAAGAATTTGCTGGCCACGCCAGCGCAAGCTTCCGACAAGAGGGAATCGTGATGAACGTCGCAGCCGCAGCCATCGAGGATCGGCCCGCCACCCCGCCGGCGGCCGGATCGGAAACGACCGTGCATGCGCAGGGACTCACCAAACGATACAAGAACGCGGTCGCACTGGACGGCGCCAGCTTCGACATCGGCCCCGGCCGCATCGTCGGACTGATCGGCCCTAACGGCGCCGGCAAGACCACCGCGCTGAAGGCCATCCTCGGACTGACCGATTTCGAGGGACAGCTGAAGGTCCTCGGTATGGATCCGCGACGCGAGCGGCCACAGTTGATGCGCGAGGTCTGCTTCATCGCCGACGTCGCCACCCTGCCACGCTGGATCCGCGTCAACGAGGCGATCGACTTCGTCGCCGGCGTGCACCCGCGCTTCGATCGCGCCAAGTGCGAGCGTTTCCTCGCCCGCACCAAGCTGCACGCCAACCAGAAGGTGCGCGAAATGTCCAAGGGCATGATCGTGCAACTGCACCTCGCGATCGTGATGGCCATCGACGCGCGCCTGCTGGTGCTGGACGAACCCACGCTGGGCCTCGACATCCTGTACCGCAAGCAGTTCTACCAGAGCCTGCTGGAGGACTACTTCGACGAGAACAAGACCATCCTGATCACCACCCACCAGGTCGAGGAAGTCGAACACATCCTCACCGACCTGCTGTTCATCCGCGATGGCAAGATCGCGCTGTCCACCACCATGGACGAGATGGGCGCACGCTTCGCCGAGGTGCTGGTGAATTCGGATCGTGTCGAGGCTGCGCGCGCATTGAACCCCATCGACGAACGCGCGGCCGTGTTCGGCAAGAGCATCTTCATGTACGACAGCGCCGACCCGGAACGCCTGGCACAACTGGGCGAGGTCAAGCGACCCTCTGTTTCGGATCTGTTCGTCGCCATCATGAAAGGGACCTACGCATGAACGCCATCGTCAAATCGCCATTCGCGTGGCTGCTGAAACGCGAATACTGGGAATCCCGGCGAGGTTTCCTGTGGGCGCAGGTAAGCGCAGCCGGGGTGATATTGGTGATCACCATCCTCGGCATCATCGCCGGGGAGGTATTCCGGGCGCGCATGGAAGGCGACACATCAGTGCACATGGGGGGCGTCAATCTCAACGCGATGCTGCAGAACGCGGTTTCGCACAACACCGCCCAGTTGGTCGGCGCCCTGGACATGACGCTGTTGTCGTTCGGGTTCATCGCCTCGGTGGTGCTGTTCTTCGTGGTGTTTTTCTACCTGCTCGGCTCGCTGTACGACGATCGCCGCGACCGCAGCATCCTGTTCTGGAGATCGCTGCCGATCTCGGACACGGGCACCGTCCTCTCCAAGGTCGTCGCGGCCGTGATCATTGCACCGCTGATCGCCACGGTCGTGGTGCTCGCGGGTTACCTGTGCATGCAGATCGTGGTGAGCGTGTGGTTCCTGGCCCACGGCGTGAATCCGTTCGGGCTGCTGTGGGGCCACTGGCAACCGTTATCAGTGTGGCTGCATCTACTGGTCATGGTGCCTGTGAACGCGATCTGGGCATTGCCGACCGTCGGCTGGCTGTTGCTGTGGTCGGCGGCCGCCCGCAGCAAGCCTTTCCTTTGGGCGGTGGTGATCCCGATCGTGGCCGGCGTACTGAATCTCTGGATCGGACTGCTCGGCCTGCCGCACATCGATGCGCAATTCTTCTGGGGCGACCTGGTTGGCCGCGCATTGCTCAGCGTGGTCCCTGCCAGCTGGGTCGCACCCAGCGAGTTGGCGACCCACGGCATCAATTTCGTGCAAGGCGACCAGCTGGCCGCGATCAGCTACTCGGCGATGGGACGCGCATTCGCGCTGCCGCAGATGTGGATCGGCGCCATCGTCGGCGTTGCCCTGATCGCTGCCGCGATCTGGTTCCGCCGCTGGCGCGACGAAGCCTGAACTGGCCAAGGGGAGCATCATGAAAAGCATCGTGACCTTCGCAAGCACCGTTCTGGCCGCGTCGGCGCTGGCCGCCTGCTCGCCAGGCATCGCCACGCTGGACGGCAGCATCTCCTTCGACGCCGGCGGGATGACGGTGCATGCCGCCGGCCACCCGGATGCCAACGTGGGCCGCGACGGCGTCCTGCGAATCGGTGGCAAGGCGATCGCCGTGACCGCCGCGCAACGCACCTTGCTCGGGCGGTACTACCAGCAGGCACGCGTCGTCGTGGAAGCCGGCAAGGACGTGGGCGAGCACGGTGTCGCCATGGCCGAACGCGGCATCGGCGATGCCATCGGTTCAATTTTCCATCATGACGCGTCCACGGCGGACAAGCGGATGCAGGCGGAATCCAGTCGCATCGAAAGTGCGGCGGACGCGCTATGCACGGACGTGAAGGTGCTTGATGCCACCCAGAACGAACTCGCCACCGACATTCCGGCCTTCGCACCCTATGCGGCGGCCAACCAGATGCACTGCAACGTCACCCGCAGTACGACCGTCAAGAACGGCAGGACCAAAACCAAGACCACCACGACACTTACGGCCAACATCGACTAAAGGGCCTCTCCCATGATCATGCGCAAACTTTCCCCGTTCTGCGTCGCCGCGGGCCTGTTCCTGCTCAGCGCCTGCAGCTCCGGTAACCCCGCATCTTCCACGCCTGTTGCCACCGCGTCCTCGAACAGTTCGCCGATCAGCGCGGTGATCGACCACGCGATGGACAAGGCCAGCGCGAAACTCGCGACCGGGAACGTCACCGTTTCCAGCAATGACGACAACACTCCGAAAGCCGAAATCACGCCACGAGGCGACTTCCTGATCGCTGACAAACCCGTTCCACTCACGTCGGTGCAAAGGAACGAAATGCTGGCGTATCGCGCACAGCTCATCGAGATCGCCAAGCAGGGCATCGCGATCGGCAAGCAGGGAGCCAAGCTGGGGGTGAACGCGGCCAGCGAAGCCATCGCTGGTGCGCTTTCGGGCGAATCCGACCAGCAGATCCGCCAGCGTGTCGAAGCCCAGGCATCCGGCATCCGCCAGGCCGCCGCGAACATCTGCGGCCAGCTACCTGCCATGATGGAAAGCCAGCAAAAGCTCGCGGCCGACGTGCCTGCATTCAAACCCTACGCGGACATGACGCAGAAGGACATCCAGGATTGCCGCAAGGATGCGCTCAAG
>JAJXWZ010000128.1 GCA_021781345.1 Pseudomonadota bacterium
GGCGGCTATCCGTAAGGGAGAAGGAAACCGCGTTGCGCGCGACTAACCGACGCCGAAGTCGAAACCGGCGCGCCGCGCCACCTCCAGCACCCTCCCGCAACGCGCGTCCAACACCAGGTCGCGCGGCACCACCCGGTGGCGCCCTGCAAGCGTCGCCGTCAGCGCGCGCGACAGCAATTCGGCATGCGCGGTCCCGAGCGCCTCGGCATCGCGCTCCGTCAGCACGCCGGCCCCGGCACACGCTGCCAATATGGACGGCGTGTCGGCGTGCGCGGCGAGCCGCGGATGCGCGTGCGCGTGCAACAGCACCAGGCCCTGCAATAGGAACTGGATGTCCAGCAACGCACCGGCGCCCTGCTTGAGATCGAGCGAAGCGGGGTCGGAACGGTCGCGCTGACGGCGCCATTCGGCCCGCATCCGCGAGACTTCGGCGATCGCCTTGTCGCGCTCGCGCGGCTGGCACAGGATCTCGCCACGTTCCCGCGCGAATGCATCGCCGAGCGCGGCATCGCCCGCGACCGCGCGCGCGCGAACCAACGCCTGTTGCTCCCAGGTCCACGCTCGTTCGCGCTGGTAGGCGATGAACGCGGGCAGGCTGGCGACCAGCAGCGACTTGCCGCCGTCCGGCCGCAGGCGGGTATCGACTTCGTAGAGCCCGCCGCCGCGGGTGGGCGCCGAAAGCCAGTGGACCACGCGTTGCGCGAGTCGCGCGAACCAGCGCGCGCCGTCGAGCGGACGTGCGCCGTCGCTGGTCGCCAGGCCACGCGCCGCGTCGTACACGAACACGAGGTCGAGGTCGGAATTGAATCCGAGTTCGGCGCCGCCGAGGCTGCCGTAACCGAGCACCGCCATGCCGCTGCCTTCGCCGGGCAGGCGCCCGTGCTGGGCCTCGAGTTCGCGCTGGGCCAGCTCCAGCACGGCGGCGACCACGGTGTCGGCCAGCTCGGCCAGCGCGCGCGCCGTTGCCACCGCGTCGGCGACGCCGTCGCGGAAGGCAAGCCCGGTGCGCATGCGGTAACTGCCGCGCCATTCGGCGATCGCCGCGAGCATCGCCTCGGCGTCGCCGCATGCCTGCGTGGCCGCGAGCTGCTGGGCGAGCTCCGCGCGCAGGCCCGCGACGCCGCTGGCCAGGTGCCCGAGACGCGGCGCCAGCACGTCGTCGAGCAGCAACGGTTGCGCGATGAAGCGTTCGGCGAGGAACGCACTGTCCGCGCACAATGCGGCGACGCGTGCCCGCGTGACGGGCTGTTCCTGCAACAACGCCAGGTAGGCAGACCTGCGCGCGACCGCCTGTACCAGCCGGCACAGCCGCACCAGCGCGTCCACGGGAGCCGGGGTCGCCGCCGCGGCGTCGATAAGATCGGGCATCAGGTGATCGATGCGGCGTGCCGCGCGCGCGCTCATGCCGTGCAAGCCCGCGACCTGCCGCAACGCGTCCTGGCACGATTCCGCCGGCGCGAAACCCGCCGAAGTCAGCATCGCCGCCGCGAGGCTGCCGTCGCGCACGCGCCGCCACAACCGCGCGCCGTCGCCGGCGGCTTCGCCGATGCCGCTCGCACGCTCGCCATCGCCTTCCGGCTGCAGCACGTCCGAAAAAATCGCGGTCACCTGCCCGCGCCGACGATTCAGCTCCGTCAAGAGTCCGCGCCAGCCGGCATACCCCGACCCCAGCGCCACGCGCTCGCGCTGGTCGGGCGCATCCGGCACGACGTGGGTTTGGCGGTCGGCGAACATCTGCACGCGGTTTTCAAGCCGGCGCAGGAACAGGTACGCCTCGCGCAGTTCGCGCGCGTGCCGTTGCGAGAAGTAGCCCCGTGCGGCGCAGGCTTCCAGCGCCGGCAACAGCCCCCGGGCGCGCAAGGAGGCGTCGCGTCCGCCGCGGATCATCTGCTGCAGTTGCACCGTGAACTCGATTTCGCGGATGCCGCCCGCGCCGAGCTTGAGGTCGTCGGCGAGGTCGCGGCGCGCGACCTCGGCATCGATCAGCGCCTTCATGTCGCGCAACCCGGCCAGTGCGGTGTAGTCGAAATAGCGTCGGTACACGAACGGCCGCAGGATCTCGAGCAGGCGCTTGCCGGCCGCGACGTCGCCAGCGACGGGGCGCGCCTTGATCCAGGCGTAGCGTTCCCAGTCGCGGCCTTCGCGCTGGTAGTACTGTTCCATCGCGGCGAAGGAAGCCGCGACCGGGCCGGAATCCCCGAACGGCCGCAGGCGCAAGTCCACCCGCGCGGCGATTCCATCGGCGGTTGCCTCGGTCAACAGCCGCACGAACTCGCGCGCCACGCGCGCGAAGAACTCGCCGTTGTCGAGGCGACGCGCGCCATCGGTCATGCCGGCCTCCGGATAGGCCAGCACCAGGTCGACATCCGAGGAAAAATTCAGCTCGCTGCCGCCAAGCTTGCCGAACGCGAGCACCACCAGGGCCTGCGGCGTGCCGTCGGCGCCGCGCGGGACGCCGTAGCGCCCGCGCGCGGCCTGCTCGGCGTGTTGCAGCGCGTGCGCGATCAGGACCTCGTACAAATCCGTCGTGCCGGCCAGCGTGTCGGTCACCTCGTCGAGGTCGTTGACATCGCGAAACACCAGCCGCACTGATTCGGCGCGCCGGAACCGTCGCAGGGCCGAAACCACGTCGAGGTTGCGGCGCCGCAGCGCCCCCGAACGCACCGAAGCCGGAGCCGGGTCGCGCAGGCGCTCCAGCCCCGCCGCCGTCAGCAGGACGGGATCGGCGCGCAAGGCCTCGAACGCGAAGTCGCTGGCCAGCAGCATGCGGCGCACGCGCTCGCCCACCCCGGCGTCATCGTGCATCGCCACGCCCGCGGCGCGGCAGCACGCCGCCAGGTCGGCGTAGCGCTCGGCGACGAGGTGTTCCAGGGCAGCCGGCAGGGATGGCATCGCTCCATTATGCGGCGGTCCCGGGGACCGCGCCGACGCGCGCGTGCGGATGATGAACCCCACGGCCGGATCCAAGGTCGAACACCTTCGTCCGCGAGACCGGCTCGCGCGCGGCGCCTGCGACATGCTCCATCGTTCATGCGTGCCCGGGTAGGCTTTTTACGACTTCCATGCCTTCTTCCTGCCCATGAACTCCGTCCACGCATCCCGCGCCGCCCGCGGCGGGGTGGTTGCACGCACCACCTTGGTGGTGGTGCTGGTGCTGGCCTTCGTGCTGTGCACAGCATGGCTGGACGGCGGCGCAGACCTGCTGCCGAGCGCGTTGTGGGCGCACGCCGCCTGGGTACCGTGGTGGAATCCGCCACTACGCATGCTCTGCAATGCCCTGCCGGGCCTGCTGCTGGCGTCCGCACTGCTGGCCTGGACGCGCCGCGCCGGCTGGTCGTTCGTGCTCGCGTTCGGCGTGCAGGCGTTGCTGTACGGCGTGAATGCGCTGAAGGTGAAGAACCTCGCGATCCCGTTGATGCCCGCGGATTTCGCGATGCTGGGCCAGATCAACCACGGTGGCGGGGAGCTGCTCTCCGGCTACATCCCTCATCCCTTGCTGCTCGCCGCCGCCCTGCTCGCCGGAGTCGGATCGTTGGCCGCATGGCTTCGGTTCGAACCGCCGTTGCTGAGCAAGCAGCCGCGGCGCTGGCGCGCCATCGCCTGCTTGGTGCTGTTCGCGGCGTTGCTCACGCTGATCGCGGGCGTGCCGTTCTGGCGTGGCCTGTACAACCCCAGGTTGCTGGGCATGCAGCCGTGGTCGCCGCAGGCGACGCGCCAGCACGACGGGCTGGTCGGTTCGCTGCTGCTGTTCCACCTGCAATTCGGCGCACAGCACCGCAAGGCCGACGTGCCCGCCGCGCTCGCGCTGATGGCACGGTACCAGCCCGAACTCGCCGCGCAGACGGATACGTACTCCCCGGAGGACGCGCAAAAACCGGACATCGTGGTGATCCTGTCCGAATCCTTTTTCGATCCCACGATCCTGAACGGCTATCCGCCCGGCACCGACCTCACGCCGAACCTGAACCGGCTGGAACGACACGCCACCTCGGGCTGGCTGCACGTGCCCACCTTCGGGGGCGGCACCATCCGTACCGAGTTCGAAGTGCTGACCGGACTTCCGCTGCGTTATTTCCCGGAGGTGCAGTTCCCGTACCTGCAGATCCACCAGAAGCGCATCCCCGGCATCGTGCGCCTGCTCGAGCGCGATGGCTACACCACGCTGGCCGTGCACGGCAACAACCCGGGATTCTGGAACCGGACCATCGCCTTCAGGGAATTGGGCTTCGACAGGTTCGTCTCGATCGCCGATTTTCCGCGCGACGACGCCATCGATGACGGCAAGTACATGTCGGACCGATCCTTCACCGACGAGCTGCTGCGCCAGTTACCGGATTCAGGGCCACCACGTTTCGTGCTCGGGATCAGCATCGAGGCGCACGGGCCGTACGACCAGGACCATGGCATCGACACCAAGACGCGCGATGAGATCCCCGTGCCCGCGAACGTCACCGACACGCAGGCGAAAAGGGAATTGCAGAACTACATCTACCACATGCAGCATGCCGACCGGCAGCTTGGGCGCCTCGTCGACACGCTGGCCAGGCGCAAGCGCCGCACGCTGGTGCTGTTCTTCGGCGACCACCTGCCGGCACTGGTGCCCGCATTCCAGCAAGCCGGTTTCAGGAACGGGCAGGGTTTCCTGACCCAGACCGTTCCGTACGTCCTGGTCGACACCGCCCACATGGACCACGCCACGCGCCGCAACGCGGCAGCGTGGGAACTGCCGGCCATGCTGCTGTCACGTGCCGGCATTCCAGGCGACAACTACTTCAAGCTGACGCAGCTGGTCGGGCCCGAGCTGGCCGACCTCACCCGCGCGCCGGACGCACCGCGCCCGACCGAGACCGCGCAGCAGAGACAACTCGACGAAGGCATGCGCAACATCGCCGAGCTCCGGCTCAAGGACAAGCTGGGCAAGCTCTGGCCCGAAGCAGCGACGATGGCGGCGCGCACCACCGGGGCGCCCGCGCCGGCCAAGCCGACGCTGCACGGCGGCTACCGATGATGGCCCGCGT
>JAJXWZ010000056.1 GCA_021781345.1 Pseudomonadota bacterium
CCTTGTACGATCGCGACGGGATACAGGATCGGCGGGTGGCTGTCGGCAGGGAAAGCCGCCAGCACCTTGACGGCGGGTTCCGATACGGCATCCGAGCGGTACACGATGCCGAGCGGGCATTGCCCGAGGACCACCAGGTTGAGCGCGGCGCGCACGTTGCGGGCACTGGCGATGCGCGGTTCAAGCGCCGTCCACAGGTGCAGGCGGGTCAGCGCCTGTCTTGCGTAGATGCCGGCAGGTACGGAATCGGGCAGCGCGATCGCGATGCGGCCGTCCCGGCCGAGTGCCTGCAGCACGGGCGCCGCGCCATGTGCGAGGTCGACCACCGCATGCGAATCGGCCGGCGCGACCAGCACCAGCGCGTTGCCGAGCAGGTCCTGGCGTGTCGCGCTGGCGATCGCATGGTGTGCGGCGACGTCATCCATCCAGCGTTCGTCTGCGGAAATATAGAGGTCGGCAGGTGCGCCGTTTTCAATCTGCCGCGCCAGCGTAGATGACGCGGCATACACCAGGCGCGGCGCGGGCGCGCCCAGCAAGCCCATGTGCGCCATCTGGTCGAGCGCGGGTTCGAGGCTGGCCGCCGCGAAGATCGTCGGCGTCGAGGCGATCGCCGCGACCGGGGCCAGCATGCCGACCATCGCGATCAGGCAGCTCGCCACCTTCCGGGTCCATGTCATCGTCGTGTTCCGCAAGCGTGATCGCACCGATTCTAGCCTTGCGTGCCGCGGCCGGATGGGCGGGTCGCCGTTCAGCGCCCCCAGACCACCGTGAGCGAAGCTTGCGCGAGCGCATGCTTGCGGATCGCGGCCAGGGCGGCCTTGCGGTCGAAGTGCGCGACGATGCCGAGCTCGGGCACGTCCAGTGCGTAGGCGGTGATGACGTAACGGTGCGGCTTGCCGGGTGGCGGGCACGGCCCCGAGTAGCCCGCGTCGCCGAAATCGTTGCGGAGTTGCTCGGTGTCTCCCGGGGCGTTGCCACTATGTGGCGTACCCGCGCCGGCATTGAGTCCATGCGCGCCGACCGCGATGTCGAAGGCGATCCAGTGCCAGAAGCCGCCGGCCGCGTCGGGGTCGTACATCGTGACCGCATAGCTCTTGGTGCCGGGTGGCGGATGGTGCCAGCGCAAGGCGGGCGACTGGTTGCCCCCGCCGCATTCGCGGTAGACGTTCGCGAGCGGCATCGCCGCGCCGGCATGCAGCGTCGGGCTGTCCAGCGTGAAGGCGGGCGCGGCCGATGCGCCGGATGCCAGGGCGGCCAGGCATAGCCAGGCAAGGGTGTGTCTCATGTTTGCTACCTCAGGTGCGTATGCGCGGGCGCGGCGGGTGTTCGCGCAGGTATTCCGCGAGCACCACGGCATTGCTGTGTTGCTCGTCGTGTGCCATGAACAGCAATGTCGCGTTCGGATTTGCCCGCAACAAGCCTTGCAGTTCCGCGACCGCATCGGGGTTCGCATCCAGCTCGGCGCGATAGCGCTTGCGGAATTCCTGCCATTTCGCCGGGTCGTGCCCGAACCATTGGCGCAGCCCGCTGCTGGGCGCGATCTCCTTCACCCACGCGGTGAGCTGCAACTTCTCTTTCGACTGGCCGCGCGGCCACAGGCGGTCGACGAGGATGCGCGCGCCGTCGGCCTTGCTGGCCGGCTCGTTGGCGCGCTTGATCTTGAATGCCATGGCGACCTCCATTGTGCGAGTGCCGCGTGCACCGGCATCATAGGCGTTTGTCCGTGAAAGATACACAATGACCAGACGCTTGATCGTGCGCCGTTCGCCCATCCACGGCAACGGCGTGTATGCCGCCGTGGATATTCCCGCCCACACCGTGCTGATCCAGTACAAGGGGCGGCTGCTGACGCATGACCAGGCCGATCGCCTCTACGACGACGGCGCCGACACCGGCCACACTTTCCTGTTCACGCTCAACGAAAAGTACATCGTCGACGCGAACGTGAATGGCAACAGCGCGCGCTGGATCAACCATTCCTGTGCGCCGAACTGCCGTGCCTACATCGAGGAAATCGACGGCGCGCGCAAGGACAAGGTGATCATCGAAAGCAAACGCGCGATCAAGGCCGGCGAGGAACTCACCTACAACTATGGCATCGTGCTGGACGTGCCGCACACGCCGAAAATGAAGAAGCTGTGGGCCTGCCGCTGCGGCGCGAAGCGCTGCACGGGAACCTTGCTCCAGCCGAAGCGTTGACGCCAGGCCAATGCCACGGCTGCGTGGTTGTCACGCAGCCGGCCACAGCCAGGCGAAGGTCAGGCCGGTGATGATCGCGTACACGAAACCGTCGACGACGTACTTGAACGCGGCCTTCCACGGAAACACCCGCCATATTCCGTCGGTGAAGCAGCCAAAAGCGTAGCCCATCAACGCGGCCAACGCGACGGTATGGAACACGAGGTGGCGATCGGTTCCGGCCGGCAGCACCAGCGCGATGAACGCGCAAAACAGCGACACCAGCAGGCAGAACAGGAACCACTGGAACAGCGACATGCCCATGTTCATGGCGCCGGGACGACGCAGGTAAACCATGCCGACTGGACCCTGCGTGAGCTTTTCCTGCATCGCGGGTTCCTTCATGGCTTCTGGCGTGCACCAGGGCAATGCGTACTGGCCCGGCATGGCCGGGTTGCCGTTGCGGATCGCAGTGCGGATTTCGTCTTCGTTCGAGAACCTGCGGTAATCCGGGGCGTGCCAGAACTTCAGCAGCATGTTGACGAGCGCGCTCGCGAAGAACACGAAGGCCGCAGACAGCAGGATCGGCAACCAGAGTGCGGTCAGCATGACACGTCCCTCCACGTGATTTGACAGCTGAGTCGGAAATCAATCCTCGTCAGGCCGCGGCCTGTATGAATCGCTGAGTTGCTTCTGGATCTGCGCGGGCACCGGGTCGTAGTGCGACAGCTCCATCGCGAAGCGGCCTTCGCCACCGGTCAATGACCGCAACTCGGTCTGGTAGTCCACCACCTCGGCCAGTGGGGCCTGTGCCTTGATCACCAGCACGCCGCCGCGCAAGGCATCGGTGCCGTTGATGCGCGCACGCTTGGAAGCGAGTCCGCCGGTGACGTCGCCCATGTACTGCTCGGGCACGTTGACGTCGAGATTGACGATCGGTTCCAGCACGATCGGCCTGGCCTTCGCGACCGCGTCGAGGAAGGCCTTCCTGCCGGCGGCCACGAACGCCACTTCCTTGGAATCGACCGGGTGGTACTTGCCGTCGTACACGACGACGCGCACGTCCTGCATCGGGTAGCCGGCGACCGCACCGTGTGCGAGCACCTGGCGCACGCCCTTCTCGATTGCGGGGATGAACTGGTTGGGAATCACGCCGCCCTTGCTCTCGTCGCTGAACTCGAATCCATGGCCGCGCGGCAGCGGTTCGATCCGCAGATACACCTCGCCAAACTGGCCGGCGCCGCCGGTCTGTTTCTTGTGACGGTGGTGGCCCTCGGCCGGCGCACCGATGGTCTCGCGGTACGCGATGCGCGGCGGATGCGTAATCACCTCGACCCCGTACTTGTCGCGCATGCGAGCCAGCGTGAGTTTCAGGTGCAGGTCCGACAGCCCGCGTACCACGGTCTCGTTCAGTTCCTTGTTGTGCTCGACCGACAGGCACGGATCCTCTTCCGCGAGTTTCGCCAGGGCGGTCGCGAGTTTCTGGTCCTGGCCCTTGTGCCTGGGTTCAACCGCGAGGCCGAACATCGACAGCGGGAATTCCAGCGGTTGCAGGTGGATCGCGTCCTCGTCGTGGGAATCATGCAACACCGCGTCGAAGTGGATGTCCTCGACCTTCGCGACGCCGGCGATGTCACCGGGGATCGCCCGGTCGACCTCGATGTGGTCCTTGCCCTGCAGGCGCAGCAGGTGCCCGGCCTTGAACGGCTTCTTGCCGTCGTCGATGAAAAGCTGGGAATCCTTTTTTACCGTGCCCTGCCACACGCGGAACACGCTGAGCTTGCCCACGAACGGATCGTTGATGATCTTGAACACGTCCGCTATCACGTGCGCGTCGGGATCGGGCCTGGCCTCGATCGGCCTGGCGTCGCTGCCGGTGCCCTTGACGAACGGCGGCGGGTTGGCCTCGCCTGGGTGCGGCAGCAGATTCCGCGCGATCGCCAGCCACTCCGCCACGCCCGCGCCTGTACGCGCGGAGGTGAAGCAGATCGGCACCAGGTGTCCCTCGCGCAGGCACTGTTCGAAGGCTCCGTGCAGGTCTTCGGGCGCGATTTCCTCCTCGCCGTCCTCGAGGTACCGGCCCATCAGGCGTTCGTTGATCTCGACCACTTGGTCGATGATGCGCTGGTGCGCGTCGGCGACGGGTCCAAGGTCGCTCGATCCGGCGCGCGAGAAAAAGCAGTCCACCACCTTGGCGCCTTTGTCGGCGGGCAGGTTCACCGGCAGGCATTCGGGCCCGAACTCGTCGCGCAACTGCGTGACGAGCGCTGCGCAATCGACGCCTTCCATGTCGATGCGGTTGACCACCAGCATGCGCGCCAGACGCCGCTCCTTCGCATAGTGCATCATCCGCCGCGTGCCGTGCTCGATGCCATTGGCGGCGTTGACCACCACCGCGCAGGTCTCGACCGCGGTCAGCGCGGCCAGGGTCTCGCCGCGGAAATCGGCGGAACCCGCCGTATCGATCAGGTTGAGGTGGCAGCCGGCGGCATCCACCGAGGCGATGGTCGAGTGGATGGAATGCTGGCGTTCCTTTTCCTGCTCGTCGTAATCGGACACGGTGGTGCCGCGTTCGACGGTGCCTGACGTCTGGATCGCGCCGCCGGCCTGCAGCAAGGCCTCGAACAGGGTGGTCTTGCCGGCGCCGGCATGGCCCGCAAGGGCCACGTTGCGGATGTCGGATGTGGTGTAGGCACCCATGCTGACCTCGCTGTTCCGATGGCGGCGTACACATGACCATGCTCCCAAACCCCGGCGCGGTCAAGCCGTCGCGGAACCCGGGCTGCGCGGCAGGGTCTGAATTCGCGCCCGGCGCTGCCGCGGACGGGCGGCATCACGCATCCCCTACACTTTGACGCGCGCGATGTGCGCGCACCGGCTGGCCGCATGCCCCGCAACGACGGACTGGAAACCGAAGTGCAAGCGCAACCCCCGGATCGCGGGGTTGGACGAGACGCCGCGGCCGACCTTTCCGGATTGCCTTACGTGCGGCTCACCCAGCGCGTCGAGCCACCGCGCGAACGCCGCGGTTTGTGGGTGTTGCTCGCGATCGTGGTGCTGGCGCATGCGGTGCTGGTCTGGCTGGCTTGGCTGGTGTTGCGTCCGGCGCATCCCGGCCGCGGCGAGGGCGGCGTGATCGCGATCAGCCTGATCGAGCCAGGTCCGGGCGTGCCGCCACCGCCGCCGTTGGTCGCGCCGCCGCCATTGCCCGGCCAGCCGCCGCCGCGGCGAGTGCATTACGAACCACCTGCCAAGGGCGCGATCAGCGCCACGCTGGAAGGCACCAAGCCCCCGCGCCTGGAACTGTACGGATCGAATGGCCAGATCCGGCTGCCGCCGAACGGATCGATTCGGGCGGCGCCGGCGCCGGCCTACAGCGCGCCGGCGATCCAGGGTTCGCATATCTATAGCGGCAAGTCGCCCATCCCCTACAAGCCGACCCGCTTCAACAAGGATTGGGCGCCCGACAAGCAAAGTCTGGGAGCGAAGACGATCGGGCGCGCCTTCGACAAGGCGGTCGACAAGACCACGCTGAAGAAAACCATCCACCTGCCCGGTGGCATCAAGGTGCATTGCGCGATCTCGCCGCTGATCCTGCTGGCCGGTTGCGCGGGCGATCCGCCGCAGCCACCGGCCAGCAACGAGGATGACATCCGCCTGTCGATGCCGCCCCCGGAGACGCTGACCGGCAAGAAGGTAGTCGTTCCGAAATCGGGGTCCAGTGTCGCTCCGACCTCATCCGGCCAGGACCCGGGCGGGCTGTTGTGAAGGTCAGGCACGGCAGGCCGTTCCGGAATGGATGGCGCGCGACCGGTGGGATTGCCGGAAATCGGGCCGAAGCGGCGAACAGGGAAGATCGCGCAAATTTGACCCGCTACAATCGCCGGATGCGAACCCTGCCCGAGATACTGGCGCGCCGTCCCGCGCGCGACAGCCGCTTCCTGCGCATCGAAGAAATCGACCTCGCGTTCTCCAACGGTGCACGTCGCACGTTCGAACGCCTCACCGCGTCCGGGCGCGGCGCGGTGTTCATCGTGGCCATGCGCGATCGCGATACCGTGCTGCTGGTGCGCGAGTATTGCGTCGGCCTCGATCGCTACGAACTCGGCGTGCCGAAGGGCCGCATCGATCCAGGCGAGACTGCGCTGGAAGCCGCCAACCGCGAGCTGCAGGAGGAAGCGGGTTTCGCCGCGCGCAAGCTGACGTCGTTGATCACGCTCTCGCTGTTGCCGGCCTACATGACCCACAAGGCCGAGGTCATCCTGGCCGAAGACCTGTATTCCCAGAGCAGGCCCGGCGACGAGCCGGAAGGGCTGGATGTCGTGCCCTGGAAGTTGTCCGAACTGCCGGCGCTGCTGGGACGCGACGACGTGTCGGAAGGACGTTCGATCGCCGCGCTGTACATCGCGCGCGACTTCCTTGCCGGGAATTTCCGGCCCAGGGAAACGGCATGTTGATCGGGATCCGTTCCGCTGCCGGGCGCGTCGCATGAGCGCCCTCGAACGCATCGCGCATGCAAGTTGCACGCTCGCGCGCCGGGCAGGCGCCGCCATCCTGGAAGTCTATGCCGGCAGTTTCGCGGTCGAGCACAAGGCCGACGATTCGCCATTGACCGCGGCGGACATGGCCTCGCATCGCGCGATCGTCGCCGGCCTGCGCGAATTGACCCCGGACATCCCGGTGCTGTCCGAGGAATCGAGGGACATTGCCTGGGGCGTGCGACGCGACTGGCAGCGCTACTGGCTGGTCGATCCGCTCGACGGCACGCGCGAGTTCATCAAGCGCAACGGCGAGTTCACGGTCAACATCGCGTTGATCGAGGACCACGCACCGGTGCTGGGCGTGGTGCTGATCCCGGTCACCGGTGAGTTGTATTACGGCATCGCCGGCGAGGGCACGTTCCTGGAATCCGCGCCCGGCGCGTTGCCGCGGCCGGTCGCGACGCGCGCGGCGGCGACGGTCCCGGTGGTGGCGGGCAGCCGTTCGCACGGCAACGAACGCCAAGCCGCGATATTGGGCAACCTCGGCGAGCACATGCTGTTGCCGGTCGGGTCGTCGATCAAGTTCTGCATGGTCGCGCGCGGGGATGCCGACCTGTATCTGCGGTTGGGCCCGACGTCCGAATGGGACACCGCGGCCGCGCAGTGCGTGCTGGAGCAGGCCGGCGGCGCGGTCGTGGACCTGCAGGGCGATCCGTTGCGCTACAACGCCAAGGAATCGCTGTTGAATCCGGAGTTCCTCGCGCTGGGCGACGGTTCGGTGGACTGGCTGGGCAGGCTCGGACTGCGGAAATGAGCGATGCCGGACCCGACAAGGTAACCCGGCTGCTCGCGGTCATGGCACGCCTGCGGGATCCGGAACGAGGGTGCCCGTGGGATGCCGCGCAGACCTTCGACAGCATCGTGCCCTACACGATCGAGGAAAGCTACGAGGTCGCCGACGCGATCGACCGCAGGGATTTCGCGGCACTGAAGGACGAGCTGGGCGACCTGCTGCTGCAGGTGGTGTTTCACGCGCGCATGGCCGAGGAGCAGGGGTTGTTCGATTTCGGCGACGTCGTCACCGGGATCAGCGACAAGCTGGTACGGCGCCATCCGCACGTATTCGCCGATGCGAGGTATGCCGACGCCGCGGAGCAGTCGCGCGCGTGGGACGCGATCAAGCGCGCCGAGCGCGCCGCCCGTGGCGACGCCGATACCAGCGTGCTGGCCGGCATCTCGCGTGGCCTGCCGGAATGGAAGCGCGCCCTCAAATTGTGCGACCGGGCGGCAACCGTCGGTTTCGACTGGCCCGGCCCGGAGCCGGTGCTCGACAAGTTGCAGGAGGAAATCGGCGAAGTGCGTGCCGAGTTCGCCGCCGGGGCGGGCCACGATCGCCTGCTGGACGAGATCGGCGACGTTGCGTTCGTGCTGGTGAACCTCGCGCGCCATGCCGGGATCGATTTCTCGCAGGCCTTGCGCCACGCCAACGCCAAGTTCGAACGCCGCTTCCGGCGCATGGAGTCGTTGGCCGCGGCGGACGGCGAAGGCCTGGCCGGCAAGACGCTGGCCGAGCAGGATGCGCTCTGGGACCGGGCCAAGGCCGAGGAAAGCGGACAGCAGGCTTCACAAGGTTGATCACGTGGCGGGCGGACCCCCGGGCGTCGATCCGTGCCGCAAGTCACGCCGACTTTGGGCACATGGGCGGCGCGTCGGCTGCCGCTATGCTGGGGTTATCCACCGTGAGTCGGTGCAACCGGGGTCCTGTCATGCGCGCATTCATTCCTTTGCTTGCCGGCTCGTGCTTGCTGGCCATGTCGCTCAGCGCCGGCGCCGAGGCCTGCCGCTACAGCGCGCCGCGCAAGGCAGAAATCGACGCCGCGGGGTTGCAGTCCGCGACCGTTGAAATCGGTCCCGACGATCTCGCCATCCACGGCGTGCCGGGACTCGCGAAGATCGTGGTGCGTGGCACCGCCTGTGCCTCGAACCCGAAATGGCTCCGGGACGTACAGGTTGAAACGGCGCGGCAGGGCGACGCTGCCAGCGTGATCGCACGCGACGGCAGGCACGGCATCGTATTTTCGCTTTTCGGCAGTTCCTATGCTTACCTGAAGCTTGATGTGAGCGTGCCGCGATCGTTGGCGGTCAAGCTCCGCGAAGGTTCGGGCGACGCCAGCGTGGCGCAGGTGGCGGCGCTGGATGCCACGCTCGGATCGGGCGACCTGAAGGTGGATGGCGTCGCCGGTGCGTTCGGCCTGGGCGTGGGTTCCGGCGACGCGGTCGCACGGGATGTCGGCAGCCTTGCCATTTCCGCCCTGGGCTCCGGCGACGTTCGCGTGGACACGGTGCACGGGGACGCGCACGTCGGATCGGTCGGCTCGGGCGATTTGAAACTGGCCGACGTGAAGGGCGACGTGTCGCTGGGTTCGCTGGCTTCCGGGGACGTCAAGTTGTCGGGCGTCGGCGGAAGCGTGAAGGCCGACAGTGTAGGTTCGGGCGACTTGATCGTGCGCGACGTCACCGGCGACGTGTCGGTGGGAGCCGTCGCTTCGGGCAGCGTGAGCATCGCGCGCGCCGGCGGCAACGTGCATGCGGGCAGCGTTGGTTCCGGCGATTTCGACGCGAACGTGGTCGGCGGCAATTTCAGTGTCGATGCGCTCGGCAGTGGCGGCGCAAGCCACCGCAACGTGAAGGGCAAGGTCAGCGTGCCGCACGAGGATTGACCGCGCGTCCGGGACGTTCCGGCGCGGCGCAGGCATCCCGCGATGTGCGCGGGTTGCGTGTCCATCCGTGGTGGCGGGATGGCTTGGCCACGCCCGTTGCCCCCATGCCCGACGCGGTGCGGTTGGGCGAAAATGCACGTCCGGGGCGATTGCCGTTCACGCGATGATCACCGGCGCCCGGGCAGATTGTCGCCGCGCATCGACACGCGTGCACGACGAGGAAACCGGGGGATACGCAAACATGGCCGAGTCCGAACTCGAACGACAAACGGGGCTGGTGCTGCTGGTCGAAGACAACAGCGGCATCGCCGAGATGGTCGGCGAGTTCCTGGAACGGCGCGGCTACACGGTCGATTTCGCCGGCGACGGGGTCAGCGGCCTGCACCTGGCGATCACCAACAGCTACGACGTGGTCGTGCTGGACCTGATGCTGCCGGGCATGGATGGGCTCGATGTCTGCCGCAAGTTGCGCGGCGAGGCCAAGAAGTCCACGCCGGTATTGATGCTGACCGCACGCGATACGCTGGAGGACAAGCTTGTCGGTCTCGATGCCGGCGCCGATGACTACCTGGTCAAACCGTTCGAGCCGCGCGAACTGGAAGCGCGCATCCGCGCCCTGATCCGGCGCGAACGCCGGCAGGTGTCGAGCGAGGTCTACCGGGTCGACGGGCTCACGCTGGACACGGCCACACTGCGCATCACGCGCGATGGCGAGGAACTGCAGGTGTCGCCGATCGGACTCAAGCTGCTCGCGATCCTGATGCGCGAATCGCCACGCGTGGTGTCGCGGCACGACATCGAGCGCGAGATCTGGGGCGACACGCTGCCAGACTCGGACACGTTGCGTTCGCACCTGTACAACCTGCGCCGGGTGGTCGACAAGCCCTACGCCAAGCCGCTGGTGCACACGATCCACAGCGCCGGGTACCGCATCGCCGACCTGGATGCCGAGGCCGTAGCCAGCGCTTCGGCGGCGCAAGGCTGAGCGTTTCGGCCGCTTGCGCCGCAAGCGCGATGACGCCCACAATCCGACGACCACGAGGCAGCGCGGAGCAGGCTGGGCGCATGGCCAGTTACACGAGCATCGGCCACCGATTCTGGGTGATGTTTTCCCTTTGGGTGGCGGCGATCAGCGTGGTCACGGCGCTGGGGGTCTACGCGGCCGCCAGTTCCAGCCGCAAGGCGCTCGCACGCCAGGAGCTCGATCGCGAGGCCGCGTATTTCACGCGGCAATTGGCACGCGATCCCGATGCGCCATTGCCCGACACCTGGCTGCTGCATGGCTACATACGCAAACCCGGGACCGGCGCCGCTTCGGTGCCGGCGCGGCTTGCAGGGCTGGCGCCCGGCTACCACCAGATCGACCAGCCTGACGGCACGCCCGGTACCGTGCTGGTGTCCGATACGCCGCAGGGACGCTTGTTCCTGCTGTTCAACAACGACCGTCCGAACAGCGTGGTGATGCTGTTCGGGTTGATCCCGGTCGTGCTGGTGGTCCTGATCATCTATCTCGCCACGTGGCTCACCTATCGTGCGTCGCGCAAGGCGTTGTCGCCGGTGATCGAGTTGGCCAAGGTGGTCCGGCGCTGGAATCCGGACCATCCCGACCCGGCTTCACTGGCGCCCGAGCGGCTGCCGGCCGCCACCGACAGCGACGTGGAAGTGCTGGTGGCCGCGCTATACAACTTCGCCAATCGGCTGGATGCCTTCGTCGAGCGGGAGCGCAACTTCACGCGCGATGCCAGCCACGAGCTGCGCACGCCGTTGACCGTGATGAAGGTGGCGGTCGACGTGCTGGCCGACGAGGACATGAGCCCGTTCGCGCAGCGCTCGCTGGCGCGCATCCGGCGTTCGGTGCGCGACATGGAGGCCCTGATCGAGACTTTCCTGGTGCTCGCGCGCGAATCCGACACTGGCTTGCGCGACGAGGATTTCCTCGCCAACGACGTGGTCGGCAGCGAGGTCGCGCGTTACCGCGAACTGCTGGTCGGCAAGCCGGTGGAGATGCGGCTGCTGGAACCGGCGCGCTTCGCGCTGCACGCACCGCCGCGGGTGTTCGCGGTGATGGTCGGCAACCTGATCCGCAACGCCTGCCTGTACACCGAGCAGGGCAGCGTCACCGTCGAAGTGGAAGCGGACAAGGTGCGCGTGGTCGATACCGGTAGCGGCATGAGCGAGGAAGATCTCGAGCGCGCCTTCCAGCCGTTTTACCGCGGCAGTCGCACCGGACGCAGCGGGCACGGCATCGGCCTCGCGATCGTGCGCCGGATTGCCGATCGCTACCACTGGCAGGTCACCCTCGAGAGCACGCCCGGCAAGGGCACCATCGCCACCGCGCATTTCCCCGACGCGCGGCCGCCGGATGCCGCGCTGCCGCCGGATGCCGCGCTGCCGGAACAGCCGGCCGCCACGGAGCAGACATCCGATGCCGACGTCGAACCCTGAAGCGCGAACCCGGACGTCGCCCGTGCTGCTCGTCCACGGCGGCGCCGGCGTGATCCGCCGTGACATGGATGCGGACACTGAGCGCGCGGTCCGCGACGAGCTTGCCGATGCATTGCGAGGCGGCCACGCTTTGCTTGCCGCGGGCGGGTCGGCGATCGACGCGGTCGCGGCCGCGGTGGTCGTGCTGGAGGACGCACCATATTTCAACGCCGGGCGCGGCGCGGTGTTCACCCACGACGGCCACCACGAACTGGATGCCGCGATCATGGATGGCGCGACGCTGCGCGCGGGTGCGATCGCCGGCGTGCGGCACGTGCGCAATCCGGTGCTGCTGGCGCGCGCGGTGATGGAGCGTTCACCGCACGTGATGCTGGCAGGCGAAGGGGCCGAGGCGTTCGCGCGCGAACAGGGCGTCGCGCGGGTCGATCCCGAATACTTTGATACCGAGACACGCTGGCGGCAGTTGCAGGAAGCGCTACGCAATGGCGAAAAGGGCGAACGCGTGGATCACTTCGGCACCGTCGGGGCGGTGGCGCTCGACGCGCAAGGCAGGCTCGCCGCCGCGACCTCGACCGGCGGCATGACCGACAAGCGCTGGGGGCGCATCGGCGATTCTCCGGTGATCGGTGCGGGAACCTATGCCAACATGGCATGCGCGATGAGCGGGACTGGCTGGGGCGAGTTCTACCTCCGCACCGCGGCCGCGCACGCGGTGTGCATGCGGGTCGCGGCCATGCATCAATCCGTGGGCGAGGCCGCGCAAGCCGTCATCAACGAGAAGATTCCGGCGCTGGGAGGCAGCGGCGGCGCGATCGTGCTGGGTGCCGACGGCGTGTGCGCGATGCCGTTCAATACCGATGGCATGTTCCGCGGGCGCATCGGCGCCGACGGCGTACCGCATGTCGCCATCTGGGCGGACGAAGGTGGGCCTGGGTGATTGCATGGGTCGCCGCTCGCGCCGCCCGCGGTCGTGAGGTGGCGGAAAGCGGCGGCCGGATGGCCCCGCTGTAGCGAAAGCGGTTCGCGGCTGACGGATTGGCCTTGTTGCGGACGGGCGGATCGCAGTATGTTCGGCGGATTGCCCGCCCCTGGATCATCGCCATGTCCAAGTTCCGTTTCCGCATGTTGTTCGCGCTGGCCTTTGTTGCCGTGGGTGTCGCCGCGTTCGCGCAAGCTTCGCCCGCGTCGCCGTTTGCCGGCGACCTGCACTGGCGACTGCTCGGTCCCTTCCGCGGTGGCTGGTCGACCATGGCCGCGGGTGTTCCGGACCAGCCGAACGTGTTCTATTTCGTCGGTGCCGGCAGTGGCGTGTGGAAGACCGACAATGCCGGCCGTACCTGGACTTCGCTGGGCGACCGCCTCGGCGCGTCCGCGATGGGTGCGATCGCGATCGCACCGTCCGATCCCAAGGTCATCTACATCGGCAGCGGACAGGTCGCCGCGCGCTGGGACATCCAGTCCGGCGATGGCGTGTACAAGTCCACCGATGGTGGCGAACACTGGCAGCACGTAGGACTGAACGACACCAAGTACATCGGTCGGATCCTGGTCGATCCCAATGACCCGGACACGGTGCTGGTCGGCGCGCTGGGCCACTATTTCGGTCCCAACCACGAGCGCGGCGTATTCCGATCCAGCGACGGCGGCAAGACCTGGAAGCAGACGCTGTTCATCAACGACGACACCGGCGTGGTCGACTTGGCGCGCGATCCGTCGCATCCGGACGTGATCTACGCCGCGGCCTGGCAGGTGCGCAATTATCCGTGGCTGTCCTATTTCAAGCCGAACAACGGCCCCGGCAGCGGCATCTACAAGTCGGTCGACGACGGCAGGACCTGGAAGCGGCTCGACGGCGAGGGCTGGCCGGGCGGTGACCTCGGCCGGATCGGACTCGCCGTGGCGGGCAATGGCCGCGTGTACGCGGTCGTCGATGCGTCGGCGGCCAGCGGCAATGTTTCGCACGCGGCCTCGAAAAACGAGGGTGGCCTGTACCGTTCCGATGACGGCGGCGCGACCTGGACACTCGCCAGCGGCGACAGCTGGCTGGAGAACGACTACTTCGGCCGGATCACTGTCGATCCGCACCATCCGGACATCGTCTACGCAACCGGCCAGTCGATTCGCAGGTCCACCGATGGTGGCAAGACCTGGCACGCGTTCAAGGGCGCGCCTGGAGGCGACGACTACCATTTCGTCTGGATCAATCCCTTGCATCCCCGCCACATGATCGCGGCGGTGGACCAGGGCACCACGGTGACCGTCGACGGCGGCAAGACCTGGTCGAGCTGGTACAACCAGCCGACCGCGCAGGTCTATCACCTTGCGGCCGACGACCAGTTCCCGTACTGGGTGTATTCCGGCCAGCAGGACTCCGGGACGATCGGCATCGCCAGCCGCAGTGACTACGGCCAGCTGACCTTCCGCGACTGGCATCCGGTCGGTGGTGACGAACGCGACTGGGACGTACCCGATCCCAACGACCCGATGATCGTCTACGGCTCGGGCCTGGGCGGTCGGATCAGCCGTTTCGACGCACGTACGGGCCAAGTCGCCAACGTGTCGCCGTGGCCGATCATGTCCTACGGCGCGCGTCCGGACACCACCAAATACCGCTACACGTGGATCACGCCATTGCTCGCGACCAAGGACAAGTCCGGTGGCACCGAGCTGCTGTTCGGTGCGCAGGTGCTATTCCGTTCGCTCGACCGCGGCGAGCACTGGAAGGTGATCAGCCCCGACCTCACCGGTCAGAAGAAGGGCGCCAGGGGTTGCGGCGGCAACGTCTCGATCGCCGATGCGCGCGCTTGCGGCTACGGCGTGATCTACTCGATCGCGGTCGCGCCGGGTCATCCCGAGGAGATCTGGACCGGTAGCGACTCCGGCATGATCTACTACACCCGCGACGGCGGCGCACACTGGCACGACGTGACCCCGCGCCGCATCCCGACCATGACCGAGATTTCCTCACTGGACGTGTCGGCAGAGGATCCGTGCGCGGTCTATGCAGCCGCCGACAACCATCGGCACGACGATTTCGCGCCGCACGCCTGGCGTACCCACGATTGCGGCAAGACCTGGCAGGAGGTCGACAACGGCCTGCCGAAGGGCCACTACGTCAGCGTGGTGCGCGCCGATCCCGTGCGCAAGGGCCTGTTGTACGCGGGGACCGATGCCGGCGTATACGTGTCGTTCAATGACGGCGGCCACTGGCAGCCGTTGCAGTTGAACCTGCCCACGGCGTGGGTGCGCGACCTGCTGGTGCACGACGATGACCTGATCGCCGGCACGCAGGGTCGCGCGATCTGGGTGCTGGACGACCTGGCGCCGCTGCGCCAGTGGAGCGCCGAAGTCGCTCGCGCGCCAGTACATCTGTTCACGCCGGCGAATGCGGTGCGCGTGCATCCCGACAATAACAAGGACACGCCGTTGCCGCCGGGCACGCCGGTCGGCGAGAATCCGCCGGCGGGCGCGATCATCGATTACTCGCTCGGACCCGACACAAAGGGCCCGGTCACGATCGACATCCTCGATTCGGAAGGCAACCTCGTGCGCCACTACGCCAGCGACCAGCCGCATTCGTCGCTGCACGCCGGTCGTTATTTCACAAAGGAATGGTGGATTGCGCCGCAGGCCAATCCGGCCGCCACGCCGGGCCTGCACCGGTTCGTGTGGGACCTGCATGTCGCGCGACCGGATTCGCCGAGCTACGGCTATTCGATCGCCGCGGTGTTCGGCAAGGACACGCCGATCCTGCCTGAAGGGCCGTTCGTACCGCCGGGGCATTACACGGTGGTGCTGAAGGCGGATGGCCGCACGTTGAAGCAGCCACTGGCGGTGAAGATCGATCCGCGCGTGCACGCGAGCATGGCCGATTTGCAGGCTGCATTCGCGTTCTCGCAATCCGTCGATGCATCGCTCGCCCGGGCCGCGGTTGGTGCCGCGCAACAGCGGGCGGTGTTCGGCCAGTTGGGCAAACTCGAGGCGAAGCTGGCCGGCGACAAGGCGCATGCCACTTTGCTCGAAGAAGTACGAGCGACCGAGGCGAAGCTGCGGGCGTCACCACGCGCGGACGTCGACACGACCGCCGACTTCGAAGCGATCGGGGGCACGCTCGCGGGCCTGGAATCGGACATGGAATCGGCCGATGTCACGCCGAACCAGGGGCAACGCGAAGTGCTGGCGAACTGCAACCAGCGCTTGTCGCGCGCGCAGGATCATTGGCAGTCGCTGCAGAAGCACGAGTTGGCGGCACTCGATGCCAACCTGACGGCCACGGGCTTGCCCGCGCTGGTCGTGCCGCCGCCGAAGCAAATCCGGATGCGGGCGGCGAGCGGGGGTGGCGCCGACCTGCCCTGACACGCAGCGGATGACGCCGGGCGGTGGTTCTGCGACCATCGCCCGGCAACATCCGGCGCGAGGTTCCGCGTGCAATCCGCCAACATCCATTCGGCCGTACCGCTTCCCGATCATCGCGCCCGGCCGCAGCTGTTCGCGGGTTTCTGGCGGCGCGTGGCGGCGTGGTTCATCGACGTCCTGATCCTGGGCGCCGTGCAATCGATGCTGGTGCTGTTTTCCGGGACGTGGTTGCTGGTGCCGTGGGCGTTGCTGGGGGGCGGCCACGGCGACGCGATGGCGCGCACGTTCGATGCCGGCCTGCAGCCGGTCGGGATCGTGCTGGCGTGGCTTTACTTCGCACTGTGCGAAGCCTCGCGCTGGCAGGCGACGCCCGGCAAGCTGGCGCTGGGCTTGCAGGTCACCGACGAGTACGGCAACCGGGTCGGCTTCGGGCGCGCCAGCGGGCGCTTCTTCGGCAAGTTCGTGTCCGCCTTCGTGTTCTGCATCGGATTCCTGCTGGCCGGCTGGACCGCGCGCAAGCAGGCGCTGCATGACTTGATGGCGGGGTGCTGCGTCGTGCGCGGGCACGGACTGGCCGCATGGCAGGGTGAACGGGACACGTCGACCGCCAGCGAAAACGCCTGGACGGCAACACACGACCAGCCCATGGCTCCGGGCATGCCGGGTTGGGCGATTGCCCTGCTGGTGCTGGGGGTGTGCGTGTTCCTGGCCTTGCCTTTCGCCGGCATCCTCGCGGCGATCGCGATTCCCGCGTATCAGAGCTACACCTTGCGTGCGGAGGTCGCGCAGGGAATCGAATTGACCAAGCGTCCGCGTGCGCTGATCGCCGAATACATCGGGCAGCGCGGCGCACTTCCCGACAGCAACGACGCGTTGGGCTTGCCTGCGCCGGAGGCGATCCATGCGCGCTATGTCGGCAGCGTGCGCGTGGCCGGCGGCAAGGTGATCGTCACCTACGGCAACCAGGCGAACCCGTTGCTGCGCGGCGGCCATGTGGTGATTTCACCGGTCGGCAATGCCGCGAGGCTGCAGTGGCATTGCAGCAGCCCGGACATCCGCGAAGACTACCTGCCCGAAGGTTGCCGTTGAGCCCGGCCGCGGCGGAGACCCGTGGCGGTCACGCTGCCTGTCGTGATGCCCGCTTGCGATCGCTTTCGGTGAGGTACTTCTTGCGCAGGCGGATTTCCCTGGGCGTGACCTCGACCAGTTCGTCGTCGTCGATGAATTCCAGCGCCTGCTCGAGCGAGAGTTTCACCGGTGGCGTCAGCGTCAGTGCATCGTCCTTGCCGGCCGCGCGGATGTTGGTGAGCTGCTTGGCGCGCAGGGCGTTCACGGTCAGGTCGTTGTCCTTGGCGTGGATGCCGACCAGCTGGCCCTCGTAGATCTGGACGCCGGCGTCGATCAGCATGCGCCCGCGATCCTGAAGGCCGAACAGCGCATACGCCGGGGCCGGTCCGGTGCCGTTCGAGATCATGACGCCGTTGAGGCGCTTGCCGATCACCCCTTCCGACTTCGGACCGTAATGGTCGAACACGTGGAACATCAGGCCGGTGCCGGCCGTGAGCGTGCGGAATTCGGTCTGGAATCCGATTAGCCCGCGCGCGGGGATCATGTACTCCAGCCGCACTCGGCCCTTGCCGTCGGGTTCCATGTTCCTGAGCTGCGCGCGGCGGGTGCCGAGCTTCTCCATCACGCCGCCCTGGTATGGCTCCTCCAGGTCGACCACGAGCTGCTCGTACGGCTCCTGCAGGATGCCGTCGATTTCGCGCACGATTACTTCCGGACGCGACACCGCGAGCTCGTAGCCTTCGCGGCGCATCGTCTCGATCAGGATCGAGAGGTGCAGCTCGCCGCGGCCGGACACCTTGAACTTGTCGGGATCGGGCGTGTCCTCGACTCGCAACGCGACGTTGTGCAGCGTTTCACGAGTCAGCCGCTCGCGGATCTGCCGCGAAGTCAGGAACTTGCCGCCCGACAAATCCTTGTTGCCCGCGAACGGCGAGTTGTTGACCTGGAAGGTCATGCTGATGGTCGGCTCGTCCACGGTCAGCGCTGGCAGTGCTTCCACGGCCAACGGATCGCAGATCGTGTCGGAAATGCTCAGGCTCTCGATGCCCGAGATCGCGATGATGTCGCCGGCTTGCGCTTCCGGCACTTCGCGGCGCTCAAGGCCCATGAAGCCGAGCACCTGCAGCACCTTGCCGTTGCGGCGCTTGCCTTCGTGGTCGACGATCGTCACCGGCATGTTGGTGCGGATGCGGCCACGCTGCACGCGGCCGACGCCGATCACGCCCACGTAGCTTGAGTAGTCGAGCGAGGACACGCGCATCTGGAACGGACCATCGAGATCGACCTGCGGTGACTGCACGTGCTTCGTGATCGCTTCGAACAGCGGCGTCATGTCGCCCGAGCGCACGTCGGGTTCGAGACCGGCATAGCCATGCAGCGCCGAAGCGTACACGATCGGGAAGTCCAGCTGCTCTTCGTTCGCGCCGAGCCGGTCGAACAGGTCGAAGGTCTGGTTCACGACCCAATCAGGACGCGCGCCGGGACGGTCGACCTTGTTGACCACAACGATCGGCTTGAAGCCCATCTGGAACGCCTTCTGGGTCACGAAGCGCGTCTGCGGCATCGGGCCGTCCATCGCGTCGACCAGGATCAGCACCGAGTCGACCATCGACAGCACGCGCTCGACCTCGCCGCCGAAGTCGGCGTGTCCGGGCGTGTCCACGATGTTGATGCGCCATTCCTCGCCTTGCGGGTCGGTCCAGCGGATCGCGGTGTTCTTGGACAGGATGGTGATCCCGCGCTCGCGCTCTAGGTCGTTGCTGTCCATCACGCGGTCGGGCACGACCGCGCGCTCCGACAGCGTGCCGGATTGCTTCAGCAGCTGGTCGACGAGGGTGGTCTTGCCGTGA
Source organism: Pseudomonadota bacterium (assembly GCA_021781345.1). Taxonomy (GTDB): domain Bacteria; phylum Pseudomonadota; class Gammaproteobacteria; order Xanthomonadales; family Rhodanobacteraceae; genus 66-474. The sequence goes on from JAJXWZ010000056.1 coordinate 19,099, forward strand.
TCGACATGGGCGACGATCGCGATGTTGCGCAGGTTCTGGATGGACATGAGACACACGCGAGCCGTCACGGTCGCACGACCATGACGGCAGGGACAAGGGAGAATCCACTTATTCTAGCCGAATTCACGGCCGCAGTCTGAACCGCGCCCGGACGTGGCCGTGGCGCCGGTCGCGCTTCGAGGGTTAGCCGGCAGGGTTTTCGCGTCATGCGAGCACCAGGGGTAGTGCGGGTGCATACCTGTCCGATTCGGGGCGCGCGGCGCCGAATCGGGCCTCGCGTGGCACGGTGCGACCATCGCCGGGCTACTGCGCGGTCCAGCCGCCGTCCACCACGATGGTCTGTCCGGTGATGTTGCGCGCAGGCGGAGAGATCAGGAACGCGACGATGCCGGCGATCTCGTCGATGCCGATGAAGGCGCGCTTGGGCATCGGCCGGAGCATGATTTCGTTGACGACCTGGTCTTCGCTGATGCCGTGCGTGCGCGCTTGCGCCTCGATCTGCTTCTCGACCAGCGGGGTTTTCACGTACGCTGGGCAGATTGTGTTGATGGTGATGTCAACGTCGGCGGTTTCCAGCGCCATGACCTTGGAGAAACCGAGCAAGCCGTGCTTGGCCGCGACGTAGGCACTCTTGAACGGCGAGGCCACCAGCGAGTGCACCGAACCCGTGTTGATGATGCGGCCGAAGCTGCGTCCTCGCATGCCTGGCAGAAGTGCACGGGTGAGGCGCGCGACGCCGGTTAGCATCACGTCCACCAGCAATGACCATTTTTCGATGGGGAATTCCTCCAACCGCGACACGAATTGCAGGCCGGCATTGTTGACCAGTACGTTGATGTCGCAGGGCAACGCTTCCAGCAGCGCAGCCACACTGGCGTCGGAGGTGACGTCCAGTGCCAGCGCATCAGCCTTGCCGCTCGTTTCGCGGATGACTGCGGCGGTCTGCGCAGCCGCCGCAGGGTCGAGGTCGGTCACGATGATGCGGTGCCCCGTCTTCGCAAGTTCCGTCGCGATGCCGGCGCCGATGCCGCTGCCCGCGCCGGTGATCAG
>JAJXWZ010000122.1 GCA_021781345.1 Pseudomonadota bacterium
ACCCCGGCCGCGCGCACCTCGCGCGCGCTGCAGCCGCCGTATTACGTGAAGCTGTATTCTCCGTTGCCTTCGCCGTGGGTGTTCGATGGCTGGGGCTGGTGCCGTTTCGGCGCCCGTCCGCTTGACCGCGGCGGGGAAGTGGCGTCAAGCTGACGCCGGCGAGCACACGAGGAGCAATCGCGATGGCCGGGGTAGCAAGTCCGGCCGGCAGGGGCAGCCAGGGCATCCTGCCGGTCGTCATCAAGGACAAGCAGACGCTGTACCAGTCCTACATGTCCTTCGTGAAGGGCGGTGGTTTGTTCGTGCCGACCAACAAGCGCTACAACCTCGGCGACGAGGTATTCCTGCTGATGACGCTGCCCGAGGAAACCGAACGCGTCGCCACCACCGGGCGGGTGGTCTGGATCACCCCGATCGCGGCGCAGGGCAATCGTCCCGCTGGCATCGGCGTGCAGTTCGCGGAAAGCGCCGACGGCGACAACGCGCGCACCAAGATCGAAACGCTGCTGGCCGGCCTGCAGGGCGGGGACAGGCCGACGCACACGATGTAGGCGGGTGCCCGCATCGCGACCGTTCGCGCTGGCGCAAGTCGAATGCAGGGCCTGCTTCGGGAAAAGGTCCGCCAGCCAAGGCAGGCGGCCGGCAGGCCGCCGGGACAGGTGGATCCTCTGGAGACATTGGTCGGGGAGACAGGATTTGAACCTGCGACTTCCACGTCCCGAACGTGGCGCTCTACCAGGCTGAGCTACACCCCGACATCCCGCGCGGACCGATGGCCCGCAGCGAGCCGCCAATGATACTTGGCGTGGCTTCGCACGCGCAAGATGGACGACTACGCTGGTAACCTTGCGGTTTTCACGCGAGACCCCGCCCATGGCGTTGACCACGCCCCGCACCATGCCCGGCGTCCTGGAATTGCTGCCGCGCGAGCAGATCGCGTTCCAGTCCATGCTGGACACCATCCGCCGCGGCTTCGAGGTGTACGGCTTCGTGCCGATCGAGACCCCGGCGATCGAGTTCGCCGACATCCTGCTGACCAAGGGCGGCGGCGAGACCGAGCGGCAGGTGTATTTCGTGCAGTCCACCGGGGCGCTCGAGCGCGCGGGCGAGGCAGCGGGGCGCCCCGAACATGCGTTGCGTTTCGACCTGACCGTGCCGCTGGCACGCTACGTGGCCGAGCATGAGCGCGAACTGGCGTTTCCGTTCCGGCGCTACCAGATGCAGCGGGTGTATCGCGGCGAGCGTGCGCAGCGAGGGCGTTTCCGCGAGTTCTACCAGTGCGACATCGACGTGATCGGCAAGGATGCGCTGTCGATCCGCTACGACGCCGAGATTCCCGCGGTCATCCACGCGGTGTTCCGCGCACTCGACATCGGCGCGTTCATGATCCAGCTCAACAACCGCAAATTGATGCGCGGTTTCTTCGAGGGCCTGGGCCTGGGCGACGGCGACCAGCAGATGCTGGTGCTGCGCGAGGTGGACAAGCTGGACAAGCGTGGGCCCGATTACGTGCATGGCGTGCTGACCGGCGAATCGTTCGGCCTGTCGGCGGACGCGGCGGACCGGATCATGCGTTTTGTCGGGATCCGTTCCACCTCGCTGGCCGATGCGCACGCGAAACTCGATGCGCTCGGCAGCGGCACCGACACCTTCGAGCAGGGCCGCACGGAATTGCGCGAGGTGCTGGACACGGTGGCCGGGTTCGGGGTGCCGGAATCGGCGTTCGCGCTGAACCTGTCGATCGCGCGCGGGCTGGATTACTACACCGGCACGGTGTACGAAACGACATTGAACGACCATCCCGACATCGGTTCCATCTGTTCGGGCGGACGCTACGACAACCTGGCCGGCAACTACACCCGATCGACGCTGCCGGGCGTGGGTATCTCGATCGGCCTGACCCGGCTGTTCTGGCAGTTGCGCGAGGCCGGCCTGCTGCACGCGGCCGAGAGCACCGTGCAGGTGCTGGTGACCCAGATGGACGCCGCGCAGTTGCCGGTATGCCTGGCGATCGCGCGCGAACTTCGCGACGCCGGCATCGCCACCGAGATCGCGCTGGAAGGCGGCAAGCTGGGCAAGCAGTTGAAGTACGCCGACCGCGCCGCGATCCGTTTCGCGGTGGTGGCGGGCGAGGAAGAGCTGGCCCGCGGTGCGGTGGCGGTCAAGGACCTGCGCCGCGGCGACCAGTTCGAGGTCCCGCGCGCGGAGCTGGTCAAGACGCTGCGCGTGGAACTGGCGCAGGAACAGGTCGCACGCGCATGACGACGATTCGGCTCGATGGCAGCAGCCTTACCCGCGCCGACGTGGTCGCGGTGGCGCGCGCTGGCGCCACGGTCGAGCTGGATGCGGGGCAACTCGAAAGGGTGCGGCGCGCGGCGGATTTCCTCGCCGGCAAGGTGCGCTGCGGCGAACCGATCTACGGCGTCACCACCGGCTTCGGCAGCAACGCCGACAAACTGCTGGGCGCGCATCGCGCGCGCGACGAGTTGCCGGGCGGGAATCCCGATCCGCGCGAGGACACGTTGCCGGAGGAATTGCAACGCAACCTCGTCATCACCCACGCGGTGTGCGTGGGCGAACCGCTAGCCGCCGACGTGGTGCGCGCGATGCTGGTGATCCGCATCAACACGTTGATGCGCGGGCATTCCGGGATCCGCGTGGAGACCCTGCAGGCGCTGGCCGCGATGCTCAACCGCGGCATCGTGCCGGTGGTGCCGGCCAAGGGCTCTGTGGGCGCGAGTGGCGACCTGGCGCCGCTGTCGCACCTCGCGATCGTGCTGCTGGGCGGCGGCGAGGCGTTCTTCGAAGGTGAACGCCTGCCGGGCGGGGAAGCGTTGCGAAGGGCCGGCCTGGGCGCGTTGAAGTTGTCCTTCAAGGAAGGCCTGGCGCTCAACAACGGCACCGCACAGATGCTGGCGACCGCGGTGCTGGCGCTGGATGAACTGGAATACCTGCTGGGCGTCGCCGATCTCGCCGCGGCGATGACGCTGGATGCGTTCGCGGGTCGCAGCGGCGCGCTGCGCGAGGAAGTGCACGCGCTGCGTCCGCATCCGGGGCAGGTGGCCGTGGCCGGGCACGTGCGTGAACTGCTGGCCGGTTCCACGCTCGCCGATATTCCCTACCACCTGGTGCCGCGCTTCCGTACCTGGACCGCGCAGGCGTGGTCGCGGCCAGACGACCAGGCGCTCAGCTTCGACATCCGCTGGGAATGGGTGCCGGCCGACCAGCGCCACGGCCGCGAGGCGTTCTACCAGCGCTTCCTGCCGTTCAAGGGCGGCAAGAAGCACCAGCCGCAGGATGCCTATTGCCTGCGCTGCATGCCGCAGGTGCATGGCGCGGTGCGCGACGCGTGGGCGCAGGCCTGCCGCGTGGTCGAGGTCGAGCTGAACGCGGTCACCGACAACCCGCTGATCTTCCCGGACAACGTGGATGCCGAGCACATCGAGGATCAAGTGGTATCCGCCGGGCACTTCCACGGCATGCCGTTGGCGCTGGCGATGAGTTACGTCAAGGCGGCGATCCCGGTGCTGGCATCGATTTCGGAGCGGCGCCTCAACAAGCTGGTCGATCCCGCCACCAACGACGGGTTGCCGGCGTTCCTCACCGGCAACGAGGACGGCACCGATTCCGGTTTCATGATCGTGCAGTACACCGCCGCCGCGCTGGTGAACGACCTGGCCACGCGTGCGCATCCGGCCAGCGTGTATTCGATACCCACCAGTTCCAATGCCGAGGACCACGTGTCGATGGGTGCCAACGAGGCGCGCCAGGTGCTGGACATGCTGCGCGACCTCTCGGACGTGCTGGCGCTGGAGGTGTACACCGCGGCGCAGGCGCTGGACTATCGCAACGAGATGCTGAACGCGGCCCGCCGCCTGGCCGCGTCCGGCGGATGGCAGGCGCTGGCGGCGAAAATCGACCAGGCGCCGCCGGCCGGGCATCCGCAGCGTGCGCACTTCGAGGACGAGGCGCGCGAACTGGCCGCCCAGCTCGCGGGCTCCGCAGCGTTCCATCCCGGCAGGGCGGTGCTGGCCGCGCACGCGCGCTTGCGGAAATCCATCGACTTCATGCACCGCGACCGCGCCATGCAGCACGACATCGCTGCCGCCTGCGGCCTGGTGCGCGAGCGCGCGTTCTCCCTCGGCTGATACCCGGACTGAACGATCCCTGCCGCGCCCCGCTGCGAGGCTTGCGCGGCATGCGTGCGCACGGTTAGACTCGCGCTTGTGTACTAATGCGCTAGTACATTAAATCAATGCAACAACCGGCCCGGCCGGAAGGTGGCTTCGCATGAAACGCAGGACCCTGCATCCCGAGGCATCGGCCGATTCGGCGGAAACCAGCCTTTGCAAGGCGCTGCTGGCGATGCGTGATGTCGGCGAGATGCGCGCGTTTCTGCACGACCTGTGCACGCCGGCCGAACTGGAGTCGCTGGTCGACCGCTGGACGGTGGTGCCGTATGTCCTCAAGGGCGTGCCGTATCGCGAGATACACGAGCACACCGCGGTCAGCATCACCACCATCGGCCGGGTCGCGCGTTTCCTCAACCAGGGCAACGGCGGCTACCGCAAGGCCGCGGCACGCACGGCGCGGCGGAGGGTCGGCGCATGATGGCGAGGGAACGGCTGCGCATCGCGGTGCAAAAATCCGGGCGCCTGAGCGAACCGTGTTTCGATCTCCTGGACCGTTGCGGCTTGCGCTTCCGGCGCAGCCGCGACGGGCTTTTTTGCTATGGCGAGGGCGAGCCGGTCGATTTGCTGCTGGTGCGCGACGACGATATCCCCGGCCTGATCGGTCAGGGCGTGTGCGACCTTGGTATCGTCGGTCGCAACGTGCTGGAGGAACACGCGACCGGCATCGGCGAAAGCGCCTTGCGCGGCTTGCGCGACCTCGGGTTCGGCCGCTGCCGGCTGGCGATCGCGATGCCGCAGGAGCGCGCGTACGCCGGCCCCGGATCGCTGGCCGGCCTGCGCATCGCGACGTCCT
>JAJXWZ010000155.1 GCA_021781345.1 Pseudomonadota bacterium
AGCTTCAGCGCGGCATCCGGCATGGTCACGTCGAGCGTCGCGACCCTGGTGGCCGGACCGTGTTCGATCGTGAGGTGCAGCGTCCAGGCATCGCCCTGGTGTCCCAGCTCGTGCGTGGCGCGGGCGTTGTAATAGCCGTAAGGTCGAAGCGCGACCGCGGCTTGCCGGTCGGCGTCACCCGCAAGCACGCGGACCTGGGTATCGCTCACGTCCTTGCGGCCGGCGTACTGGCTGGCCGTCAGTTGCGCGCGGATGGCGGCGGCGAGTTCCTTGTCGACGCCGCTGATCGTCACCTGGAGCGTTCCTGCACGCGCGATGCCCGCCACGCCGAAAGCGGCGATCGCGACCAGGCTTGGCCATGGCGTCCGGTGCCGGTTGCGATGGAGGCGTGCTGGCACGTCGATCCTTCAGGTGGCGGCAGTCCGCGCCTCGACCGCTTGCGGCTCGCGCGGCACGGATGCCCGGGACGGTGCCGGGAGATCCTGCTGTGCGGGGACGGCGCGATCCTCGGAGTAGTGTGCCACGAGTGCGCCGACGATCGAGGACAGGTAGGGAACGGCCTGCGCGCCGAGGATGACCATCCACAGTTCGCCCTCGATGTAATGGGTTCCGAAGTCGACCGCCATCCCGACGATCGCCAGCAGCAACGCGATCGCCATCAGCAGCTCCTCGCGCACCGGACCGAGCGCGCCCGCCGCACCGCCCGACAACCTGCGGCTCTTGGCGGTGCGCACGAACTCGGTCTTCTTCCTGATCAGGCCCATCCAGATGCCGCGCGCGATCGCGTGCGACAGGCCCATGCTGGCGATCGACGCCATCAGGGCGTCGCGCCAGCCGCACGGCACGCGGGCGCGGTACAGCACGATGCCGAACACGGCCTTGGCGACGAAAAAGCCCATGACCGGGATCAGGAACAGTCGCATCGGCAGGCTGAAGACGGTCGGTGCCAGCAGCATGCCCGCGGTCCAGCCGAGCGCCATCAGCGTGAACACCATGTGCAGCGCGTCGGCGAACCACGAGAACCAGCCGGTCAGGAAGTGGAAGCGCTGGCCGGCGGTCAACGGCCCCTTTTTCACCATCCAGTCCCAGCGACCTTTAAGGATCTGCATCGCGCCGAACGCCCAGCGGTAGCGCTGGCTCTTGTAGGCGCGGAAGTCGGCCGGCGTCAGGCCCTTGCCCATCAGCTCATCGACGTACACGGTCTGGTAGCCAGCGTGCATCAATCGCAGGCCGAGCTCGGCATCTTCGCAGATCGTCCATTCCGACCAACCGCCGGTGCCTTCCAGCGCGACGCGCCGGACCATGGTCATGGTGCCGTGCTGGATGATCGCGTTGCGCTCGTTGCGGTGGTGCATGCCGATCCGGAAGAACCCGTCGAATTCCCAATTGGTCATGCGCCGGAAGGCGTTGCCCATGTAGTCGCGGTGCGCCTGCGGACACTGCACTACCGCGATGTTGCGGTCGTGGAAGTAACCGGTCAATGCGGACAACCAATCCTTGCGCACCACGTAGTCGGCATCGACCACCGCGATGACATCGGCGCGCGGATCGGTCTGCTTCAGGCCGTAGTTCAGCGCGCCGGCCTTGAAGCCGGGCCACGGGTCGAGGTGGAAGAAGCGGAAGCGCTCGCCGAGCTCCGCGCAGCGCCGCTCGACCGGCTTCCAGATTTCCTCGCGCTTGGTGTTGTTGTCGATCACCAGCACCTCGAAGTTGCGGTAGTCCAGCTCCGCCAGTGAGTCGAGCGTCGCGATCACCATTTCCGGCGGCTCGTTGTAGCAAGCCAGGTGGATGGACACGAATGGCTGATCGCCCTGTGGACCAGGCTCCAGCAAACCGAAATGGCGCATCCACTTGCGACGCCACAACACTTCGACGAACTCGAAGCCGTTGATCAGAAGGATGCCGAGGATCGCGAGCTGCGCCGGGAACAGGATGCTCAGCATGCCCCAGTCGACCACGTCGAGGTAGAACTGGAACGGCACCGTTACCGACCACACGACCAGGCCGGCGGCCAACTGGATCAGTGCGAGGAAGACGAAACGCCCGGTCAACTTGAAGCGCGCGAACCGCCAGGCGAACCAGGTCATCGGAATAAGCGCGAGCAGCCCCGACGCCAGCGCCTTCCAGGGCCAGGTCGGGTCTTCCAGCACCGATCCGGTCATCGGGAACTTGAGCTGGCGGTCGGCGTTGAATACGCCCCAGTAGGCGCCTGTGCGGCCCTCGCCCAATCCTTCCTTCCAAGGCTGGTCGATGGCTTCCATGACGTAATAGTCGATGTGCAGCTCCTGCGCGACCTGGAACCAATCGCGCAGGAAAATCGCCTGGTTGGCGGTCGACGGCTTGGCGAACTCGAAGCGGTCGCCGTTCGATGGCCAACCCACTTCGCCGATCACGATGCGCTTGTCCGGGAACAGTCGCTGCAGGCGGCGGTAACGCATCAGCACGTCGCCGATGGCATCCTTGCGTGGCACGCCTTCCCAGTAGGGCAGCAGGTGCACGGTGATGAAATCGACGTGCTGCGCGAGTTCCGGGTACTTCTCCCAGACGTGCCAGGGCTCGGCGGTCGACACCGGCTGGCGGACCGCCGCGCGTACGCGGTCGATGTATGCCATCAGCTTTTCCGGCGACATGTCGTGGCGCAGCAACACCTCGTTGCCGACCTCGACGCGCTTGATGTCGGGCCAGCGGCGCGCCTGCGCGATCAGCGCATCGATTTCCTTCTCGTTGTTCCCTGTGCGGCGATCCAGCCATGCACCGGCCATCAGGTCGAGGTGGTACTTCATCGCCAGGCGCGGGATATCGGGATATTGCAGCACCGAATAAATGCGTACCCGCCGTGTGTGTTTTGCCATCAGCGCGAGATCGGCGTCGATTTGCCTGTCGGTGGGAAAGGTTCCGGCCAGCGGGCTCTGGAAGCGCTGGAATGGGCTGTAGGCGAACCCGGCGACCTGTCCATCCCACGAAGTCACGCGGGTGGGTCGGTCGGCCGCAGCCCACAGTGCAAAATTCAGCGCCGCCACCAGCAGCGCCAGCAGCAACGCCGATACGACGGCAGCCGCGTGCCGTGGACGCGTGTCGATGGCGTACGATGGGCTCAAGGGCCTTCCCGGTCGGATCGCTGTGGCACAAACCGCGCAAGATTAAGGGCGCACGCCTGAAGATTCCGCAAACCCAATGGTCCAGCATGCCGGCTTCCTTGGCATTAGACTCGGGGCATGCACGACTTCACGTTGAACCGAGGCACGACGCCGCTCCTGGTCAGCTTGCCGCACGACGGTACCGCGTTGCCATCCGCCATCGAGGCGCGGGTCAGCGCGGCCGGGAAACGAGTGCCCGATACCGACTGGCACGTCGGCAGGCTTTACGCATTCGCTCGCGAACTCGGCGCCTCGGTCATCGTGCCGCGCTGGTCGCGCTACGTGGCCGATCTCAATCGCGATCCCGGAGGGCAGGCCCTGTACCCCGGTCGCAGCGAAACCTCCCTGGTCCCGCTCACCAACTTCGCGGGCGAATCGATCTATGCCGCCGGCGACGAGCCCGGCGCGGCCGAAATCGCCCTGCGCCGCGAGCTGTATTGGCAGCCATACCACGACGTGCTGGCCGCGGAGCTGGCAAGGATGCGCCGGGAGCATCCGCGCGTGGTGCTGTGGGACGGACACTCGATCAGGAGCCGGGTGCCGATGTTCTTCGACGGCCGGTTGCCGGACTTCAACCTCGGTACCGCCGACGGCGCGAGCTGCTCGCCGGCGTTGCGGACACGCCTGGACGGGGTCCTGCGTGAACGGTGCGGTAGCGATTCGGGCGGCTACAGCCATGTCGTCGACGGGCGTTTCAAGGGTGGCTACATCACGCGCCATTACGGCCGTCCCGAAGCCGGCGTCGAAGCCGTGCAACTGGAACTGGCGCAGTCCATCTACATGGACGAGGACAGCTTCGAATACATGCCCGAGCGGGCGGCACGCGTGCAGGCGGTCATCCGCGCCCTGCTCGAAGCCTGCCTCGCGCACGCGGCTTTCCGCTGACGAGCGCGGGATCGCTCGCCCGCCGCATCGCGCAGCGGCCCGGCTAGCGGTAGTCGCGGCGGATGCGCGCGATGCACTTCAGTTCGATAGCGATCGGCGTCGGCAACGCCGAGATCCCGAGCGTGGTGCGACAGGGGGCGGTCGCCGGATCGGGAAAGCATTCCCGCCAAACCGCGTTGTAGGCCTTGAAGTCGCCCGCCATGTCGGTCAGGAACACGGTGACGTCCACCAGGTCTTCCCAGGCTGCGCCCGACGCTTCCAGCACCGCGCGCACATTGGCGAACACCTGGCGGGTCTGCGCGGCGATGTCGTGGTCGATCAGGTTTCCCAGCGCATCGAGCACGTTGCCGGGAATCAGGTTGCTGCCGGGCATGCGCGGTCCGATGCCGGACAGGAACAGCAGTTCACCGACCCTGCGTGCGTGCGGGTAGGCGCCCACCGGCGAGGGCGCGGTGTCGGTGCGGATACTGTTGTTCATTGGTGCTGGCAAGACCCGGATCCCTGCATGAGTTGTTGGAGCACGACGGTACACGCCACTTGCGGTTGCCGGTCGGCCTGTCCCGTGCTCGCCGCCGGCTCGGCGGCTGCCGCCACCTGGATGACCTGGCTGGTGATGAGCCGACCCTGTTCGTCGCTGATGCGCAGGCGATAGCGCTGGCCCGGCCGCAGGTAAAGCTGGCCGGCCGGGGTGCTGTAGTCGCCCATGGTGATCTTGATGTTGTCGACGGCCATCAGCGAAACCGGATCCAGCACCATGCGGTCGGCGGGCACGGCATCCTCGCCCTCGTCGGCATAG
>JAJXWZ010000207.1 GCA_021781345.1 Pseudomonadota bacterium
CGCGGCGTCCCTGACCCGGCCGTCCGCCCAGGCGATGTGGCTCATCGTCATGTGTGCCGCGGCGTGGCGCGGTGCCTGCAGGAGCAGTGATTCCAGCACGCTGCGCGCAGCCGCGCGGTCACCCGCACACATGCACACCTGGGCCTTGCGCCACAGCTCATCCACGGATCGGTCCATCAGGCGGGCGCCAGTCTAAGCGGTTCTGGATCCGGGAATCGGATGATCGGCCTCTCCGAGCAAGACCACATCAGGAATGAAGCCACGTCCGGCAGCAGCCCGTGCCAGCGGACCTGCCCGCATCGACCCACGCCGAAAGGTGTTTACAGGTCTTGGTGATATTGCACGTACGGCACGCGCCCTTGGTCCGGCGTGGCGGCACCCGAGCCGAACAGCAGCGGCGCGCGGCCCGAAGTCCAGACGTTCTGGGCGCCGAAATTCAGCTCCCCGCGCCAAGGCAGGCGGACGCTGATGCCGAGGTCGATGCCGCTCCAGCGCTGAGCCTGGTCGAGCGTGGCGCCCGGCAGGCTGGGCTCCAGCACATGCCCGACGATGGCACCGCGCATCGCGCCGTGCTCGATGCCGAAGCTCAACGTGGTCTGGTCGATCGTGTCGTCGGAACCCGCGCCGGAACCCGGCAACAGCCGCACGCGTCCGATGCTGGCCCCCAAGTCCAGGCTGGTGCCCGGCGCGAGGTTGACCTGGCCGCGTGCGTTCAGGCTGGTCGAGGTGCTGTTGCGGAACCACAGCGGCGCGGCGACGTCGGCACCGCCTTCCGCCGGCAAAACCCGTGGCAGCGCAGCCGGCCTGCCGCGCACGGGAGAGGCGCTGCCCGCGCTTTCGGCCTGGCCGATCGACAAGTCGAGTTTGACGCCGTGCCCCGCGTACCCTGCTCCGACCTCGCCGCGCTGCACGCCCGCGACCGGTACGATGCCGTTGCATCCGATGCTGCCGGGAGCACAGGCAGGCGAGACGGGCGTCCAGCGGATCTCGTTGACGTTCAGGTGCGCGGAGATGCCCGGTGCCGTGACGAGCCGGAGACCCGCAGCGGCGGAGCGGGCTTGCCCGCTCGCCAGCACCGAAGCGCCGGTCGGCGCGGCAGCACTCGTGCGCCCCCCTGCCGTGACCGTCAATGCCGTCCGGTGGCCCTTCCACAGAGGCACGCCGTCTCTCGCGTGCGCCGGCACGGCCTTGACCGCGGGGATCACCGGCATCGCCGCGACTTGCCCGAACGCGCACAGCGGCAGGGCCAAGGCCAAGCCGGTGAACATCGCGCTGGCGAGCAATCGGCGCATTTTCAACGTCCGGAAACCGGTTTTCCCGAGTCGGAGGATGGGGCAAGCGAACACAACGTCTTTGGCTATGGATTGTACGCCATGAAATTACATTTTGCTAACAATTCATGAACCGCAAGGTGCATGAACCGGGTCAACCTTCCGGTACCCGTTAATACCGGCCGGACGCATCAAAAGATGCGGGCCATCGAAGCTACCGGTTACACTCTGCTCCGGTGCAGGGGTTGGACCACACATGGCAGGCGACGTTCATCATCTGGCCGCAATAGCCAGCAAGCCGCCCACCGCAGCGGTTTTATGTCATGCGATCAGCGACCTTTGGGCCGCAACCGACCTCGACGGCGTGATCCGCGCGGCCGGTGACCTGCTGGCCAAACTGACGCCGGATGCCGGCATCGAGCGTTGCGACCCGGGCATCGCCAGGACGCCCCCCGAACCCGGCACGTTCACAGCGCACATCAAATTGTCCGATCGCGAGGTGCTCCGGATCGTCGCCGTCGGCGACGACGAACAGCGTCCAATGCTGGCCACCGCGGCGGAAATGATCGAAGCACGGATGCGCGCCCTGATCGACAGGAACCAGTTGAACGATTCGGTCGACCAGCTGGCGCGTGCCGAGCGCCTGCAACGCGCGTTGTACGCGATCGCCAACCAGGCCAGTGCCGTCGGCTCGGACTTGACCCCGATGTTTCGGGCGCTGCACGAGATCGTCGGCACCCTGATGTACGCCGAGAACTTCTACATCGCGCTGTACGACGCGAAGAAGCAGAGCGTGCGATTCCCCTACTACGCGGACACCGTCGACCCGGAATTGCCCTATCCGTCAGTCGAGATGGCAATGTCCGAAATCGAACACGGCCCGACCTGGTACGTGATCCGCGAAGGCAAGCCGCTGATGGGCTCGCTGGAACTGATGCAACAGCAGGTGCAAGGTCCGTTCACCGGTTCCGGGGCACTTTGCGAGGACTGGCTCGGAGTGCCCCTGCTGCGCGGCACCGAGGTGGTCGGCTGCGTGGTGGTGCAGAGCTATGACAAGGAACACCACTACAACGAGCACGACAAGACCCTCCTGATCTACGTGGCGCAACACATCCAGACCGCGCTGGAGCGGCGCTTGGCGCACGCGGAGCTGGAACGCCGTGTCGAGGAACGCACCGAGGCGCTGCGCGAGGCCAACCGCGTGCTGCAGCAGCAGGTACTCGAACGCCAGCGTGGCGAACGGCTGCAGGCCGCGCTGTTCCGCATCGCGGAACTGGCCAGCACCACGGAGAGCATCGACAACTTCTACGCCGCCGTGCACAGGGTCGTGGGCGGCTTGCTGTACGCGCGCAATTTCTACATCGCGTTGCTGTCCGAAGACGGCACCGAGCTGACGTTCCCGTATTCGGTGGATGAACGCGACCGCGATCGCCAGCCGCGCAAGCTCGCCAACGGCCTCACCGAATACGTGATGCGGCACAGCAGCGCCCTGCTCGCGAACACGCCGGAAATCGAACGGCTGCGCACCAGCGGGGAGGTGGCGCAGCACGGCACCGATTCGATCTGCTGGCTGGGCGTGCCGCTGGTATGCGCCGAGCACACGGTCGGCGCGCTGGCCGTGCAAAGTTACTCGCCGGAGCACCACTACACCCTGCGCGACCAGGAACTGCTGACTTTCGTTTCCTACCACATCGCCAATGCACTGGAACGGGTGCGCGCCACCGAATCGCTGCGGCGTGCTTACTCCAACCTCGAACACCGCGTCGGCGAACGCACCCGCGCGCTGGCACTGGCCAACCGCGACCTGCGCGCCCAGATCGCCGAGCGCGAACGCATCGAGGCGCGACTGAAATACGAAACCCTGCATGACTCGCTCACCGGCTTGCCCAACCGCAGCCTCCTGATGCAACGGCTGGAACACGCGCTCGAGCGCTTCCATGCCGATCCCACCAAGGGTTTCGCGGTGTTGTTCATGGACCTCGATCGCTTCAAGGTCATCAACGACTCGGTCGGGCACCTGATCGGCGACGACCTGCTGTTCCAGGCCGGCAGCCGCATCCGGGCCTGCGTGAAATCCGAGGACGTGGTCGCGCGCCTCGGTGGCGACGAGTTCGGCGTGTTGCTGGAGGGCATCGCCGATCCGGACAAGGCTTGCCTGATCGCCAAGCGCATCATCGACGACCTCAATGCGCCGTTCCGGCTGGCGGCGAAGGAATTGTTCACCTCGACGTCGATCGGCATCGCGCTGGCGGCCAGCCACTACCGGCATCCCGAGGAACTGCTGCGCGACGCGGATTCGGCGATGTACCGCGCCAAGGCCGACGGCCGCCATCGCTATGCGGTGTTCGACGAAGGCTTGCGCCAGCAGGCGGTGTCGCTGCTGGAGACCGAAAACGACCTCCGCCGCGACCTGACCCGGCAGGTATTCGTGCCGTTCTACCAACCGATCGTGGACCTCCAAAGCGGTGCCACCGTCGGTTACGAGGCGCTGATGCGGTGGCAGCATCCAAAGCGTGGATGGCTGCTGCCCGGCGAGTTCCTCAACATCGCCGAGGACACCGGCGCATCGGAGACCATCGACTGGCAGATCTTCGAGCAGGTTTGCCGCCAGGCCAACGCACTGGCCGGCAGCGACGACATCTTCATCGGCATGAACCTGTCGGCGCGGCATTTCCGCAATCCGGACCTCGACCGTCGGTTGCTGGCATTGCTGGCCGAACACCGCGTGCCTCCTTGCCGCATCCGCCTGGAAATCACCGAACGCGCGATGCTGGACAACCCGCCCGAAGCCAAGCGTACCCTGCAGACGTTGTGCGACGCGGGAATCCGAATCTCGCTCGACGATTTCGGCACCGGCTATTCGTCGCTGTCCTACCTGCACCAGTACCCGGTCCACGCGCTCAAGATCGACCAGTCCTTCATCCGCGGGCTGTCCACCCACAGCGAGGGTGGCAGCGATGCCGTGATCCGGTCGATCCTGGCCATGGCCAAGCTGCTGTCCATGCAGGTCATCGCCGAAGGCGTGGAGACGACCGAACAGCGCGACCTGCTGATCAAGATGGGCTGCCGATACGCGCAAGGCTTCCTTTACTCGCCGGCACAGCCCTTCGAAACCCTGGCGGGCGAACCGGTTCCCGACGTCACCGCATGACCGGCAACGGTACCGGCTCCCGCGCGGGTACCGCGGGCATGCCGCGACGACGCTCGCGTGCGCGCCGCTGGCTGAGGCGCCTGGCCTGGATGCTCGCGGCGTTCGTGCTGGCGACCTGGCTGCCGGTCCTGATCCTGCGCTTCGTGCCGCCGGTTACCAGCGCCTACATGCTGGAGCGCCGGATATCGCAGGCATGGCAGGGCAACCACACGTTCCGGATCGACTATCGGTGGGTGCCCTGGAGCAGGATCGCGCCGGTGGCACCGCTGGCGATGGTGGCCGGCGAGGACCAGACGTTTCCATTCAACCACGGCTTCGACGTCGCGTCGATCCGCTCGGCGATCGACGTTGCCGAAAGCGGCGGACGCCTGCGCGGCGCGAGCACCATCACCCAGCAGACCGCGCGCAACCTGTTACTGTGGAGCGGCGGCGGGTTTTTCCGCAAGGGCCTGGAAGCCTATTTCACGGTGCTGATCGACGTCACCTGGCCGAAGCGCCGCGTGCTCGAGGTTTACGCGAACATCGTCGAGCTGGGGAACGGCATCTACGGCGTCGAGGCGGCATCGCGGAGGTTCTTCGACGAACCGGCTTCGCGATTGACCGCACACCAGGCCGCGCTGCTGGCCGCGGTCCTGCCGGATCCGCGCGGCTGGCACGTGGACCGGCCGTCACCCTGGGTGCGGCACCATGCCGCCTGGATCGAACAACAGATGCGCCAGTTGGGCGGGGTCGCCTACGTGCTCGACCCGCATCCGCCGAGGCCGCGCTGAGCGGCCCGACGGACCCGCGCGTCCGGCGCTAGAATCCAGCTTCCGGTCGCGATCCCGAGGAGGCACGCATGCGACAGGTCAGGCATCTACTGGAAGCCAAGGGCAACGCGGTCTACACGATCACGCCGGAAGCGCCGGTCCTCGATGCGATCCGCCTGATGGCGGAGCGTGGCGTCGGGGCACTGCTGGTGCTGCGCGGAGAAGCGCTGGCCGGGATCGTCACCGAACGCGATTACGCCCGCAAGGTCATCCTCAAGGGGCATTCGTCCCGCGAAACGTCTGTTTCGGACATCATGACGCCCTCGCCCGCGACCGTTTCCCCGGCAACTAGCGTCGAAGAGTGCATGCGCTTGTGCACCGAGTTGCGCGTGCGGCACTTGCCGGTAATGGACGGCAACCGCCTGGTGGGCATCGTGTCGATCGGCGACCTGGTCAAGGCCGTGATCGACGACCAGGCCAACGAAATCGACCAGCTGCAGCGCTACATCGCGGGATGAGTGCTGCGTTTGCTGCGAGTTGCCAATGGCAGCTCGCGCGGCGAGGAATGCCCGCTCAAGCATGTGCTTGCCGGGGCCCGCCGCAGGGATGCCTGCTCGCGGAAGCGCGTTGTCGAAAGCGCTGCGGTTTCCGTTACTGCACCTGCGAAACCATCCACTTGACCGTGGCTTCGACCTGCGCGTCGGTCAACGCCGGATTGCCGCCCTTGGGCGGCATCAGCGGACCGTTGCCGGTCGGGCCCTTGTAGCCGTTGATCGCATGCTGGACCAGCGTGGCGATGCCCTGCTTGATGCGCGGCGCCCACGCGGCCTTGTCGGTGATCATGGGCGCGCCGGCGGCGCCGGTGGAGTGGCAGGTCGTGCAGAGTTTGCCGAAGATCACCTTTCCATCCGTGGTACCGCCGTAGGCGACCTGCGCGGCAGCCGCCTTGGCGGCGGCGGCCTTGGCCGCTTCCATCGCCGCGCGCCCGGTATCTCCCGCATACACGGATGCGACCGGCGCGATGCGGTCGGCGGCCCGCAGCATCTCGCGCTGGTTGCTCTCCTTCGGCAGCGACTCCCACACGAATGTGCCGACGATCATCAGGACCACGGCGGTACCCGCGAGCATGGCGATCATCATCGCGAAGTGCTTCATGAAGGTGCGATCGGATGGGGTGAGATGCGTGCTCACTTGCGAACTCCGGTTGGAAGGCTGCAACGTCCCCGGGCCCCCGTGGACGCCAAATAACCGCGCGAGTATAGCCGCCCGCCGATCACGCACCAAATGGATCACGCATTGACCTGAAATAGACACCCGGCCCTGTACAACCGGGGTTTCGCCGTGCAGCGGCGCCAAGGCGCGAGGGCATGCCCGACCACCGCTTCGACATCATCGTGATCGGCTCCGGACCCGGTGGCGCGGCGCTGGCCCAGCGCATGGCGCCCTCCGGCAAGAGGATCCTGGTGCTCGAACGGGGCGATTGGCTGAAGCGTTCGCCGGACAACTGGAATCCGGGGAAGGTCTTCGTCGACGCTGCCTACCAGGCCGACGCAACGTGGTACGACAAGCATGGCAAGGCGTTCCATCCCGGCCTGCATCGCTTCGTCGGCGGCAACTCGAAGGTTTACGGCGCGGCGTTGTTCCGCCTGCGCGAGCGCGATTTCGAAGCAATCCGGCACGCCGACGGTGTGTCGCCCGAATGGGAGCTCAAGTATGACGTGTTCGAACCCTACTACGACGAGGCCGAACGCCTGTTCCACGTGCATGGCGCGGACGGCGAGGACCCCACCGAACCGCCACGCAGCCGGCCGTATGCGTACCCGCCGGTGACCCACGAACCGCGCATGCAGCAGCTTGCCGACACCTTCGCGCGCCGCGGACTTCATCCCTTCCACATGCCACTCGGCATCCTGCTGGACGAACGGGACGGCCGCGTGATGCGCGGCAGCCCCTGCATCCGCTGCGACGCGTTCGACGGCTATCCCTGCCCGACCAACGGCAAGGCCGACGCCGAGGTGATATGCGTCAACCCCATGTTGCGTGCGCATCCCAATGTCACGCTCCTGACCGGGGCCTTCGCCTCGCGCCTCGACACCGATGCCTCGGGCCATGTCGTCAATGCTGTGCAGGTCGAACGCGACGGCTCGACGGAGACCTACTCGGCCGACATCGTGGTGGTCGCGTGCGGTGCGCTGTCCTCGGCCTTGCTGCTGCTGCGTTCGGCCAACGATAGGCATCCGCACGGCCTCGCCAATGGTTCCGATCAGGTCGGTCGCAACTACATCCGCCACAACCAGTCGGTGCTGATGGCCGTGGCGAAGGAACCCAACGATACGGTGTTCCAGAAAACCTTGGGGGTGAGCGATTTCTATTTCGGTGCCGATGACTGGGAGTTCCCGCTCGGCCTGATCCAGATGACCGGCAAGTCGCATGCCGACACCATCCGCGGCGAATCGCTACCGGCATGGCTGGAGTGGTTGCCGGAAAAACCCTTCGAATACCTGGCCCGGCATTCGCTCGACTTCTGGCTGTCCAGCGAGGACCTGCCGCGACCTGGAAACCGCATCCGTTACGACGGCGACCGCGTGGTGGTGGAACAGACCGACAACAACATGGAAGCCCACCGGCGGCTGCGCGCGAAGCTGGAGGCGCTGCTGGAACCGATGGGCGCGCATCCGCATCTGCTGGAACGCAAGTTCTACCTCGGCAAGGACATCCCCATCGGCGGCACCGCCCACCAGGCGGGTACCGCGCGCTTCGGCGGCGACCCGAAAACCGCGGTGCTCGACCTCGATTGCAAGGCCCACGAGCTCGACAACCTGTACGTCGTCGATGCCAGCTTCTTTCCGTCGATCGGCGCGGTGAACCCCACCCTCACCATCATCGCCAATGCCCTGCGGGTGGCCGACCGGATCGCGGAGCGCATGAAGTGAATTCACCAGCAACAAAATCACCGGCCGCGGATGACCACGTCCGGAATGACGACCATGGAAGGGGCGCGCCATGTGGCTGAATCTCTATCTCGTTCCCATCGTGATCCGGGTCTGCCTGGTCGTGTTGTTCCCGTTCAGCGCGCTCGACAAGGTCGTGTTCTGGAAGGATGCGCTGGCACAGGCCGACTCCTCGTTCCTGCCGGAGAGGAGCGGACCGCCGCTGCTCGCCGGCGCAATCGCGGTGGAAGCCATTGCACCCTTCTGCATCGTGTTCGGCTGGCACGACCGCATCGCCGCGTTCGCGCTGGCACTGTTTTGCGTGGTCACCGCGATCCTCTACCACCCGTTCTGGAAGTTCACCGACTTCTGGAAACCGGGCGACAGCAAGGCGCGCGGCCACTTCTGGGACTTCCTCAAGAACTTCGGACTGGTCGGCGGACTACTGCTGGTCGTGTTCGCCGCGCAACTCGCGCCGGCCGGTGTGATCGCGCGACGGCCGTTGTCCTCGACCGCGGTCTACACGCCGGCGGGTACCGCGCCGCCCGCGACGATCCCGGGCTGGACGAAACCCGATCATGGGCACTGACTCGCTGCAGTTGACGTACTGGCACGTGTGGGCTGACGCCGACGGCGTCAGCCACCAGGAGCAACGCACACTGATCGGCTTCGAACGCCAGAGCATGGGCGGCGCCGCGCCGCAGTGGAACCTGCCGCTGGAGGCTGATCCGAGCCATGCGCTGTTCAGTGTGCTCCCAGCGGGCTGGACCGGCGACTGGCATGAGAATCCCGAGCCGCAATGGATCGTGCCGCTGTCCGGCCGCTGGTTCGTGGAAACGATGGACGGCACGCGCGTGGAGATGGGCCCCGGCGAGGTGTCTTTCGGCGGCGACCAGGGCTGCAAGACCGATGCCGACGGGCACAAGGGCCACCGCTCGGGCACGCTCGGTGACGAGCCCGCCGTCCTCATGCTGGTGCAGATGGACGCTGCGCCGTGAGCGATTTCGAAATCATCGATCCGCGTTTTCGCGAGATGGTGTTGCCCAACGCGCCACTGGAAAGACTCGCGGACGGATTCCGCTGGCTGGAAGGCCCGGCGTGGTTCGCCGACCTGCAATGCCTGCTGTTCAGCGACATCCCGAACGACCGCATCATGCGCTGGACTGCCACGGGCGGCGTGTCGGTATTCCGCGAACCGTCGCGATTCGCCAATGGCCACACCCGTGATTGCGAAGGGCGCCTGATCGGCTGCCTGCACGGCGGGCGCAGCATCGTGCGCACCGAACTCGACGGCCGGATCACCACGCTGGTCGACCGTTACGGCGGCAAACGGCTGAACTCACCCAACGACGTGGTGGTGAAATCGGACGGCACGATCTGGTTTTCCGACCCACCCTACGGCATCCAGACCGATTACGAGGGAGGTCGGCGCGAGTCCGAATTGCCGGCCAGCCTGTATCGCTTCGATCCTCGCGACGGATCGCTCACGGTCGTTGCGGACGACTTCGCCGGTCCCAACGGCCTGTGCTTTTCGCCCGACGAAAAGCGTCTTTTCGTCACCGAGACGGGCCTGCAGTTCGATCCTTCGTCGAAACGCTGCATCCGCGTATTCGATGTCGCCGGCGACGGTCGCTCCATTCGCGACGGCCGCGATTTTTTCAAGGTTTCGCCCGGCGATGCCGACGGCATCCGCTGCGACGAGGACGGCAACGTCTGGGCCAGCGCCGGCGACGGCGTGCACTGCATCGCGCCGGACGGCAACCTGCTCGGCAGGGTCCGCGTGCCGTGCACGGTATCCAACCTGTGTTTCGGCGACCGGCACCGCAGCCGGCTTTTCCTGTGTGCCTCGCAATCCTTGTACGCGATCTGGGTCAACCGGCGCGGCGCCCAATGGCCATGAGCCACGGCGTGCAAAAACTGGTCGGCATCGGCCGCAACACCGCCGACCTCGACCGGGCATGCGCGTTCTACCGCGATGCCCTGGGTTTCCGCAGCGACCCGACCCATCCGGCACCGCCCGCCTGGATGCGCCTGCCGGGAGTCGAGATCACACCGGCGCGTCGGGCACGGCTCTCGCTCGGCGCTCAGCGCATCGAACTGACCGAGTTCCCGGATGCCGCGGCGTATCCGGGCGACGGCACCGCCTGCGACCTGCTGTTCCAGCATTGCGCGATCGTCGTCGTCGACATGCGCGCCGCGTTCGATCGCGTGGTACGCCATGGCGCCGTGCCGATCACGCGGGGCGGGCCGCAGGTGCTGCCGCCTAGCACTGGTCGGGTCACCGCGTTCAAGTTCCGCGATCCCGATGGCCATCCCCTGGAACTGATCGGGTTCCCCGCCGGTACGGGCGACCCTGCCTGGAGCACTCCGCATGGCGGCGGACCGACACTCGGCATCGACCACAGCGCGATCAGCGTCGGCGACAGCACCCGCAGCGTCGACTTCTACGCATTGCTCGGCTTGCGCGTCGTCGCGCGCGGCGTGAACCGCGGCATCGAACAGCAACGCCTCGACGACCTGGCGGAAGTGGAAGTCGACGTCGTCGCGCTGCAACCGGCCGCGGCGCGCACGCCGCACCTCGAACTGCTCGGCTATCGCCGGCCACGCGGCCGCGCGGCCCCGGACATGCCGCCCTGTGCGACGCCGGCCGACAGGCTGACCTGGCAAACCAGCGCCATCGACGTGCTGCTCGACGCACTCGACGACGCAGGCCACGCCGGGAGTCTCGTCGCCAGCGGATTCGTCGACGGCATGGCTTGCGCGTTGCTGCGCGATCCGGACGGGCACCTGCTGGTACTCGAAGAATCCGCGGACCCGCCCGCCTGAATGGACGCCGGCGCGCCGCGACCCGATCGAGGCATCCAATCCGTGAATGCATCGGCCATGCGCCGGTCGCTAACATGGGTGACGTTCGGCATGGACACGGGCCACCCTTGAGACGTTCCCGCCACCCGCTCGTCTGGCTGCGCCGCATGCGCATGCGGCACGCAACGCGCAGCGCACGCGTGCGCATGCAGCGCGAGCAACGCGACATGCATGAACTCGCGTTGCGGCCCGTACCGGCGAACGTTCTGGCGCGCGACCACGACCGCGTCAGCCGTCTTGCCGCATTCGACCTCGACAAGGCCTTGACCGCACACGACCGTGCGTTGCAGTACGCCTATGCCGTGGCCCGCACCGCCGCCGCCGAGGACCGCCGCGTCGAGCCGGCGGCGGAGTGGCTGATCGACAACGTCTACCTGGTCCGCAACGAAATCCGGGAAGTGCGCGAGGCGCTGCCCGCGAGGATATGGAGGCGCCTTCCGCGCGGCGAGTTCGAGGGGCAGGTCGTGCCGCGCATGCTGCGGGTGCTGCGCGCCTGCATCGCGCAACTCGACGGCAACGTCGAACCGAAGGCCATCGAACGTTACCTGGACGAATACCAGCGGCACGCGAGCTTCGACCTGGTCGAGCTGTGGACGCTGCCGGTGCTGGTGCGGGTGGTCCTGGTCGAAGGCCTGGCCGGCGACGCCGCCGCGATCTCGCGCCGCATGCAGGCCTATTCCAACGCCGAGTTCTGGGCCGAACGCCTGATCGGAGTGGCCACCCGCGCGCCCAACGACATGCTGGTCGCTGTCGCCGAAATGGCCCGCAGCGACGAGTTCGCCTCGCCCGCGTTCGCCGCCGAGTTCTACCGCCTGCTCGAAGGCAAGCACCCCTCGCTCAAGCTCGCCCTCACGTTCGCCGAACAGCAGCTCGAACAACGCGGCACCAGCGTGGCGCGGGTGATCGACGAAGAATCGCGGGAGCAGGCCGCGGACCAGGTGTCCATTTCCAACCGCATCAACAGCCTGCGCCGGATAGGTGAATACAACTGGTCGGAACTGCTCGAACGCGTCGGCAAGGTCGATCGCATCCTGGGCGAGGATCCAGCCGGCGCCTACGCCGACATGGACTTCGCGACCCGCGGCCACTACCGCCACGCGGTCGAGGTGCTGGCCGCGAGCAGTGGGCACGACGAGGTCGAGGTCGCGCAGCGCGCGCTGGCACTCGCGCGGCGCGATTGCCCACTCGGCAGCGATCCGCGCCGCCGCCACGTGGGCTATTTCCTGGTCGGCGCGGGGCTCGCGTCGTTCGCGCTGGCACTGGGGACGCGCGCGCCCGCCGAATTCCGCATCGCCGAACGCCTGCGCCGCTGGCCCTCGACGACGTACCTTGGGGGCATTTTCGTGGTCAGCGCGATCGTGACGCTGCTGGTCGCGGGTGGCCACGACTGGTACTTCGACCGCTCGCCACTGGCGATGGACGTGGTCCTGCTGGTTGCGCTGTTCGTCGCGGCCAGCCAGCCGGCGGTCGCGTTGGTGAACTGGCTGCTCGGCATGCTGGTGCCGGCACGCCTGCTGCCGCGGATGTCCTTCAGCGGCGGCATTCCCGATGACTGCCGCACCCTGGTGGTGGTGCCGTGGCTGCTCGGCGGCACCCATGGCCTGGCCGAGCAGCTCGACGCACTGGAAATCCGCTATCTCGGCAACCGCGACCGCAACCTGCACTATGCGTTGCTCACCGACTTCCCGGACGCACCGGAACGCGACATGCCCGGCGACGCCGAACTGCTGGCGGCGGCGACGCGCGGCATCGACCGGCTCAACGCGAAATACCCACTGCCCGGCAGCACGCGATTCCACCTGTTCCACCGCCCGCGCGAATGGAATCCGCGCCAATCGGTATGGATGGGTTTCGAGCGCAAGCGCGGCAAGCTCGGCGACCTCAACCGCGTGTTGCGCGGCGCGCGCCCGGAACGCTCCTTCAGCGTGATCGTCGGCGACCTCGCGGCATTGCAGGCCGCGCGCTACGTGATCACGCTGGACGCCGACACCCGGTTGCCGCCGGAAGCCGCGCGCAAGCTGGTCGAAACCATGGCGCATCCGTTGAACCGGCCCTGGTTCAGCAAGGGGTCGCGCCGCGTGGTCGCCGGCTACGGGCTGCTCCAGCCACGCATATCGGTGACCTACGAGAGTACCCGCCCGAGCCGCTTCGCGCGGCTGTACAGCAACGCGACCGGACTCGATCCCTACACGCGTGCCGTATCCGACGTCTACCAGGACCTGTTCGGCGAGGCGTCGTTCGTGGGCAAGGGCATCTACGACGTCGATGCGTTCAACCGATCGGTCGGCACGCGTTTCCCCAACGACCTGATCCTCTCGCACGACCTGCTGGAGGGTTCCTACGCCCGCACCGGGCTGGTCAGCGACATCGAACTGATCGAGCACCAGCCCGACCGCTACAGCGTGGACGTGCGTCGCCGCCATCGCTGGACCCGCGGCGACTGGCAGATCGTGCAGTGGCTGCTGCCGATCGTGCCGGGTCCGCGCCGGCGCGGGCTGCGCAACACCCTGAAGGCGCACCACCGCTGGAAGATCCTCGACAACCTGCGGCGCGGGCTGGTGCCATTCGCGATGCTGGTGCTGGTGTTGCATGGCTGGATCCGTGCCGACGTGCCGGCCTACTGGACGCTGGTGCTGGTCGCCTTCCTGCTCGGCCCGGCCGTGCTGATCGCGCTGGTGCAGGTGCTGCGCAACGCGTGGTTGCGGGTGCCGCCGCGACGCTGGCGCAATACCTGGCGCGGCATCCGCGACGTGTTGCTGCGCGAGCTTTTCGCGATAGCGACGCTGCCGTTCGAGGCCATGCTGAACCTGGACGCGATCACCCGCAGTGCCGGGCGCCTGTTGTTCACCCGCCGGCACCTGCTCGAATGGACGCCGATGACGGACGCCGCCCGCGGCGCCGCCGACAGCCTCGCGGGCTACCTGCGCCTGATGTGGGTGGCCCCGGCCACGGCCGTGGTGATCGGGATCGTGATCGGCATGCATGCACCCGCCTCGTTGCCGGCCGCGCTGCCGTTCCTGGCCTTGTGGTTCGCGGCGCCGGCCGTGGCTTGGGCGATCAGCCGCCGGCCGCCGCGGCAACCCTTGCCGCTGGATGCGGCGCAGCAGGCGTTCCTGCACGGTGTCGCGCGCCGCGTATGGCACTGGTTCGAGGCGTTCGTCGGTGCCGACGAGAACTGGTTGCCGCCGGACAACTGCCAGGTCTTTCCGGTCGAGCAGGTCGCGCACCGCACCTCGCCCACCAACATCGGCATGGGCTTGCTCGCCAACCTCAGCGCGTGCGATTTCGGCTACCTCACCCACGGCGAATACCTGCGCCGCACCGCCGCGACGCTGGAGGCACTGCGTGGAATGCCGCGTCTTCGCGGCCATTTCTTCAACTGGTACGACACCCAGACGCTGCGACCCCTGACGCCCCGCTACGTCTCCAGCGTGGACAGCGGCAACCTGATGGGATGCCTGCTGGTCCTCGCGAATGCGCTGGAACATGGCGATGAGGATCCGCTGGTGAGCCGTGCGCTGGGCGACGGCCTGCTGGATACCGCCCGGGTGCTGGGCAGCCTGCTCGACCAGGTCGAAGCACGGGGTCCGCACGCCGGCCTCGCGCTGGCGGCAACCCTCGGCGAAGTCGACACGCTGATAGCCGATGCGATCGCCAACGCGGACGCGCTGCCGGTGCTGCACGGCCTGCTGGCCCGCATCGATGCCGAAGCCGACCGACTCGAATCGATCAACGCGGACAATGCCATCGAAGGCGAATTCGCGGAATGGACGCAGGCGCTGTCACGGCAGGCCAGGGCGGCATGCGAGGAGCTCGACGAACTGGCACCTTGGCTGGCCTTGGGCGACTTCGGCAGCGACGATCCCGAGACCCGCGCGAGGCTGGCCGCACTGGAGGGCAATCCTTCCCGGCCACGCGCCCGCGCGCTCGCCGCCGACATCGTGGCGAGACTGGAAGCGCCCGCCAGCGAGGGCGCGCCCGATCTTTGCGCCGCCTTGCGCGAAATGGACGCCACGCTGAACCGCCGCCGCGACGATGCGCTCGCACTGGCCAGGACCTGCCGCGAACTCGCGAGCATGGACCTGTCCTTCCTGTGGGACGACAAGCGCGAGCAATTCACCATCGGCTACGACGTCGAGCGCGACAAACGCGACAGCGGCCGCTACGACCTGCTCGCATCCGAGTCGCGCATCCTGAGCTACGTCGCGATCGCGCAGGGCCACGTGCCGCCTTCGCACTGGTTCAAGCTGGGACGGCTGCTCACTGTCGCGGCCGGCCGCCCCGCGCTGGTGTCATGGAGCGGCTCGATGTTCGAATACCTGATGCCGAACCTGCTGATGCCTAGCTACCGCGGCACGCTGCTGGAGGACACCTGCGGCGCCGCCGTCGCCCGCCAGATCCGCTACGGCTCGCAGCAGCAGGTACCGTGGGGCGTTTCCGAATCGGCCTACAACGCGACCGATGCCAACCTCGTGTACCAGTACCGCGCGTTCGGCGTCCCCGGGCTGGGCCTGAAACGCGGCCTCGGCGACGACCTCGTGGTCGCGCCCTACGCCACCGTGCTGGCGTTGATGCTGGAACCATCGGCCGCCTGCGACAACCTCGAACGCCTGGCCGGCATGGGTGCGCTGACCCGTTACGGCTTCTTCGAAGCGCTCGACTTCACCAGCGGCCGCGTCAGCGAAGGCAGCGATTACGCGCTGGTGAAATGCTGGATGGCGCACCACCACGGCATGAGCCTGCTGGCGCTGTCATCGGTGCTCAACCGGCAACCGATGCAACGCCGCTTCATGCGCGAACCGATGTTCAGCGCCTACGAACTGTTGCTGCGCGAAAAGATCCCCGAAGCGCGTCCGCGCCACCCGGCCGCGCTCGACATCGAACAGCCGCGCCAGACCCGCGCGCGGGTCCACGCCGAAACCCGCGAAATCACCCGCATGGACACGCCGCTGCCGGAAGCGCACCTGCTCTCGAACGGCAACTACCACGTGATGCTGACCCAGACCGGCGCCGGCTACAGCCGCTGGCGCGGCATCGCGGTCACGCGCTGGCGTGGCGATGCCACCCGCGACGACGAGGGCACCTTCGTCTACCTGCGCGACGCCGAATCCGGCAAGGCCTGGTCGGCCACGTACCAGCCGATGGGCGATCCGGACGGAACCTGCCACGCGACGTTCTCCCAGGCGCGCGCGGAGTTCCACCGCCACGACAACGGCATCGCCACCGAAGTGCTGGTCGCGGTCTCGGCCGAGGACGACATCGAACTGCGGCGGGTGCGTTTGACCAACCGCGGCAACAAGACCCGCGTCCTCGACGTGGTCAGCTATGCCGAGCCGGTGCTGGCGCCGCCGGAGGCGGATGCGGCGCATCCGGTGTTCAGCAAGTTGTTCCTGGAAACCGAATCGGTGCCCGAACTCGATGCACTGCTGGTGTCGCGGCGGCCGCGCAGCCCGGACGAACGCCATCCATGGCTGCTGCACCAGATGACCACGCGCGGCGGCATCGTGGGCCAGGGCGCCTTCGAAACCGATCGCGAGGGGTTCCTGGGCCGGCTCGGCCGCGCATCCGCGCCGCGCGCGCTTGGCGCGGAAGCGGAGGCCGCCGGCCATGCCGGCGCCGTGCTCGATCCGATCGTGTCGCTGCGGCGTCGCATCCGCATCCTGCCCGGCCATACCGCCGGCATCGACGTCCTCACCGGCGTCGCGCCAGACCACGAGGCCGCGCTCGCTCTTGCCCGGAAGTACCGCGAACGCCACCTGCACCAGCGCGTATTCCAGCTGGCCTGGACACACGAACAGGTAACCTTGCAGCAACTCAACATGGGCGCGGTCGAGGCGCAGCGCTACGACCATGTCGCCAGCACCCTGCTGTACGGCCCTGTCTCGGCCCGCAACCTGACCGACGCCGCGCTGCCACCGCAATCGGCACTTTGGAAGCACGGCATTTCCGGCGACCTGCCGATCGTGCTGGCGCGCATCGCCAATGCCAGCCAGATCGACCTCGTCCGGCATCTGATCCAGGCGCACGGCTTCTGGCACATGAGCGGGCTGGATGCCGACCTGCTCATATGGAACGAGGAACTCTCCGGCTACCGGCAGGAACTGCAGGAGCACATCCTGTACCTGATCGAGTCCGGCGCCGAAGCCCGCGGCGGCCAGGGCCGGGGACGCATGTTCGCGTGGCGGGTGGAACACCTGTCGGCGCCCGACCGGGCCCTGATGCTGGCGACCGCGCGCTGCGTCTTCTCGGGCGACGAAGGCCGCCTGCGCGACCAGATCGCGCGGTTGTCGCCGGTCGACGCCAAGGCCGAGCCGCGGGCGCGGCTGCCGCAACGCAAGCCGCCGCCTGCCACCTATGCGCTGCAACCACCCACGGAGGACCTGCGCGAAGCCAACGGTTTCGGCGGGTTCCGGAACAGCGGCGGCGAGTACGAAATCTGGCTGGAGCATGGGCGTCCGACGCCGGCGCCATGGTGCAACGTGCTGGCCAACGAGGACTTCGGCAGTGTCCTGAGCGAAACGGGCACCGCCTACACCTTTGCCGGGAATGCCCACGAGTTCCGCTTGACGCCCTGGCACAACGACCCGCTGCGAGACACCGGCGGCGAGGCACTGTGGTTGCGCGACGAAGCCACCGGCGAGTTCTGGTCGGCGACCGCGCAACCGACCCCAAGCGGCGATCCCTACCGGACCTGCCACGGCTTCGGATATAGCCGGTTCGAACACTCACACGCCGATCTCTACAGCGAATTGACCGTGTGGGTCGCGCGTGCCGAGGCTGTCAAGTTGTCGCGGATCCGCATGGTCAACAAGAGCGACCGCCCGCGCCGGATTTCACTGACCAGCTACGTGGAGTGGGTGCTGGGCGAGCACCGCGAGCGTTCCGGACGGCACGTGCGCACGGCATTCGACGGCGAAAGCGGTGCGGTGCTGGCGCACAATCCCTTCAACGATACGTTCGCCGGCCGCGTGGCATTCCACCGGCTGTGCGTGCCGCGCCCGGAGTTCGGTTGCGACCGGCGCACGTTCCTCGGGCGCAACCGCTCCGCGGACGCGCCGCTCGGCATGCGCACGGGGCAACTCGATGGCAGCGCGGGTGCCGGACTGGATCCTTGCTCGGCGCAGCGCGTGACCTTCGAACTCGCGCCAGGCGAGGAGCTCGAAGCCCTTGTCCTGCTCGGCGCCGCCTCCGGCGCCGCGGAGGCGCGCCGAATCATCGGCGCGTTCGGGGACATCGAGTCCGCGCAACACGAATACGTGCGCGTGCGCGGCTACTGGCACGACAACGTGTCGCAATTGCATGTGCGCACGCCGGACGGCGCCATGGACCTGCTGGTGAACGGCTGGCTGCCCTACCAGGTGCTGGCCTCGCGCCTGTTCGCGCGCAGTGGCTACTACCAGTCGGGTGGCGCGTGGGGATTCCGCGACCAGCTGCAGGACGCGATGGCGGTGATGAACACGCGCCCGGATCTCGCGCGCGAACAATTGCTGCGTTGCGCGCGCCACCAGTTCCGCGAGGGCGACGTGCAGCATTGGTGGCATCCACCCACCGGCAAGGGCGTGCGCACCCGGATCAGCGACGACCTGCTGTGGCTGCCCTGGTGCGCGGCCGAATACGTGCGCGTCACCGGCGACACCACCGTGCTGG
Organism: Pseudomonadota bacterium; assembly: GCA_021781345.1. Lineage (GTDB taxonomy): Bacteria > Pseudomonadota > Gammaproteobacteria > Xanthomonadales > Rhodanobacteraceae > 66-474. The sequence goes on from JAJXWZ010000207.1 coordinate 18,614, forward strand.
ATGAACCGGCGCCGTTCATCGAAGGGCGCGCGCTAGCCACGGACGAAGAGTCGGTGTACGAGGACGTGCACGTTTCCGGCGACGTCGCCAGCCTGCACGAACACTGCCTGCGCGCGATCCGCCACGGCCTGCGGTTCGGCGCGCACGGTCTGCCCCTGATCGGCAGCGGCGACTGGAACGACGGGATGAACCGGCTGGGAATCCGCGGCCGCGGCGAGAGCGTGTGGCTCGGCATGTTCCTGCACGACGTGTTGCGGCGCTACGCCCCGCTGGCGGCGCAACTTGGCGATGACGCCACCGCCGCCGGCCTCGAAGCCAGCGCCGGCGAACTCGCGAACATGCTGCAGCAACACGCCTGGGACGGCGGCTGGTACCTGCGCGCATGGAACGACGATGGCGTTGCGATCGGTTCCGCGCGCAGCGAGGAATGCCGAATCGATTCGCTGCCACAAAGCTGGTCGGTGCTGGCTGATCTTGGCGATCACGCGCGCCGCGAGCAGGCGCTGGACGCGGTGCTCGCGCAGTTGGTCGACGACGACGCGGCCATCGTCAAGCTGTTCACGCTCCCATTCGACAACACGCCGCTGGATCCCGGCTACATCAAGGGCTACGTGCCCGGCGTGCGCGAGAACGGCGGCCAGTACACGCACGCCGCGGTATGGCTGGCGACGGCGCTCGCCCGGCAGGGACGCATCGAGGACGCCTGGCGGATCGCGCGGATGCTGAACCCGATCCGGCACAGTGCCGATCGGCAATCCGCGCGGCGCTATCGCCTCGAACCCTACGCGCTGGCGGC
>JAJXWZ010000224.1 GCA_021781345.1 Pseudomonadota bacterium
GGGTGCGGCCTGGCTGCCGGACGTGACCATTTCCAGCAACGACGCCGCCTGCCCATTGATGCGGCTGAAGCTGGTCGCGCCCTTGACCGGCGGCACCGCATACGGCCCGCCGGAGAGTCCGCTGGACGCGTCGTCGGGCGTGCCGGTGAGTTCGGCGATCCGTTGTTGCGGCGATTTCGCGTGCTTACCGGAAGTCCCCCCGGCCGGCGGTGCCGATATTGCATCCAGCGCCTTGCCCTGTTCGTAGGCCTGCTTGCTGGCCGCCATCACCGCTATGACCTTTTGCGAGAGCGCCAGTTGTTTGCGCATCGCATCCATCGTGGCCGGCGAGTCGGCCAGTCGCGGATCCGGCTCGAGCGTCAGCGGTTGCGTGATCGACGTGCCATCGACCGTCAGCTTCACCGTGTAGTGGCCGGGCAGCGCCATCGGACCTTGCGGAACGAACGGCGTGTCGTGCGGCACGGCACCCATGGACTGGCTGAAGAACAGCGCCGGCGGCGTCGGGTAGCGCAGGTTCCAGGTCACCCGGTGGGCGCCGGCATCGGCCGACAACGACCGCCTCGGCCGGGCCCAGAACGCGGGCGCGGGCGGCGCGGGTTGGTCGAGCGGCGGGATCGGTGCGTTCGAATACGTGCGCACCACCTTGCCGCTGGCGTCGAGGATCTGCAGTGTCAGCGTGCGTGCCGGCTTCGCGAGCCAGTAGTCGATCACGGCGCCGTACGGCGGATTCCTGCCGTGCGGGACTTCGGGCGGGAAGGGCGTGTCCTGGTTGACGTTCGCCTGCGCCAGGATCGCCGCGCTGGGCCGGAACAGGTGCAACGCTTGTCCGGCGATGCCGGCGCGCATCTGTTCGAGCGGCGCGATGTCGTCGAGGATCCAGATTGCGCGGCCGTAGGTCGCGGCGATCAGGTCGCCGTCATGGATCTGCAAATCGTTGAAGGCGGTGGTCGGCAGGTTGAGCCGCAGCGATTGCCAGTGGTCGCCGTCGTCGAACGAGACGTACACGGAGGTTTCCGTGCCCGCGAACAGCAGGCCCCGGCGGTGCGGATCTTCGCGCACGACCTTGACGAAACTGCCGGTGGGCTGGTCGGTCGGCAGGCCGGTGACGATGGCCTGCCAGGTCTTGCCGTAGTCGCGGGTGCGGTACAGGTGCGGCGCGTCGTCGCCCGTCGCCGATCCGTCCACGGCCGCATAGGCCTCGGCCGGATCGAAGGCGGACGCCTGGATGTTGACGACGCCGTGGATGGACAGCTTCGGCGGCGTCACGTCCTGCCAGTGCCGGCCGCCGTCGCGGGTCACGTAGACCACGCCGTTGTTGCTGCCGGTCCAGATCACGCCGACCTTGACGGTCGAGGGCGACAGCGACTCGAGCGCGTCGCCGTGGTGCACGCCTTGCGGCGGCGGCAGCGGCGGCTTGCCGGGATGCGCGGTCAGGTCCGGACTGATCTTAGTCCAGTGGTCGCCGCCGTCGCGGGTTTCCCACACATCCTGGGTGCCGTAATACAGGGTGCGGGGATCCTGTGGCGAGAACACGATCGGCGGCGAAATCGCGCGCCGAAAGTCGGTGTCGCTGACCGCGCTGATCGCGCCGACGCCGGGATCGACGCTTTGCGCGCCCCAGGTCCTGCGGTCGAGCTTCTGCAGGAAGCCCATGTCGCCGCTGCTGAAGATCACGTCGGGGTTGGCGGGGTCGATGGCCACGAAGCCCGTTTCCCAGCCCGGCAACGGAAACCAGTCGAGGTCGGTCACCTCGCCGAAGATGCCGCGGCTGGCCACGGCGACCGCGCCGCTGTCCTGCTTGGTGCCGTAGATCCAGTACGGGAAGCGGCTGTCGGTGGTGACCTTGTACATCTCGCCGGTCGGCTGGTTGTACCAGAGGCTCCAGGTGCGGCCGCCGTCAAGGCTGATCGACGCGCCCTGGTCGCCGCCATAGACGATGTGCTTCGGATCGGTCGGGTCGATCCACCACTGGTTCGGGTCGTCGCCGCCCGGCGCGCCCTTGAACGCGACAAGCGTGTGGCCGCCGTCGGTGGACCGGTACACGCAGGTACCCATGGTGTACACCACGTCCGGATTCACCGGGTCCACCAGCACCTGCTTGCTGGATGTGTAGATCGTCTTCGTCGCGAGCGACCAGTCGGCCCCGCCGTCGTCCGAGCGGTACAGGCCCTTGCGGTTCAGCAGGTACACGCGTTGCGAATGGGTGCCGTCCGCGACCGCAGTCGGCCCGGCCATCTTGGGCAGGCCGTGGCCCTCCAGTTTCGTCCAGGTCAGGCCTTCGTCGGTGGACTTGTACAGGTTCGACGGCCCGGGGTGCTTGAACAGCGCATACCCGGTGGCGCCCGGCGCGTGGTACGTCTGCATCACGGTCGCGAACACCACGCGCGGATCGTCTGTGGCCCATGACAGATAGGTGGCGCCCGATTTCGGCCCGGCGTCCAGCACCCGCTTCCAGGTGCGCCCGCCGTCGGTGCTGCGATAGACCCCGCGCGCGCCGCCTTCGTGGTGGTCCACGCCGCGCGTGGCCACCAGCACCAGGTCGGGATCGTGCGGATCGACCAGCAGCCAACTGATGGCGCCGGCGTGTTCCAGCCCCGCGCTTTGCCAGTGTTTACCGGCGTCGGCGGATTTCCACACGCCGCTGCCGTACTGGATCCCGAAGATGCTGCCGGTGCCCGCAAAGATCACCGACGCCCGCGACGGCGCCACCGCCAGCGCCGTGATCCCGCGGATTGCGTGCACCGCATCGGTCAGCGGATGCCAGGTGACGCCGGCGTTTTCGGTCTTCCAGACGCCGCCATTGTCGGTGCCGACGTAGCCGATGGCCGGCTGTCCCTGCGCGCCTGAAACCGAATCCACCTTGCCGGCGATGAACGGGCCGACGTTGCGCCAGCGCATGCCCTGCAACAGTCGTGGACTGACCTGGGCCTGCGCCAGCGTCGCGATGCACAGCGCCGCGGCAGCCGTCACGATGCGGATGCCCACCGTTGCAGTTCGGGAAATCATGCTGAGCTCCTGTTTCGTCGCGATGGCGTTGCGCCCACCGTTTTCCGAAGCAGGACCATCCGGCTTCGGAACGCGGACGCATCGGGTGGCCGGCGCGACGGGCGTTGCATTGCCCGCGGCGCGCGTACCGCCGGCGATTCTAGACGATCAGCCGGCGCGCGGGCGGCGGGCGGCGAGCTCGAATCTGGCGGATCCGGAATGGACGCAGTCGGAGATGTTCGCTTCACGCTTGATATTTTGCTTCCGCTGCCTGCGCTGCACTTCGCGCCCGATCGCGCGCCATCAGCCGGGGGACAAGCAGGATGGCAAACGCATCGACGACGAAGTGCGCCAGCATGCAGGCCAGCAGGCTGTTCGTCATGACGAACAGCAGCGACATGACCAAGGAGACCCAGAAAACGGTCACCAGCGCTCTCGCCCCGTGCGTGAAATGTGCGCCCACGAACACCAGCAGTGAAACCACGAAGGCCACGCTCAGGCTTCCCCACACCTGCCGGCCGATGCCGATTGCGAATCCGCGGTAGAGGATTTCCTCGGTGATCGCCGCCGTGACGACGATGAAGAGCCGGTACGGCGCAGGAAGACCGAAAAGTTTCTTCTGCAATTCCGACGCGGCCGTGCTCTTGAATCCCAGCTTCTTGAGCAAGAGCTGCAGCACGACCGCACCGCCGAGCATGACGCCGATCGCCGCGACGGCATCGAGAAGGTCGGGCCATTCCAGTGGCCCCAGGCCGAGGTGCAAGCGCCATGTGGCATCGCCGCGCACGGCCAACGCGAGTACGACCGCTGCGAGCACCCAGAGCAGCAAACGGCTCGGAAGCAACATCGAATCAAGGGAAAAACGCTTGGTGGCAAGCACCAGCAGCAACGGGCCGCCCAGCGATACCGCCAGGCCAATGCCGAGCATGGCTGTCATGAAATTCCCCCAAAGAACGCCAATGACTGAATCTAGCGACGAGCGAGATGCGCGCCGGCGCGACGGGCGTTGCATCGCTCGCGACGCGCGTGCCGCCAGCGATTCTAGACGATCAGCCGGCGTGCTGGCGGCGGGTGTGGGGAGGTCAGGGAGCGATTGCCTCTGAGATGACTGGCTTGTCGTGTCTCGGGGACGGCGGCCGAATTGCAATCGTGAAATTCATTCGATCGATGGCAAAAATGAACCCGGCCCTGAGGTTTCCCCATGAATATCACGCCACGACGAATGATTGATGCAAGCTATGCCAAGCCGCAATGAATGGCGATTCTCAACAGCCTGCTAGCGCGATATGGTTGCCGCTGGCAGCCACCGATAGAACGCCCGCCAGCCGCTATGAAGGCGGTATATGCGCCATGAAGCTTAGCGACCCGCTTGTGAGATGCCTGACCTGGTGGGCTCATGGGCGGTGGACTAGTGGCTAACGCCAAGTAGATGCCGGATCCGGGAATACGCTCGCATCGTTGCGCGCTGCGCCTGACACGTCAAGCGTGGAAATCCTGCCCAACACCAAGCGCTTGCCTCGTAGGACTGTCGCGCGGTGCGGTGGAATGCTGTATTGCATATCGCGCAAAGTGCGGTGCAAGTGGTGTATTGCCAAAATGCGACGATATGCACTCCGCCGGTTCGACAGAACATGGCAGTGCCACTGTGCACGGACGACGCACATGCCCCGCATCGGCGATACTTGCGCGATGAATCCGACGGTCGATGATCCCGCCGCTTCCGCGCTGCTCGGCGCGGACGGTCCGTTCGCGCGCGAGGTGCCGAATTTCGCGCCGCGCGAGACGCAGCAGCGCATGGCCGACGCTGTGGCG
>JAJXWZ010000091.1 GCA_021781345.1 Pseudomonadota bacterium
GCCGCGCCCACGCCGCCGCATCCGTAGTGGCCGGTCACCATGATGTGCTCGACCTTGAGCACGTCGACCGCGAACTGCATCACCGACAGGCAATTCATGTCCGAGTGCAGCACCAGGTTGGAGATGTTCCGGTGCACGAACACCTCGCCGGGATCGATGCCGAGGATCTGGTTGGCGGGCACGCGCGAATCCGAGCAGCCGATCCACAGGTATCTGGGCGTCTGCTGCTTCGACAGCCGCGCGAAGAAGCCCGGGTCCTGGGCGCGAACCGCTTCCGACCAGCGGCGATTGCTTTCGAGAAGATCTGTCGGGCTTGCCATCGGGGCTCCTCGGGTCAATGGGCGACGCAAACGTTTTTTGCTTCGGTGAAGAACCGCAGGGCATCCACGCCGCCCTCGCGGCCCATGCCGGATTGCTTGGTTCCGCCGAACGGCGTGCGCAGGTCGCGCAGCATCCAGCAATTCACCCACACGATGCCGAAATCGATGCGCGCCGATACGCGTTGCACGCGCGCGATGTCGCGAGTCCACAGCGACGCGGCGAGGCCGTAGTCGGTGCCGTTGGCGATCTCCACGGCCTGGTCCTCACTGTCGAACGGTATCAGCGTCACCACCGGACCGAAGATTTCCTCGCGGTTGGTGGCGCCATCCTGCGGCAACCCCTCGATCACGGTCGGTGCGACGAACCAGCCACCGGCACAGCGTCCCGGGACTTCCACGGCGCGGCCACCGGCGAGCAGCGTTCCGCCTTCCTCGCGTGCGCGCGCGATGCAGGCCATCACCTTGTCGAAGTGCGGCTTGGACACCAGTGCGCCGAGGTCGGTCGCTTCGTCATCCGGATCGCCGACCCGCAAGGCTTGCACCCTCGCCAGGTAGCGCCGCTTGAAGTCGTCGTAGATCGAACGTTCGACCAGCAGCCGCGAACCGCACAGGCAGATCTCGCCCTGGTTGGAGAACCCCGAGCGCACGATGGTGTCGAGATTGGCGTCGGAAAGGTCCGCGTCGGCGAACACGATGGCCGGGTTCTTGCCACCCATTTCAAGCGACACCTTCTTGAACTGCCTGGCCGCGGCGGCGGCGATCGCCGCACCCGTGCGGGTCGAGCCGGTGAAGGACACGGCCTTGACCTCGGGATGTTCGACGATGGCCTTGCCGACCTTGGGGCCGAGTCCGTGCACGATGTTCAGCACGCCGGCCGGGAGGCCGCACTCGATCGCGAGCTCGGACAAGCGGAACGCCGTGAGCGGCGTGATTTCGGACGGCTTGGCCACCACCGTGTTGCCGGCCGCCAGCGCCGGCGCGATCTTCCAGGTGAACAGGTACAGCGGCAGGTTCCAGGGTGAAATGCAGCCCGCCACGCCGAGCGGTTGGCGCAGCGTGTAGTTGGTTGCGCGTGCGTCGACGTGCGCCTCGCTGCTCCATTGGGCGATGGCTTCGGCAAAGAACCGCAGGTTGGCGACCGCGCGCGGGATGTCCACACGGCGGGCCAGTGCCACCGGCTTGCCGGTGTCGCGCGATTCGTCGCCGGCGAGGTCGTCGAGGTGGCCTTCGACCGCATCCGCCAGCCGCTGCAGGCACCGGGCGCGTTCGGCGATGGGCAGTGCTGCCCAGGCCGGTGCCGCGCGCCGGGCCGCGGCGACCGCGGCCTCGACGTCGCGCGCATCGGAATCCGGGCAATGCGCGAAGACCTTGCCGGTCGCAGGCTCGTACACGTCCAGGTACGCACCGCCCAGCGGCGCGTGAAGCGCGCCGTCGATCAGGTTGGCCAGACTGAAAGAAGCCATGCGCCGAGTTTACCTTCGGAGCATGCCCGGCCGCGATGGCGCCGAGGCAACGGCCGGGCCCGCACGCGGGGGTTCTCGCGAATCACCCCGGGCGCAATTCGACCATGCACGAGTCCGGATGCGGAGTGCCAGCCCGGGGATGGCGGCATCCGCTCAGCCTGCCGCCCCGCGATCGTCGGCACGCAAAGTGGCGGCGTAGAACGCATCCAGCCGGGCATGCATGGCCTGCAGCGACTTCGGGTTGATGTAGATCGGGTGGCCCGATTCGAAGTACGCGAACTGGATGTGCTTGCGCAATTGCGGTCCCAGCGTGACATGGTCCAGGTCGTATTCGGTCGCGTGGAACGGCGTGGCCAGGTCGAAATAGCCGTTTTCGGACAGCACCCTCAGGTACGGATTCATGCGCATCGCCGCAGCCAGGTCGGCAGCCACGTCCGGCAGTTGCCATTTGCCGTAACCCCTGGGTGCCTGGTGCTTCCAGTCCCAGGCCTTGTTGGCGGCGAAGCTCAGCCCGACGTATTCGCGGCTGGTGTTCCACTTCAGTACGTGATGCACATACCAGAGGTAACCCTGATTGAGCGCGGGTGAAATCTGCTGGTCGGACGGATCGAAGGTCGGCCGCGAGGCGATGGCGCTCGCGTCCTCGGCGACGTAGCGGCCGTCGTAGCGACCGATGTGTTCGCGCTCGGGCAGCAGCAGTTCCTTGCGGAATTCGGCTGCGCTCACGCGCAGGTTGGCGCGTTCCAGGTAATCGACCGGGAGTCCGGTCAGTGCGTGCATCCGTTGTGCGATGGCGCCCAGCGTGGCTGTCGGAAGATCGTCGCCCTCGCGCAACGCCGCGGCGTAGGGACCGTCGGCGAACTTGCGCGCCTGCTCGACGAAATCGGTCAGGCTGGCGGGTTTGCCGGGAATCCTGTCGTGGTACCAGGCCAGTGCGGCGAAGGTCGGCAGGTCGAAGACGTAGCCGTCGTCCGAGCCGGGCGACCCATCGAAATAGTTGAGCACCGACGATTGCAGGATCACGCCGTTCACGGCGATGCCCTGTTGCTGAAGGTAATAGGCGAGCGCCGCAGAGCGCGTGGTGCCGTAGCTTTCGCCGTACAGGAACAGCGGCGAGTTCCAGCGATCGTTGCGGGTGACGTAGCGCTGAATGAACTGGCCGAACGATTTCACGTCCTCGTCGACGCCCCAGAACATCTTGCCCTTGCCGTTGCCGACGATGTGGCTGAAGCCGGTGCCCATGGCGTCGATGAACACGAGGTCGGTGTCGTTGAGGATCGTCTGGTGGCTCGGCACGACGGAATACGGCGCGGGCGGTGTGGCCGCCCCGTTGACCAGGTCGACGCGGTAGGGTCCCAGCCCGCTCATCGTCAGCCAGTTCGACGATGCGCCGGGGCCGCCGTTGTACAGGAAGGTCACCGGCCGGTGCGCCAGGTCGCGCACGCCGTCCTTGGTATATGCCACGTAGAACATGCTGCCGATGGGTTTGTTGTCCTTGTCGCGCAGCAGGATCGTCCCGGCCGTCGCGGTGTAGCGGATGGTCTTGCCGTCAACCTCGACGCTGCCGTGGGTCACGACCGTGCGCGCCTTCGGTGGGGCTGCCATGGCGGCGGGCCCTTTCGAATTGCCGTTCTTCGGTTTGGCGTGATCGGCCGCCCATGCAGGCGCCGCCAGCACCGCCAGCCCGGCAAGGGCCGTCAACAACCATTTCTGCTTCACGTCATGCTCCCGTGTCCGGTGATCAGGAAACGCCTTGGGCGTACGGTTGCCATTCAATGCGGGCATCACGGGACCCGCCAGTGCCATAGGTTGGTCCCGACCGCGGGAGTGCCGCGGGAGGACCGCGCGATGGGCGGGCGCAGTGCCGCGGCACGACGGCACGATCCGTGCGTGGTGAGCGAACGGGAAGCTGGTGCCGCGACTTCAGAGCGAACGCGTGCGCCCGCCGTCCACCGGCAGGTTGATCCCGGTGATGTAGGCCGCGGCGGGCGAGGCCAGGAAGGCGACCGCGGCGGCGACCTCCGACGGATCGGCGAAGCGCCGCATCGGGATCTCGGCTTCCATCGCGCGCCGGGTCGCGTCGACGCCGTGGCCGGATTTTTCGGCGCGCGTCGCGACGATCTGCTCGATACGCGGCGTGCTCGTCGAGCCTGGCAGGACGTTGTTGACGGTGATACCGGCCGGCGCGAGCTCAGTGGCCAGCGTCTTGGCCCAGCTCGCCACCGCCCAGCGGGTGGCATTGGATACGCCGAGGCCGGCGATCGGTTCCTTCACCGAGGTCGAGATGATGTTGACGATACGGCCGTAGCCCGTGGCGCGCATGCCGGGGATCACGATTTCGGCCAGCACGTGGTTGGCCACCAGATGCTTTCGATAAGCGTCCAGGAACGCCTCGATCCGAGCGCCGTGCACCGGTCCCGGTGGTGGCCCGCCGGAATTGTTGACGAGGATGTGTACGGGGTGCGCGGTGACCAGGCGCCGAGCGGCGTCGGCCAGGTGTTCGGTTTCGCCGGAATCGGCGACCAGGAAACCGTGCACCTGCGCCGGATGGATGCGTGGCCATTCGGCCACCGCCTGCTCGAGCGCCTGCGCGCGGCGCGCTAGGCCGGTGACGTTCGCGCCGAGCCGCGCGAGTTCCATCGCGCAGGCTTGCCCGATGCCCTGGCTCGCGCCACAGACCAGCGCATGCCGGCCGCTCAGATCAAGGTCCATGCCGCTCCCTCCCGTCCACTGCGGGTTCGATCAGTGATTTTGCAGTGCGTTGCGCAGCTCGGGCAACAACCCGGGACCGGTGCTCGGCTTGCCGCACAAGCCGTTGTCCACGGCGCTGGCATAAGCGGGCGTCATCTTGCCGAGGTACAGCGTGCCCTCCGGACCGTGCGGAACGTCGAAGCTGCCGCTGGTCACGGGCGCCGCGGGCTTCATGCTCGCCATCAGCGAGTTCGAAGGGACGTTGACGTTGCTGAAACTGGTCGGCGACTGCGCCCAGTACGTGGTCGCCGCG
>JAJXWZ010000106.1 GCA_021781345.1 Pseudomonadota bacterium
GCCTCTCGTAAGTGCTTGTTTTTGGTGGGCGGTACAGGGATCGAACCTGTGACCCCTTCCATGTCAAGGAAGTGCTCTACCGCTGAGCTAACCGCCCGAATCGGCCGGCAAGTCTAGCCGCTCGTCGGGCCGATCAGCAAGCGCGCCCAGACTGGCATCGACTAAAATCGCATCCGCTCTGCGCCAAGGCAAACGCGCCATGTCTGCAGCACCGACCCAGCCCCTCGACAAGGACACATTGATCGGCGCCTGCACCCGCCTGAAGCTGGTTCTCAACCTGCCAGGCCTGCAGCGCGAGGTTGCCGAGCTCCCCGCCGAGTATTGGGGAACCCGTGGAGGACGCGTTGGCGTGCATTCCGCCGCCGAAGCCATCTTCCTGCGTGGTTACGCGCCAGCCGACGGTGAAACCCCGATCGAGGACCGGCAGACGCTCGAGCGGATGCCGCGCATCCGCGCCTTGATCCATACATTGATTCCCGCGCCGCCGAAGCGATGCCTGCTGGCCCGGCTCAACCCCGGCGCAACGATCGCGCCGCATATCGACCGGGCCGACTACTTCAGTCACACCATACGCATCCATGTGCCGATCTGCACCGATCCCGCCGTGCTCATGGTCTGCCGTGGCCGGGCCTTTCACATGCGGGAAGGCGAAGTCTGGGCACTCAACAATTCGAACCAGCACGCGGTGCTGCATGACGGGACGCAGGCACGCACACATCTGATATGCGACTTCCTGCCGACACCGGAGCTGGAAGCACTGATCCTTGCAGGTGACCGCTCGCTCGACGTCGATGTACCCGACCTTGCCGTGCGCCTTGATCGACTGGCCCTTCGGTCCAGCGCGGCGCGATGATCGTCACCGATCGATTCGTCTTTCTGCACCTGCACAAATCAGGTGGCACCTTCGTCAACAGGTTCCTGCAGGCGTTTTTCCCTGATGCGCGCCAGATTGGTTACCACCTTCCACGCACCTGCCTGCCCGCATCCTGCGCCGCATTGCCTCTGCTCGGCAGCGTACGCAATCCTTGGGACTACTACGTGTCCTGGTATGCGTTCCAGACCGCGAAGCCGCGACCAAACCCCGTGTTCAGGGTGGTCAGCGACCAAGGCCGGCTCGGATTCGCCGACTCTGTCCGCAACCTGCTGACGCTGGGAGAGCAGCCGGCACTCCTGGATGCGGTGCGCTCCGGCCTGCCGGACATCTTCCCGAATCGTGGCATCAACCTCACGCGCGACTGTCTGGAACCACTCGTCGGCAGCCGGCTGGGTTTTTACAGTTTCCTGTATCAGCACATCTATGGCGAAGCCAATGATGTCTCCATACTCGACATGCATGCGCTGCGCGACGGTCTGCCCGTGCTGCTCGAGCAGATCGGCGTACCGGCAACCGCAGCGATGCGCCATTACCTGTCGCGCGCGCCGGCCTTGAACTCAAGTGAGCACGGCCACTACGCTGATTACTACGATGCAACCCTGCGTGCCCTGGTGGCTGAACGGGACGCCGAAGTGATCGCGCGTCACAGTTATGCATTCGAAGTCGCCGGAAGCTGAGCAGCCCCTTCAGCCCGCCAGAACCATGGCCTTGATCTTCCGGATGGTGTCACGCACCTGCGCCGCCTGCTCGAACTCGAGGTTCTGTGCGTGGCGGTACATCTGCGTCTCGAGCTTGCGGATGGCAACCGCTGCGGCGGCCGGGCCCATGGCACGATAATCAGCCGCGTCCTCGGCGACCTTGGCAGACGCGGAGTCACCACGCCCACGCCCGCGATGCCCGGCCGAGTCGCCCTCGCTGCGGGCACCTTCCATGACGTCGCTCACGGCGCGCACGATGCTCTTCGGCACGATTCCGTGCGCGCGGTTGTAATCGACCTGTCGCTGCCGGCGGCGCGCAGTCTCGTCGAGGGCCGCCCGCATGGAGCGGGTAATGCTGTCGGCATAAAGGATCGCCTTGCCGCGCAGATTGCGTGCGGCACGACCGATGGTCTGCACCAGGGAGCCTGCAGAGCGCAGAAACCCTTCCTTGTCGGCATCGAGAATCGCCACCAGCGACACCTCGGGCATGTCCAGGCCCTCGCGCAGCAGATTGATGCCGACCAGCACGTCGAATACGCCCAAACGCAGGTCGCGGATGATCTCCACGCGCTCGACGGTCTCGATGTCGGAATGCAGATAGCGCACCCTGACATCGTGCTCGCCGAGATACTCGGTGAGGTTCTCGGCCATGCGCTTGGTCAGCGTGGTCACCAGCACGCGGTCGCCCAGTGCGACGCGCTGGTGGATTTCGGACAGCAGGTCGTCCACCTGGGTGCGCACCGGACGCACCTCGACATCGGGATCGACGAGTCCGGTCGGACGCACCAGCAACTCGACGATCTGATCGCGAGACTTCTCCAGCTCATAACGGCTCGGCGTCGCCGAAACGAAAATCGTTCGGGGCGCGCGCCGTTCCCATTCCTCGAACATCAACGGCCGGTTGTCCAGCGCAGACGGCAGACGGAAACCGAACTGCACGAGGGTTTCCTTGCGCGAGCGGTCGCCCTTGTACATACCGCCCAGCTGCGGGATGGTCACATGCGATTCGTCCACGACCAGCAGGGCATCCGCCGGCAGGTAGTCAAACAGGCAGGGCGGCGGCTCGCCGGGCATGCGGGCGGTGAGATGGCGCGAGTAGTTCTCGATGCCCTGGCAGTAGCCGACCTCCGCCATCATCTCGAGGTCGAACTGGGTGCGTTGCTGCAAGCGTTGCGCTTCAACCAGCTTGTTGTCGCGATAAAGCTGCTGCAGGCGCTCGGCCAGCTCGGCCTTGATGGTGTCGATCGCCTCCAGCACCGTGCGCCGCGTGGTGACGTAGTGCGACTTCGGATAGATCGTGTAACGCGGCAACCGTCGCGTCACCTCGCCGGTCAGCGGATCGAACAGAGCCAGATTCTCGATCTCGCCGTCGAACAGCTCGATGCGCAGCGCATCGACCTCGTTCTCGGCCGGGAACACATCGATGACCTCGCCGCGCACGCGGTAGCTGGCGCGACGCAGCTCGGTCTCATTGCGCGTGTACTGCAACTCGGTCAGCCGGCGGATCAGTTCGCGCTGGTCGAGCTGATCGCCGCGCACGAGGTGCAGCACCATCCGGAAGTATTCGTTGGGGTCACCCAGTCCATAGATCGCCGACACCGTCGCCACGATCAGCGCGTCCTTGCGCTCCAGCAACGCCTTGGTCGCTGACAATCGCATCTGCTCGATATGCTCGTTGATGCTGGCGTCCTTCTCGATGAAGGTATCGGACGCCGGCACATAGGCCTCGGGCTGGTAGTAGTCGTAATAGCTGACGAAGTACTCGACCGCGTTGTGCGGAAAGAAACTCCTGAATTCGCCATAAAGCTGGGCTGCCAGGGTCTTGTTTGGCGCGAGCACCAAGGTCGGTCGCTGCACGTGCTCCACCACGTTGGCGATGGTGTAGGTCTTGCCGGAACCGGTGACGCCGAGCAGGGTCTGCTGAGCCACTCCGGCTTCGAAGCCCGCGATCAACTGCCGAATCGCCTCGGGCTGATCGCCCGCCGGCCGATAGGGCGCAACCAGTTGGAAACGCTCGCTCATGGTGATCCTGTTGTCCGTTGCGCAAGTATAGGTGGCGTCCGACTACTTGCCGTGTCGGCGCGCACGCACAAAGCAAAGCGCCCGCGCCCGCTGTCGCCTGCCCTCCGCACAGCGCGATCGTGGCTGCACGACGGAGATACGCCATGAGACCGCACGCAGCCTCGGGCGCTACATTGGTCGAATTGTCGATGACGATGCTCGTGCTTGCCGTGCTCGGAGCGCTGGCGGCCCCGGCTTTCGCGAACCTGCTTGAACGTGGTCGCGTGCAAGCGGCCGATCAAGGCTTCGTGACGGCGCTGCACCTCGCCCGCGAAACCGCCGCGCGCCGCGCGGCACGCACGCTGGTCTGCCCCAGTGGTGACGGCATGCATTGCGCCGATGACGGCCGCTGGGAGGCCGGCTGGATCGTTGCCATCGATCGCGACCGTGACGGCCAGCCCGACACAGCGCCTCTGCTGCGTAGTGATCGCGATGCGATACACGGCAGCGCTGTGCGGGCGCTGCGACTGCGCATGCAATCCACTTCCGGACGCCCACGCGTGATATTCCAGCCGGACGGCAGCTCCGGCGGCAGTAACGTCACCTTTCTGATCTGTCGGACCGGCGGGCACAACGGTCGAGGCATCGTGGTGTCGAACTCGGGCCGCATCCGCCAGACGGGCTTGGACGCCACCCAGTTGCAGCTTTGCCTCGCAGGCGCCTGAGCAACGGCACCTCGGCCCGAAGTCCATCCAGTCGAAGTTCCGCAGCGCGGCAGGGTTCGTCCGAATCGGATGCCGACCCATTCCCCCTGCCCGTCAACGATGCGGTCGAGTGAGCCGGGCGCGAGCAAGGTCGGCCGGGCATTCCGGGCTGGTTGGAGACGAGCCGACGCAAAGCGTCCGGGTCCGGGAGTCGGCACGCAAGCAGCCGCCCCGTGGACGGGGAATTGCTGATGCTTGCTCGTCGTTGTGCTGGATTTCCGGACCGCTGCGGACATGGTCGGAAGGGTGGCTGGCGCCCGAAGTAGGACTCGAACCTACGACCCCCTGATTAACAGTCAGGTGCTCTAACCGGCTGAGCTATTCGGGCCAGCCGCATATGCTCGCGGCAGTACGGATCGATGTCAAGACAAACGGCATCAGACAAACGGCATCAGGAGGCGCCGACGACTCGATAGCAGGGCACATAGGCGTTGCCGCCAGGCAACTTCATGCGTTGCTGCGCAACGAAGGCCTGCAGCAGATTGTCCAGTGCACGCATGATCCGCGCATCCCCGTCGACCACGAACGGCCCATGCGCCTCGATCGCGCGCATGCCATCCTCCTTGACGTTGCCCGCGACGATGCCGGAAAAGGCCCGCCGCAGATCCGCGGCCAGCAAGTGTGGCGGTCGTTCACGACGGATCTGCAGCGCCGACATGGCGGTGTGGGTCGGCACGAATGGTTGCTGGAACTCGAACGGAATTGCCAGCGTCCAGTTGAAGAAGAAGGCATCCTTGGTGTCGAGTCGGTAGTTGCGAACACGCTCCAGCCCGCGCGCCATGGACTTGGCCACCGCCGCAGGATCGTCGACGATGATCTGGTAGCGGCTGGCAGCTGCGTCACCGAGCGCCAATTGCAGAAAGCGGTCGATCTGCTCGAAATAGCCCGCCGACGCGCGCGGCCCGGAGAAAATGAGCGGGAGCGGGATCGCGGCGTTGTCCGGGTGCAGCAGGATGCCGAGCAGGTAGAGAATTTCCTCGGCGGTGCCAACGCCGCCGGGGAACACGATGATGCCGTGTCCGACACGCACGAACGCCTCCAGGCGCTTCTCGATGTCCGGCATGATCACCAGATTGTTGACGATCGGATTGGGCGACTCGGCGGCGATGATGCCGGGCTCGGTGATGCCGACGTAACGGTTGTGCTTGCGCCGCTGCTTGGCATGGGCGATGGTCGCGCCCTTCATCGGCCCCTTCATGGCACCCGGCCCGCAGCCGGTGCATATGTCGAAACCGCGCAGCCCGAGCTGGTAGCCGACCTGCTTGGTGTAGTCGTACTCCTCGCGCGAGATCGAGTGCCCCCCCCAGCACACCACCAGATTGGGATCGACGTGGGGACGCAGGGCGCGCGCATTGCGCAAAATGTCGAACACAGCATGCGTGATGCCGGTCGAGTCGCCCAGATCGAAACGACCGGCATTGATCTGGGTGGCCACGTAAGCGACATCGCGCACCACCGCTACCAGCAGTTCGTTGATGCCACGGATGATCTGGCCTTCGACAAACGCCTGCGCGGGCGCGTGCACCAGCTCGATCTTGATGCCGCGATCCTGCTGCAGCACCTGGATATCGAAATCCGGATAGCGATCCAGCAACGAGCGCGGATCATCCGTCTCGCTGCCCGAGGTCAGAACCGCCAGCGCGCAGCGCCGCAACAGCGCGTGCAGGCCCGACTGAGTGGCGTCACGCAGACGCGCAACCTCGTTGCGCGACAATACGTCGAGGCCTCCAGCCGGAGACACGCGGGCATTGACCGTGGGGGAGACTGCGCCACGCAGGGGCTGGTAGTCGTTCATCGCCTTGCATTCTCCGTGTAGCGCGGCCCAGTCAACCATCAAGGCCACAGCGATCCCTTGAGTTGGAAGCGTCACGAGGATGGCTCGCCAGCATCCACGGCTGCGCCGGAAGGGTCAAGCGCAAAAATGCCGGCGCCCGCGAGGGCGCCGGCCGGTACTGGCGAACCGCGGTAGGTATCAGAACGTGTAGCGCAAGGTCACATACAGCGCCCAGCGCGACTGCGCGGTCCTGTCTTCGAGCACGTACTTTTCAGGACTGTAGTTGCCACTGCTGGTGGGCAGCGCATAGACGTACTTGCCGGTCGCCGGATCGACGCCAGCAAAGTAGGCGAGATCGCGGTTGAACGGGAAACCGATGTCCTGCACCTGCCCCCATTTCTTGTTCAGCAGGTTGGTGAAGTTGTAGACATCAAAGCGGATCTCGCCCTTGTTGCCCTTGAACAGGCCCGGAATCTCCTGCCGGAAGCTCAGATCGACCTCGTTGACCCACGGCGAATTGACCCCATTGCGGCGCGCCACCTGGCCCTGATGGCTGCTGAGGTAGGAGTCCGACCGGATGTAGTCATAGAACTGCTGGATCTGCTGCGCCGTGGTGCTGGAGGTGAACAGTACATCGCCGGGGCGCGGGATATAGACCAGGTCGTTGCCGATGATGCGGTCGCCGTTGGCGTCGTTGCCGAAGACCCAGCTGTAAGGCTGGCCGGTATGGCCGTCGTAGAATGCCGACACCGAGGTGGTGTAGTCGCCGAAGAACTTGTGCTGCCAGGTCAGCGACGCGATCACGCGGCGGCTGATGTCGTAGTTCGAGCGGGCCGCCACATTCTCGTTCGGGTTGTAGACTGCGCGGCTGCTCCAGTTCGAGCTGGCCTGACTGGACGTGCCTGAGTTGACGTCTGTCGCACGACCGACGACCAAGCCCACCGAGCCGAACCACTCCGGCGTGAACGGCTTCTTGACCTGCAGGGTGACGTAATCCGCGTGCCCCTTGCGTGAGTTCGTCAGCAGCGTCACGCCACCGAACGCGGGATTGGCGTTGACCAACTGGCCCGCCGTGGGGCGGGTCGGATTGGTGAACAGCGCCGGATTCAACGAGCTCCAGAAGCTCTCGCGCCCATCCGGCATGGTCCCCGCCGGTGCACCTAGATTCAGGTTCTCGTACTGAATCGCCTGCAACGTGCCGATGTGCTCCCACTCGGCGCTGAACACCGTACCCCACCAAGGCAGCTCGCGATCCAAAGCGAGGCTCCACTTGAGCACGGTCGGCAGCTGGAAATGCGGGTCCACCACATCCACCGTCTGCTGCGCTCCGGCGGCACCCGGCGGCTGCTGCGTGTACGGATTCGGGTTGAAAGCGCCCGGACCGCTGTTGCGGGCGAAGTAGCTGTTGATGGTCAATCCGTTGTTGGTGAACGGATTGGACAACCACACGCCGGGCGACACGCCCTCCATGATGCCGATGCCGCCGCGCAGCTGGGTCATCAGCTCGGTGTTGAAGGCATAGTTGAACGACAGCCGCGGCTCGAGTACCGAATGGCCATCCACCGTGCCTTGGTTGCTCATGCCGAACGACTGCGCGAATCCGGGATTGTTGAGCGGGCGATCCGGCGTTTTCGGCACGTCCAGGCGCAGACCGTACTGCAGCGACAGGTTGCCGATCTGCCAGGTGTCCTGGACGAAGAAGCCCCACTGGTCCAGGCGCCAGTTGGCGGCAATGCTGTTGATGTTGCCGTTGGCGGGCTGATACAGGTTGTAGGTGGTGTAGCTGCCGGACTGGAACGCCGCGATACTGCTGAAGGTGTAGGCGCCGAACTCGGTGCGGCCGAAGAGGTTGTAGAAATTGTCGCGCTGGAAATCCGCACCCGCCTTGATGGCGTGATCGCCGAGGAACCAGGTACCGGCGAAGAATCCGGTGTAGGTGCCGACGTTGAGCACGTTGTAGTGGCGGAACTGCTCCTCGCCCAGATTGACCGCCGCCGACGGAGTCACGTTCACCGTCACCTGCGGCTGCTTCGCCAGTACCGTCGGCGTCGCGCTGTACTTGCCGTAGGAAAACGAGGCCTCGGTCGAGAAGCTGTCCGACCAGTCGTCATACAGATTCAGCACGTAGCTGCTGAGGTCGCGCTTCTGGGTATACCAGTAGCTGGAGAGCGACAGCGCGCGCGTGCTGAAGCCGCCCAGGATCGGCTGCGTGCTCTTGGTGCGGTCGTAGCGGAAACTGGCTCGGTGATCGTTGTTGATGTTCCAGTCGATCTTGGCGAGGTACTTCTTTTCGTCCTGGTTGGCCGACGAGGCGTTCAGATCGCCCGGCGTCATGCCGTAGTTCCTGGCGATCTGGGTGATCTGGTCGAGCTGCGCCTGGGTGACGCCGACGATGTTGCTCTTGCCCGAGCCGATCGGGCCGAAGCTCGGCGCCGGCGCAAGGATCTTGGAATCTTCGTAGTTGGCGAAGAAGAACAGCTTGTCCTTGATGATCGGCCCGCCAATGGTGAAACCGCCGGTCCAGCGCGACGTGTAGCCCGGGAACGTGGTGTCGTTGATGCCTTTGCCGACCATGTCCTTGGCGTTGTTGTAGTAGTAGTACAGCGAACCATGGAAGTCGTTGGTTCCGCTCTTGGTCACCGCATTGATGCTGGCGCCGACCGCACGTTTGGAGGTCACGTCATAGTTGGCGGTCGAGATGTTGTACTCCTCGATCGTGTCCACCGAGATCGGCTGGTTCAGCGACGGCAGGCCGTTGGCCTCGAGGCCGAAGGAATCGTTGGTCGGCACGGCATCGATGGTGATGTTGTTGTAGCGGCTGTTCTGGCCCAGCGCCGAGATCTCGCCGCGTTCCTTGTTGGTGATGTTGATCATCGGATCGAGACGCGCGATGTCCTGGATCGAGCGGCCCGGATCCGGGATCACTTTCAGCTCGCGGTTGGAGATGTTGGTGCTCATTCCCTTGTTGTCGGGCTGGAAGGTCTGCGCAAGCATGCTGCCGGTGAC
The DNA here is from genome assembly GCA_021781345.1 of Pseudomonadota bacterium. Classification (GTDB taxonomy): domain Bacteria; phylum Pseudomonadota; class Gammaproteobacteria; order Xanthomonadales; family Rhodanobacteraceae; genus 66-474. Next base: position 9,118 of record JAJXWZ010000106.1, read on the forward strand.
CTTGACTTCGGCCAGCTGCTTGGCCGCGACACCCATGCTGAGGTCGACCGTGGCCGTCTCCGACAGCTTCAGGTAAACGTCATCCTTCTCGGTCTTTTCCAGACTCGCCTTCGAGACGATCACATCGAATGGTCCGCCGACGCGCAGACCCTGGGCATTGAACTGGCCGTTGGCATCGGTGGTGACGATGCGGGTGGTGCCGGAGGGTACATGGACGATCTGCACGGTGGCGCCGGCGACCGGCTTGCCGGCGTTGTCGATCACGCGGCCGGTCATCGACGAGGAGGTGTTCTGCGCCATCGCCGATCCCATCGCCAACAGCGATGCGATCGCAAACGGCAGGATCTTGACCCGGATGCGCTGGTTCATTTCATCAGCCCTTGCTTGCAGGAAAGGAATTCGGGACACCACGCGCCCGGCGCGGGCCGTCCCGCCCGTCACCCGGATTCGCGAAGGGTCATCCCGCTCGACTGGAAGACGTGCCTGGATCCCCCGCACGTCTTCAACGCGAGTTTAACAGCGACTGATTACATATTTGTAACCACAGGTCCATTTCGTAATGTTCCGGACATCGCGGCGAGCGCCGCCCGCGACGCCCGAAAGATCACGATCGCTGGTGCATCGGCGCCTGTTGACCACGGATACCGGCTGCCGGTGCGGCCGCACCGTCATGCCAAATCGCCAGAAAAGGGGCGTATGGGGCCGCCTCTTGTTCACGAACTGCAAGGAAGCGGGCTGCAGTGGAGCCGACTTGGCTCGCGACCCGGTCAGGCGTGCCGGATCAGAAACCGGCGCCCTTGAGGTAGGCGGCGACGCCACCAAGGAACATCTGCACCGACAGGGCCACCAGCAACATCCCCATCAGGCGCTCGAGCGCGGTCAACACGCTTTCGCCCAGCCAGCGGAACAGATACGTCGCCGACAGCAGGAGGGCCGCGGTCGCCAGCCAGGCCAGAAACAGGGCCACACTCCACTGCAGCAAGCGCCCTGGCTGGGTATTGGTCAGCAGCAGCAGTGCCGCCATGGTCGATGGCCCGGCGACCGACGGGATCGCCATCGGTACGATGAACGGCTCGCCTTCGCCGACCGCGCCGAACAGACCCTCCCGGGGCGGGAAAATCATGCGCACACCGATCAGAAACAGCACGATGCCGCCGGCGATGCTGACTGATTCCTGTTTCAGCTGGAGCAGTCTGAGGATGAACTGTCCGCCCAGCAGAAATGCGAACAGCACGCCCAGCGCGATCAGCAGCTCGCGCAGCAGCACCAGGCGCCGGCGTTGTGGCGCAACGTTTTTCAGCAGGCTGAGAAACAGCGGAATGTTGCCCAGCGGGTCCATGATCAGAAACAGCAGGATCCCGGCGGACAGCGTGTCGACTTGCGCGCCCATCGCCTGACGTCCGGCTCAGCCGGCGCCGCGCAGGTCGAGCAACGCGCCGCGCGCGTCCATGCCCGCCGGCGACAGCAGATAGACCACCGCCATTGCCGTGACGGCGGGCAGCGGATGCCGGAGCGTATCCTCGCCGAACCAGGCCATCTTGCGCAGAGCCGTTCGCATCGGCGCCGGCAGCAGCGCATGCACCCGCAACGGACCGGCGTCATGTTCCTGGTGCAGGATCGCGGCCAGTGTTTCCAGACCCGCCTTGGCAACGCCGTAAGCGCCCCAGTGGGCACGGCGCATGCGTTCGAGATCATCGAGCACGAACACCGCCGCGCTGTCGGCGCGCGCCAGCAGCAGCGGCAGCAGTGCCTGCATCAGCAGGAATGGCGCGGTCAGGTTCACTTGCAGTACGCGCAGCCACTCTTCGGCGGACAGCACGTCCAGCGGCGTCAGACCGTCAAAGCGCGCCGCCGCGTGGACCACGCCGTCGAGGCCGCCGAGATCGCGTTCGATCGCCGTGGCGACACCGTCACAATCACGTGGGCTGGCGCCTTCGAGGTTGAGTGGATAGATCGCCGGCTCGGCGCCGCCTGCGGCCTTGATCGCGTCGTACACCGACTCCAGAGCACGCACGTTCCTGCCAAGCAGAACCACGCTGGCGCCGGCAGCGGCACAGGCCAGGCTGACCGCCTGGCCCAGGCCGCCGCTGGCCCCGGTCACCAGGATCACGCGACCGGCGAGGGTATCCGCGTCCGCTTCCCAGCCTCCGGGCAGGCGCGCCACGGGCAGCGCGATCACACCCGCGCCTTTCTGGCATCGCGCACGATGCGCTCGAGCTCGCCGGAAGCCTGCAGCTCGAGAGCGATATCACAGCCGCCGATCAGCTCGCCATGCACGAACAGCTGCGGAAACGTCGGCCAGTTCGAGTAGTGCGGCAGGCCGGCGCGTATCTCGGGATCCTCGAGCACGTTCACGGAGTGGTAGTCCGCACCCACCGCACGCAAGGCTTGCGCCGTGCGACTGGAAAAACCGCACATCGGAAATTGCGGCGTGCCTTTCATGAAGAGCACCACCGGATGGGCATCGAGAATGCCCTTGATGCGTTCGTTAATATCCATGGCTTCAGGGATTACAATGGTTGCAGGCGTCATGCGCCCGTCGGTCATTGTATCAGCGGCATGCCTGCGCCGAGCTTCGCGGACGCTACCGCATCCCCCCGCCGCAAGGAGAACGCATCATGGCGATCGAGCTTCCCCCACTGCCATTTGAGCGCACCGCGCTGGAGCCGCACATCTCAGCCGAGACGCTGGATTTCCACCACGGCAAGCACCATCAGACCTACGTCACCAACGTCAACAATCTGATCAAGGGCACCGAGTTCGAGAACCAGGGTCTTGAGGATATCGTGCGCAAATCCAGTGGCGGCCTGTTCAACAACGCCGCGCAGGTCTGGAATCACACCTTCTACTGGCAGTCGCTGTCGCCGCGAGGCGGTGGCGACCCGTCGGGCAAGCTGGCTGACGCGATCGTCAAGGCGTTCGGCACGCTGGACAAGTTCCGCGAGGATTTCAGCAAGACCGCGATCGGCACCTTCGGCTCCGGCTGGGCCTGGCTGGTGCAGCGTCCGGACGGCTCGCTGGGTCTGGTCAGCACGGCCAACGCCGCCACGCCGCTGACCGGCGCCGACCGTGCGCTGCTGACCTGCGACGTCTGGGAACACGCCTACTACATCGATTACCGCAACGCGCGCCCGAAATATATCGAGGCGTTCTGGAAGCTGGTCAACTGGGAGCACGCCGCCAGCCGGATGTCCTGAGCGGACGGGATCCCCGCAACGATGGCCGCCGCAGCCTGCGCCGGCCATCGTGAAACCCCGGCCGCGCTGCCCGGCGCCGTGCACGCGTGCACGGCGCACGGCCGCACCGGATAATGCGCATCCCTCCGCAGGATCGATGCGCGCATGCCTGTCCGAATCGTCGCCCGCCGTTCGTCCATCCACGGCCAGGGCGTATTCGCCCGCACCCGGATCCCCGCCGGCGCCCTGATCCTCGTCTACAAGGGCCGACTGATCACCCATGCCCAGGCCGATCGCCGCTACGGCGACAGCACCGAAAGCGGCCATACCTTCCTGTTCACTCTCAACGCACGCTACATCATCGATGCCAATGCCGACGGCAACGCTGCGCGCTGGATCAACCACAGCTGCGTGCCCAACTGCCGCGCCTGCGTCGTGGAGAACCGCGATGGCGATCCGCGCCGCGATCGCGTGCAGATCGAGGCACTGCGCGATATCACCCCCGGCGAGGAGCTGACCTACAACTACGGCATCGTGCTCGAGAGCCGGCAGACGCCGCGACTCAAGCGCCTCTGGGCCTGCCGCTGCGGCAGCGTGGCCTGCACCAGTACCATGCTGCAGCCCAAGCGCACGCGGACCGCCCTTGCCTGAGATGACACCACGCCCGCCGCTTCGCCGCCGCGACTGGCAGGAGCTGCGGCGCCGGCTGGTGCGACACCTGTTCGCGCAGCTGGCAGGCGCCAGCGCCACATCATCCACACCACTGCCGGCGCACGGAATCGGCCGCATTCTGGTGATCCGCCCCAACCACCGCCTGGGCAACGTCGTGCTGCTGACACCGCTGCTGGCCGATCTTGAACGGGCATACCCCGGCGCCCGTATCGATCTGCTGGTCAGCGGCGGCATTGCCGCGCAAGCCCTGGCTGATGGCTATCGCATCGACACGCTGCACATGCTGCCGCGACACGCACTGCGCGAACCGCGTCGCCTGTGGCGCACGCTGCGGCACCTGCGCGCGGTCCGCTACGACCTCGCCATCGACCCCAGTGTCGGCTCGCAGTCGGGTCGGTTGCTGCTGCTGTTCGCACGCGCGCGCTTCCGCCTCGGCTTCGCCGAAGCCGGCCAGCGCGGCCGTCTTACGCACGGCGTGCCGATGCCGACCACGCCGCGGCACATGGCGCAGCTGCCGGTCTACCTGCTGCGCGCCGCGCGCGGCGAGCCGTTTGCAGCGACTCGCTGCCCGCCGCTCGACCTGCGTCTGAGCGCGACCGAGCGGGCACAGGGCGAGATCGAGCTGCAGCGCCGGCTCGGCCCGCGTCATGCCGGCCAAGCGCGCATCGGCCTGTTTGCCGAGGCCACCGGCGCCAAGGCCTTTCCGATCGCGTGGTGGCAGACGCTGCATGCGGCGCTGGCGCGGCGCTGGCCATCGGCCGCCTTCTTCGAGCTCGTGCCGGTCGATGGCCGGCCGCGTCTGGCCGGCATCGCGACGCATTTCCATTCGCCCGATGTGCGCAAGGCGGCCGCGGTGCTGGCCGGACTGGACCGCTTCATCAGCGCCGATTGCGGCGTGATGCACCTGGCCGTCGCATCCGGGGTACCGACGGCAGCGTTGTTCAGCGTCACCGACCCGGCAACCTATGCACCCTGCGGCGACGGCCACTTCGCACTCGAGATCCGCGACCAGCAGGCAGCACCCGACGTGGTCTCGGCACTGGCCGCGCGTTGCGAGCCGCTGCGCCCGGCCGAGGCTCGCGCCGATGCCGGTCCCGCGGATCAGTCCGGATAGGCGATCGTCTGCACGGTCAGCCTGAGGTCACCCGCGGGCCGCCGCCAGACAACCTCATCGCCGGACCGTGCGCCCATCAGGGCTTGCGCCAGCGGCGACCGCCAGCTGACGCGCTCCTGTTCGACATCCGCCTCGTCCTCGCCGACGATCGCATAGCAATGGGTACCGCCCGCGTCGTCCTCGGCGCGGACGGTCGCGCCAAACGCGACACGATCGCGGGGCTGCGCCGCGACATCCACCGCGATCGCTGTCGCCAGTCGCGCCTGCAGCCAGCGCTGGTCGCGCTCGACGGCAGCCAGAGCGGCGGCATCCGCCGCGCGGTCGCTGGCCGCCAGCAGCCGCGCACGCTCCGATTCAGCGGCGGCGAGCTGCTCGCGCAGCTGCGCCAGCCCGCGCGCGGTCACGTAGTTGGGATACCGACTCAGCGGCCGCTCGGGCAGGGCCACGGGCAGTTCGGACTCGCGGGTGAAGGCGCGGCTCATGAGGCAGCTCAGTCGTCTTCGGTGCGCGGCTTCCAGGCCGCGGCCAGCTGCTTTTGCACCGGCAGCGGCGCCGGTTCGTAGTGACTGAGATCCATGGCGTATCGACCCTGCCCGCCGGTCATCGATTTCAGCTCGGTCGCATAGTCGGCCAGCTCGGCCAGCGGCACCTGGGCCTTGATCACGGTTTCGCCGCCGCGCAGGGTGTCGGTACCGAGGATGCGCGCGCGCTTGGCGGCGAGCCCGCCGGTGACATCGCCGACGTGCGGTTCGGGCGCGCTGACCTCCAGCTCGACGATCGGCTCCAGCACCAGCGGTCGCGCCTTGGCGACGGCGTCGAGAAAGGCCTTGCGGCCGGCACTGACGAAGGCGATTTCCTTCGAATCCACCGGGTGGAATTTGCCGTCGAAAACGGTCACGCGCACATCCTGCAGCGGATAGCCGGCGACCGCACCGTGCTCGAGCACCTGGCGCACGCCCTTTTCCACCGCGGGGATGAACTGGTGCGGGATGGTGCCGCCCCTGACCGCGTCGACGAACTCGAAGCCGGCACCGCGCGGCAGCGGCTCGACGCGCAGAAACACCTCGCCGAACTGGCCGGCGCCGCCGGTCTGCTTCTTGTGGCGATGATGACCCTCGGCCGCGGCGCTGACCGTCTCCCGATAGGCGATGCGCGGCGGATGCGTGCGCACCTCCACCCCGTAGCGCTCGCGCAGGCGTTCGAGCATCAGCTTGAGATGCAGGTCCGACAGCCCGCGCACCACGATCTCGTTGAGTTCCTTGTGGTGCTCGATGCGAAAGCAGGGGTCCTCCTCGGCCATGCGCGCCAGCGCCTGTGCCAGTTTCTGCTCCTGGCCGCGGTGCGCGGGCTCGACCGCGAGGCCGACCATCGGCTGCGGAAAGCTGAGCGGCTTGAGGCGGATCGCGTCCTCGTCGTGCGAGTCGTGCAGCACGGCGTCGAAGTGGATCTCCTCGATCTTGGCCACGGCGGCGATTTCGCCCGGACCGGCCTGCTCGATCTCGACGTAATCCTTGCCCCTGATGCGGAACAGATGGCCGACCTTGAACGGCTTCTTGCCGTCGTCGATGAACAGCTGCGCGTCACGGCGCACGGTGCCTTGATAGACGCGAAACACCGCCAGCTTGCCGACGAAGGGATCGTTGATGATCTTGAACACGTCGGCGATCACATGCCGCGCGGGATCCGGCAGCGCCGTCACCGGCTGCGCCTCGGTCCCGCGCAGGAACGGCGGCGGATTGGCCTCGGTCGGATTCGGCAGCAGGTGCTCGGCCAGATCCAGAAGCTCGCGCACACCGACGCCGCTGCGCGCCGAAACGAAGCAGATCGGCACCAGATGCCCCTCGCGCAGGCACTGTTCGAAAGCGTCGTGCAGCTCCTCGCGCGCAAGCGCGCCCTCGCCGGCATCGAGGTAGCGACCCATCACCTTTTCGTTGATCTCGACCACCTGATCGACGATGGCGGCGTGCGCCGCCGCCAGCGAGGAAAAATCGGTCGCGCCCTCGGCATGGAAAAAGCAGTCCAGCACGCGCCGGCCACCGTCGGCGGGCAGGTTCACCGGCAGGCATTCGGCCCCGAACTCCTCGCGCAGCGCGGACAGCAGACCCGGCAGATCGGCGCCGTCGGCGTCGATGCGATTGATGACCAGCAGCCGCGCCAGTCCGCGTTCACGGGCGTAATGCATCATCCGCCGCGTGCCGTGCTCGATGCCGATCGCGGCATTGACCACCACCGCACAGGTTTCCACCGCGGCCAGCACGGCCAGGGTCGGGCCGCGGAATTCGGCATATCCCGGGGTGTCGATCAGCTGCAGGCGGCAGTCGGGGCGGTCGACGGTCACCAGCGCGGTACCGATCGAATGGCCGCGCGCCTTCTCCTGCGGATCGAAGTCCGACACCGTGCTGCCGCGCTCGATGCTGCCTGCCGTCTGGATCGCGCCGCCGGCATGCAGCAGGGCTTCGAACAGGGTGGTCTTGCCGGCGCCGGCATGGCCGGCCAGCGCCACACTGCGAATCTGCTGCGGAGAATAGGACATGACCTGCCTCGCTGCGATGGCTGCGGAAGAGGCCGTCATTCCGTCCGCGCCGGGGCGCGAGCCCCTCGTGCGATCGCGATGACGGGCGGTGATGGCGGGGCGGCGCGCGCATCGTTGCCGTTCGCGCCTGCACCCATAGCCTTGTCCGACGGCGCGCCGCGGTCAAGCGAACCGCCCGCACCGGCACCGTGCGAGCGCCGCGCCCGGTCTGGATGGATGACGGTCTGCTGCACGGACACCTTGGCGTACCTGCACGAAACCGGCTGCGGTGATAAGTTGACCTCGCCATCCCACGGAATGCCCCGATGCGCCTGCGCCCGTTGCCTGCCCTGACCCTGCTCGCCCTGCTCGCCGCCCCCGCGTTCGCCGATCCGCCGCCATGGGCGAACGGCCGCCATCATGACGACGAGGGTGGCGGCTACGCACGCGTGGTCGGGGTCGTTCCGGTCTATGCCGGATCGCGCAGGCGCTGCTACGAGGTTCCGGTGGAGCGCCGCGCCAACACCACCGGCGCCACCGTGCTCGGCGCCGTGGTCGGCGGCGCGCTCGGCAGCACCGTCGGTCACGGCAGCAGCCGCAACGCCGCGATCGTCGGCGGGGCCGTCGTCGGCGGCGTGGTCGGTCACGAGATCGCCGCCAACAGCGCCCCGCGTCCCGGTTACCGGGTCGAATGCCGCGACGAAGGCGGCGGCCCACCCGCCTACTACGACGTCACGTACCGCCATGATGGCCGCAGCTTCCACCGGCGCATGGACCACGATCCCGGCGCACGCGTGTGGATCGGCGGCCACGGTGGCGGCGACCATCATGACGACCGCGGCGACCGTGGCGATGGCGACGGCGGCGGCGGCTGAACGGCGGACCGCCGCTGTTTGACGGTTCAAGCGCAATTCAGCGCCTGGCGCTAGCTTAAGCCCCGAGATCGGACATGCATTTTTGCGGGGGCAGGTCATGAAAACCACGTCGAGCATTCTCGTTGCCGCCATGTTCTGCACGGTCGCTGCACCGGCGCTTGCGGATCCGCCCGGCTGGGCGCCTGCGCATGGCTGGCGCGGCCACGGGGACGACGGCGCCCGCTACGCCTGGGCGCGGGTCGTCGATGCGCAGCCGATCTACGGCAGCGACCGGCAGCCGGTATCGCGCCGGATCTGCTACCAGCAGCCGGGTTACGACGTCCAGCGCACGCGCTATGTCAATCCCAACCAGGGCCCGGCGACCCTGCTGGGCGCGATCATCGGCGGCGCACTGGGCAACACCGTCGGCCATGGCGACGGCCGCGCAGCGGCCACCATCGCCGGCGCGGTGATCGGCGGCGCGGTCGGCAACAATGCCACGCGCGGTGACGGCTACTATCAATCTCAGCAGGGCTATGTGCCGGGCTACCAGGATTGCCGCGTGCAGACGCAGTGGCTCCGGCAGGATCGCGTCATCGGCTACGACGTCACCTACCGTTACGACGGTCGCACCTACCGCACGCGCACGCCGTATGATCCCGGCGAGCGCCTGCGCGTGCGCGTCGACCAGTACGTCACTCCGGTCAACTGATCTCCCTCGCGGCACCACGCCGCCCCCGGCACGGCTAACGCCGGTTTAGCGTGCGCGGCGTAACCTGCGCGCGGCGTCCCGCCCGCGCCCCACCCTGGCCGCTCATGCCCGCAGGTCCCATTCGCGCCGCCCTCGACGCTGTCCGCATGTATCGCCCGCCGCAACCCTTCCGGCTGGCGGCGGACGCGCTGCCGATGTCCTCGGCGGAGTTCGATCACGCGGGTCATGCGCTGCTGCGAGCGCAGTACCGACGGCGCCCCCCGCCGGACCGTCGGCGCATTGCGCTTGCTGCGACCCTCGCCCTGGTCGTGAACGGGCTGCTGTTCGTCATCCTGCTGACCGGGTCGCGCGCGACACGCGGCCACTGGCCGCTGCCGCAGCGCCAGGCCATCGAGGTGGAGCTGATCGAACCGGTGCCGGCGTCTGCACTGATCGCGCCGCCACCGTTGCCGGCCGCGCCCGCGCCGCCGTCCAGCGAGCGCACCGTGGCGCGCATCGAAAAGCACAGCGCGGCGCCGTTGCCCAAGCCGATCCCGGCGCCAACGACCACCGCGACACCGCTGCACCTGTACGCTCCGGACGGGGCGCTGCTGCTGCCGAGTAGCGATTTCTCCGCCGCGCCGCCGCCGGTGCCGGCGTATGCCGCGCCGCGCCCGCACGGCCATCTTGACCTGCATCCCCGACTGCCGCTGACCTACAAGCCGACACGGTTCGAGCAATGGTGGGTGCCCGACCACGAGGATGCATTGAGCAGGCTGGTGCGCAAGACCATGGTCGAGAAGACCGTCAAG
>JAJXWZ010000222.1 GCA_021781345.1 Pseudomonadota bacterium
CCGATCGGCCCTGCGCTTTTGCGGCCGCCCCTGCGCCCGGCCCGCTTGCCGCTCAGGCCTTGAGGCGCGTCTCGCACCAATCCGCTAGCGCGGCGAGATCGGAAAACTCGAGGTCCGGCGCAGGCCCGTGTGCCCAGAGGCGTCCATCGCGGTTGATCCAAGCCGATCGCAGGCCGGCCGATTGCGCGCCGCCCACATCCAGCGCCGGATCGTCACCGATATGCAGCACCCTCCCGGGCGGTACCCCGAGCCTGCGACAGGCGGCGTGGAAGATCCGTGGGGTCGGCTTGGCACAGCCTGCTTCGCGCGCGCTGAGGCAGAAGCGGAAATGCCCGTCGAGGCCGATCCGGACTAGGTCCGCATTGCCGTTGGTCAGGCCGATCAGCGGCAGTTGTCGGGCCAGCCGCACCAGTGCCGGCGCCGCATCGGGATACAGTTCGACCTGATTGCGCGCCTCGAAATACACTTCGAAGGCCTCGTTGACATGTTGCGTGCTCTCGCCGCAGGCGGCGAATGCGGTGGCCAGCGTCAGTCGGCGCTGGGCGCTGAAATCGTGGGCAAGATCCGGACGCTCATCGGCGATGCGTTCCCGCAGCCGACGCATCGCGGCGATCGGAAACGCGTCAGCGACGCGCGGGCACCAGTGGCGCAGCCAGCGATCGAGCTGGCGTTCGGCGTGCTCGATGGCCGGCAGCACCGGCCACAGCGTGTCGTCGAGATCGAGCGACAGTGCGAGCAGTTGCATCAACCGCCGCTATCGTCGGCCGTCGCCTTGTCGCGTGCCCGTTGCCTGAGCATGCGTTGCCGGGCCTTTTCGGTCAGCGGCGAGGTCGGCGCGATGCTGGCGCCCTGCGAATAGGTGGCGCCGGGCGCCGCCACCGGTCCGTTCATCGCGACGGATGCCGATTCGCCGTTGATCCGCGCGGCGATCCAGCTGCGGCGCTGGCCCTCGCGCTGAGCGAGCGTGGCCGCGTCGGCGTAGGGGATCAGCATGTGCTCGCGCATGATGGCATGGGCGCGCGGCGTATCGATGAAAGCCATCAGCCGACTCACCGCAGCCGCGTGCGGATCCTCGGGATTGGTGGCGAAATAGAGCGGGGTGTAAAGGGGATAGCTGCCGCTAGCGAGGTTGGCAACGCTGGGTCGGACACCCTCGATGTCGAGCATGCGCAGTTTCGGGTTGGCGAAGACGTTTGACAGTGTGCTGACGCCAAGGCCGTCCGGATCGAGCGAAACCGCGACTTCGAGTTGCTGGGTGTTGAGATACAGGCGTGGCGCGGCGACATTGACATCGCCGTTGCCGTACAGAAGCCGGCGCAGGCTGTACTCGACGCCATCGAGCGGGCTGGCGATGGAGTAGAGATTGATCGGCGCATCGCGACCACCCAACTGGCGCCAGTTGGTGATCTTGCCCCAATAAATGTTGTACAGCTGCCGCAGCGTGATATTGCGAACCGGGTTGTTCGGGTGCTCGATCATCACCAGTGCGTCCCATGCCACCGGGGTGAAGGTCAGCACGCTTTCCTGGCTGCGCTTGGCGAAAGCCGGGCGCGCGCTGCCGGCGATGTCCACCTGTCCACTGATCGCCTCGTCGATGCCCGAAATGGTATTGAACGGCTGCACCTCCATGCGACCTTGTCCGCTGCGCTGCCAAGCCTTGGCCAGCGACTCGGCGAGACTGCGTGCGGTGGTGCTGTCGCCGCGCCAGCGCAATGCGGGCTCGGCCTGGGCCGTGGCGGCATAAGACAGCACCGCAAGGAAAACCAGCCACCAGAGGCGCGGGGTATAAATGGACATGACGTCATCTCGAGGGCCGCACCGCGGCGCGCGCCCCGATTATGGCTCCGCCGCGCCTTCGGCGCATGCGCACGCGGTCACTATTCGGCCATGATGTTAAACCCGCGTCCGTCCCGCACCACCGTCAGCAGCCGCTGGCGCGGCGGTACGCAAAAACAGGGCGCGCAGACCTGCAATGTCATTCACGCGTCGCTGGTTGACGTCGGATCGCCGCTGCAACCAGCGCGTGCCCTGGGCCATGATCAGCAACGGTCGCCGCTCCGGCTACAGGTTCGGCAACATCGTCTGCAATTCCCAAGGGCCAGGTCGAGTTCGACCATCCCAGCCTGCGGATGATTGCAGCTGACCCGGAGGCGAGCGTTGACAGCCCGGGAGCGGAGGGGTACGGTTCGGCCTCGCCCGCGATCACAACATGTTGTGTCCGGGGCGCCCCATTTTACCAAGCGCTGGGGCGCTATGACCCTCCAGCCCCGGGGAAGGTTGCAGGCTCCGAGATGACTTATGCCGCGTTCCAGACCGCCGTCGTCGTCCCGTCGCCCGCGCGCCGGTGCGCCGCGAGGCGGAGCGTCCGCCGATGCCGGTTCGGGCGCTGCTGACACGCTGAATCCGCAGACAAGGGAGACAACAACAACCATGAGCACGGTGCGTGCGGAAGCGGCGATCCGGAGTGCGGCGGAGATTCCCCTGCAGGCCGCCTCCCAGGACATCTGGGACAAGAAATACCGCCTCAAGACCAAGCTGGGCAAGCCCGTCGACGCCAGCGTCGACGATACCTACAAGCGCGTGGCGCGGGCGCTATCCGACGTCGAGGCCACGCCGGAAAAGCGCGAGTACTGGTACGAGCGTTTCCTGTGGGCGCTGCGTCGTGGCGCGATACCCGCCGGCCGCATCACCTCCAACGCGGGCGCGCTGGAGCACAAGCCGGCCACCTCGACGATCAATTGCACGGTGTCGGGCACCATCCGCGACTCCATGGACGACATCCTCGAGAAGGTCCACGAGGCCGGGCTGACGTTGAAGGCCGGCTGCGGCATCGGCTACGAGTTCTCGACGCTGCGTCCGCGCGGCGCCTACGTGTCGGGCGCCGGCGCGCACACCTCCGGCCCGCTGTCGTTCATGGATATCTACGACAAGATGTGCTTCACCGTCAGCTCCGCCGGCGGCCGCCGCGGTGCGCAGATGGGCACCTTCGACATCTCGCATCCCGACGCCAAGGAATTCATCCGTGCCAAGCGCGAAGACGGGCGCCTGCGTCAGTTCAACCTCAGCCTGCTGATCACCGACGAGTTCATGGTCGCGGTCGCCGAGGATCGCGACTGGCCGCTGGTGTTTCCGGTGCATGTCAAGGAAAAGAACGAGGTCGATCTCGGCGACGCCGCGCGGGTGATCTGGCGCGAATGGCCCACGCACGAGAACTATGTCGTTCGCGCTGACGGACTGGTGGCCTGCAAGATCTATGGGCACATTCGCGCGCGCCACCTGTGGGACATGATCATGGTCTCGACGTACGACTACGCCGAGCCGGGTTTCATCCTGATCGATCGCGTCAACGAGATGAACAACAACTGGTGGTGCGAGCACATCCGCGCGACCAATCCCTGCGGCGAGCAGCCCTTGCCGCCCTACGGCTCGTGCCTGCTCGGCTCGGTCAATCTCACCACCTTCGTGCGCGACCCGTTCGGTCCCAAGGCGCGTTTCGACTGGGATGAATACAAGGAGGTTGTGCGCGTATTCACGCGGATGCTCGACAATGTTGTCGAGATCAACGGTTTGCCGCTTGCACAGCAGCGCCGGGAGATCGAGTCCAAACGCCGCCACGGCATGGGCTTTCTCGGCCTCGGCTCGACGCTGGCGATGCTCAAGCTGCGTTACGGCGCGCCGGAGGCCTGTGCATTCACCGAGGACGTCGCCCGCGAGATGGCCATCGCCGGCTGGGAAGTCGCGCTCAGCCTGGCTCGCGAGAAGGGCCCGGCGCCGATCCTGGCCCAGGACTTCGAAGTCACCGGCGACATGCTGCGCAAGCGCCCCGAGATGACGCGCGACGGCTATGCGATCGGCGACCGTGTTCCCGGGCGCGTTCTGCACGCGAAATACAGTCGCTACATGCAGCGCGTCGCCGAGGCGGCGCCGGAACTGGTTGCCGAGCTCGCCGAGCTCGGCGCCCGCTTCACCCACCATAGCTCGATCGCGCCGACCGGGACCATCTCGCTCAGCCTGGCAAACAACGCCTCCAACGGCATCGAGCCGAGCTTTGCCCATCACTATTCGCGCAACGTGATCCGCGAGGGCAAGAAGAGCAAGGAAAAGGTCGAGGTCTACAGCTTCGAGCTGCTGGCCTACCGCGCGCTGATCAACGCCGAAGCAATGCCGGACTCGGACGATCCCAAGGCGCGCCTGCCCGACTACTTCGTCGCCGCCGACGACATCTCGCCGAAGGAGCACGTCGACATCCAGGCCGCCGCCCAGAAGTGGGTCGATTCGTCGATCTCCAAGACTGCCAATGTGCCGACCGACTATCCTTACGAGGAGTTCAAGAGCATCTACGTCTACGCCCACCAGCAGGGGCTCAAGGGCTGCACCACCTTTCGCTTCAATCCGGCCGCGTTTCAGGGCGTGCTGGTCAAGGAGACCGACCTCGAAAGCACCCACTACCGCTTCGAGCTGGAAGACGGTAGCGTGGTCGAGGTCAAGGGGAATGACGAAGTGGAATACGACGGCGAGACACACACCGCCGCCAATCTGTTTGATGCATTGAAGGAAGGCTATTACGGCAAGTTCTGAGTGCCGAGGGAATGCGATCGCGTCCTGCAGGGCTCACGTCCCAACTGACTCGTCGGAGAGGCATCATGCACAGCGAAACCAACACCATCGAAAGCACCGCCAGCGCG
>JAJXWZ010000010.1 GCA_021781345.1 Pseudomonadota bacterium
ATCGCCGCGAAAGCGACGATATGCACTCCGCAAATCCGTGAAGAACGCAGCGTCGACGTGGCATTCGGGCGACGCGCGCTGCTCGCATCGGCGATACTTGTGCGATGAATCCGACGGTCGATGATCCCGCCGCTTCCGCGCTGCTCGGCGCGGACGGTCCGTTCGCGCGCGAGGTGCCGAATTTCGCGCCGCGCGAGACGCAGCAGCGCATGGCCGACGCTGTGGCGACGGCGATCGACGACCAGGAAGCGCTGGTGGTCGAGGCCGGCACCGGCACCGGCAAGACCTTCGCGTATCTCGTGCCCGCATTGCTGTCGGGCAAGCGCGTGATTGTCTCGACCGGCACGCGCAACCTGCAGGACCAGTTGTTCCATCGCGACCTGCCGCGCGTACGTTCGATCCTGGGCGCGAAGGCGGACGTCGCGTTGCTGAAGGGCCGCGCCAATTACCTGTGCCGCTACCGCCTGCAGCAGACGGTGGAGTCGGGGCAGTTCAAGTCGCGCTCGCAGGTCGAGGATCTGCAGAAGGTGCGCGCGTGGGGCGCTCGCACGCGCAGCGGAGACCTGGCCGAACTGGCCGAGGTGCCGGAGGGTTCGCCGCTGTGGCCGCGCGTCACCTCGACCGCGGAAAACTGCCTCGGCACGGAGTGCCCGTTCTACGACGACTGTTTCGTCTTCAAGGCGCGCCGCCGCGCGCAGGATGCCGACCTGGTGGTGGTGAACCATCACCTGTTGTTGTCGGACCTAGCGCTGAAACGCGAGGGCTTCGGCGCGATCCTGCCCGAAGCCGAGGCCTACGTGCTGGACGAGGCGCACCAGTTGCCGGAACTGGCGGGCCAGTATTTTTCTGTCGGCATCAGCGCGCGCCAGGTGAAGGAACTCGCCGCCGACACGCTGGCCGAGTGCGCCGGCCAGGCGGGTGCGCTGGCGCTGCTGCAACCGGCGCTGGACAACGTGAACGATGCGCTGCGCAAGGCACGGCTGGCGTTCGACATGCTGCCCAAGCGCGGTGCCTTCGCGCAACTTGAAGCCGACGCGGGCGCGGCCGAGGCGCTGGAAAACCTGGGCGAGGCGCTGGACGACCTGGCCGGCGTGCTGGCCGGGCAGGCCGAGCGCTCCAAGGGGCTGGCCAGCGTGCACGCGCGCTGCACGCTGCTGGACCAGCGCCTGCAGCGCATCATGGGGACCGACGGCGAGCACGAAGTGCGCTGGTTCGAGTTGTCCGACCACGGCTTCGAGTTGAGTTCGACGCCGCTCGACCTCGCGCCGCAGTTGCAGGCGCTGCGCAGCGCAACCGAGGCCGCATGGATCCACACTTCGGCGACGCTGGCGGTGGCCGGGCAGTTCGAGCACTTCACGCGCCAGATGGGACTGGTCGATCCGGTGATGCTGGACCTCGGTAGTCCGTTCGACTACGCGCACCAGGCCCTGTGCTGGCTGCCGCAAGGTTTGCCGGAACCCGCGGCGCGCGATTACACCGCGCGCGTGATCGAGACCGTGCGGCCGGTGCTGGAAGCGTCGAAGGGCCGCGCGTTTCTCTTGTTCACCTCGCACCGCGCGTTGCGGCTGGCGGCGGAGCTTCTGGCCGATGCGCCCTGGCCGCTGTTCGTGCAGGGCACTGCGCCGCGCCACCAGTTGCTGTCGGATTTCCGCGATTCCGGCAACGGCGTGCTGCTGGGCGCGGCCAGTTTCTGGGAAGGCGTGGACGTGGCCGGCGAGGCCTTGAGCGTGGTCGTCATCGACAAGCTGCCGTTCGCGTCGCCCGACGATCCGGTTCTGCAGGCGCGGCTGGACGCGGTGCGCCGCGCGGGCGGCAACCCGTTCCGCGACTGGCAGATCCCGGCCGCGGCGATTGCGTTGAAGCAGGGCGCGGGACGCCTGATTCGCGACGTCCACGACCGCGGCGTGCTGGTGCTGTGCGATCCGCGCATCGGCACCCGCGCCTATGGCAAGCTGTTCCTCGCCAGCATGCCGCCGATGCCGCGCACGCGCGCGTTGGAAGACGTGCAGGCGTTTTTCGCCGACGGGGGTGCATGATGGCAAGGGGGACGGGTTTCGGCGGGAGCATGGACCCGGACGGCACCCGCATCGAACCGCGGCAGTCGCCGTCTGAGGAAATACCGGCATGAAACTGCTCGCGATCGAAACCGCCACCGAGAACTGCTCCGTTGCGTTGCTGGACGACGGCGCGCTGATCGACCGCAGCGAACTGGCGCCGCGCCGCCATGCCGAGTTGGTGCTGCCGATGGCGGAAGCGCTGCTGGCCGAGGCCGGCATGACCCGTCGGCAGCTCGACGGTATCGCGGTGGGACGCGGCCCCGGCGCGTTCACCGGCGTGCGCCTGGCGATCTCCGTCGCGCAGGGACTGGCGCTGGCGCTGGACATTCCCGTGGTCCCGGTGTCGTCGCTGGCCGCATTGGCGATGCAGGCGCCGGACAATGGCGCGGCGATCCTGGCCGCGATCGACGCGCGTCGCGAGGAAATATACGCGGGCGCGTTCCGCTTCGATGCGGCGGGTCTGGTGCAACCGCTGGATCCGGAGCGCGTGCTTGCGGCGTCGGATTTGACGGTGCCCGAAGCCGAGGCCTGGAACGTGATCGGCACCGGCTGGCACGCTTACGGCGATGCGATCAGCGAACGCCTGGCGTCCGCGCCGCGCTGGACCGACGGCGGACGTTTCCCGCAGGCGCAGGACGTCGCGCGCCTGGCCGCGCCGCTGTTCGCGGCCGGCAAGGGCGTGCCGCCGGAACAGGCGCTGCCCGTGTACCTGCGCGACAAGGTGGCGTTGACGCTGGAAGAGCAACATGCAGAACGAGGCAAGTAGCGCGAACCTCTGAAGAACCGTCGCAAGCTGCCGAGTGCGGCAGGTTATCCAGAGTGTTCGCCACAGGCGTTGCGGATCGCACTGGGCAACGGCACCGACGCGCTGGTCGCGGGATCGACCCACACCATCACCACGTTGCCGTCGGCGTACACGATCGAGGCATCATTGCGGTCGACGATGCGGTTGCCGATGGTCACCGACGAACGGCCCATCCGCTCGCAGCTCAATTGCACGTCGACCTCGGCCGGCCATTCGATCGGCTTGCGGTAGTGCAGTTCCACCGCGGCCATCACCGGCATCGCGTGTGCGTGGAACCATTCGCCCGGCACTGTGCGCAGCCATTGCAGGCGCGCTTCCTCCAGGAACGTCAGGTAGGACGAATTGTTGACGTGGTTGAAGGCGTCGAGGTCGCGCCAGCGCACGTGCATCGGGATCGCGGCGAGCCCGGGCAGTGACGCAGGTCGCTGTGGTTCGGGTTGCGGTGGCCGTTCGCGCTGCGCTTCCGTTGCAGCATGCGCACGGTCGTCGCGTTTCGCTCGCGGCGCGCTCGCCGGGGATTTGGCCTTGGCGACTGTCTTGCCGGACTTGTCGCGCTTGCGCGGTGCGTGCCTGGACGGCGTCTTTTGCTTGTCGTTGTTCATGTCAGTGGCCTGCTTCCGTTGGCCAAGATGCGGAGCAACATACTCTCGTCATTCCGGGGCCATTGCCGATCATTTCGGCGATGGAACCCGGAATCAGGTTCCGGTCTTGGGCTGATTGAAAACATGGATTCCGGGTTGCGCCCGCAAACCGCGCGGGCAGCCCCGAATTGACGGTCGAATGAATTTTCCCAGCACTCCAACCCATGGCCTTATGCGCGCTTCTTCCTGCGTGACGGCTTCGAGGTTCCCACCGCCTCGAGTATCGGCGCGAGGAATTGCCCGGTGTACGAGTCCGGCGTCGCCGCGATGTCCTCCGGCGTGCCGGTGGCGATGATGCGCCCGCCGCCCGCGCCGCCCTCGGGGCCGAGGTCCACGATCCAGTCGGCGGTCTTGAGCACGTCGAGGTTGTGTTCGATCACCACCACGGTGCTGCCGCCGTCCACGAGGCGATGCAGCACGCGCAGCAGTTGTTCGATGTCGTGGAAGTGCAGCCCGGTGGTCGGCTCGTCGAGGATGTACAGGGTGTTGCCGGTGTCGCGGCGCGACAGTTCCTTCGACAGCTTGACGCGCTGCGCCTCGCCGCCCGACAGCGTGGTCGCGCTCTGGCCCAGCTTGATGTAGCCGAGGCCCACGTCCATCAGCGTTTCCAGCTTGCGTGCGATCTGCGGGACCGGCGCGAACACTTCCAGCGCCTGCTCGACGGTCATGTCCAGCACGTCCGCGATGGTGTGCCCCTTGTAGTGGATCTCCAGCGTCTCGCGGTTGTAGCGCTTGCCGTGGCAGACGTCGCACGACACGTACACGTCGGGCAGGAAGTGCATCTCGACCTTGATCAGGCCGTCGCCCTCGCAGGCTTCGCAGCGTCCGCCCTTGACGTTGAAGCTGAAGCGGCCCGGCTGGTAGCCGCGCGCGCGCGCCTCGGGCACCTGCGCGAACAGTTCGCGCAACGGCGTGAACACGCCGGTGTAGGTGGCCGGATTGGAACGCGGCGTGCGTCCGATCGGCGACTGGTCGATGTCCAGCACCTTGTCGAACAGGTCGAGTTTCTCGATCGCGTCGTACGGCGCCGGTTGCGTCGACGCGCCGTTCAATTCCACCGCCGCGATCCGGAACAGGGTGTCGTTGACCAGCGTGGACTTGCCGGAACCCGACACGCCGGTGATGCAGGTGAACAGGCCGGCGGGGATTTCCAGGTCGACATTCTGCAGGTTGTTTCC